>JBCDGY010000320.1:0-3582 GCA_039414375.1 Bacteroidota bacterium | reverse complement strand
ATCAAATCATCGTAAGGGGTTTGCGCATCTTTCTTTTCTAACTTGCTAATGGCCGGAAAATAATCAGGAAACAATGTTTTGATGGCCTCTTCCAATAAATTTTCAGCTACAAAGTCTGCGCCTTCCTGTTCACCTTCGTAGACCAATTCGATTTTACCTGTAATTGCAGGGATAATAGCCATAAAATCACTAAGCCGTACTGTTGTTTGCGCTTCTCCTGATTTCAAAATACGTCTTTCCGCAGCACTCAATAAGTTTTCAAAGGCTGTAATACTCATTCGGGCACTTACACCACTTTTCACGTCTACGTAGTTGCTATTCCTAGCTTCAAAACCAATTTGCTCTAGTACATCCATAGCGATTTCTGGTACCGCAATATGGTTACTTTGCCGATCGTCTAACCTCGCTTCTTGCTGTGTGATTTGCTTTGCTATTCCTAAACTCTTGGGATAGTGGGTTAATATTTGAGATCCTATACGATCTTTAAGCGGGGTAACTATACTCCCCCTGTTGGTATAGTCTTCTGGATTTGCTGTAAACACAAACTGCACATCCAAAGGCAGGCGAAGCTTGAAACCACGAATCTGTATATCTCCCTCTTGCAGTATGTTAAATAGCGCTACTTGAATTCGTGCTTGAAGATCAGGTAACTCATTGATGACAAAGATACAACGATTGGCACGAGGAATCATACCGAAGTGGATCACGCGATCATCAGCATAACTTAGTTTAAGATTAGCCGCTTTAATAGGGTCGACATCACCAATCAAATCCGCCACAGTAACATCGGGAGTGGCTAGTTTTTCAAAAAATCGTTCTTCTTTCGGAAGCCATGCAATAGGAGTATCTTCTCCCTTTTCGGCCAACAGCGTTTTTGCGAAACGGGAAATGGGTTGTAGGGGATCATCAAATATTTCCGAGCCTGCAACGTAAGGTATATAATCGTCTAAAAGATGAACCATTAACCGAGCCAAACGTGTTTTGGCTTGTCCGCGAAGCCCGAGTAAATTGATATTATGTCTAGAAAGAATTGCACGCTCCAACTCTGGTATTACCGAGTCCTCATAGCCCCAGATACCTCTAAAAACGGTTTCCCCTTTCTTTATTTTTTCGCGTAGGTTATCTCGCAGTTCATCCTTAATACTTTTGGATTGATACCCAGACTGTTTTAACGCGCCCAGGGTGGTGATGTTTGGTATTGTGTTATCGCTCATTGTTATTCTCGTTATATAACTGATGTCAATCTGGCAACTAATTCTTGGCTAACCTAGGTTGTTGACTATTGAATTTTCTTTTTTCTGTTATTCTCATAATCTTCAAAGATCATTTCTCCCAATCCCTTTAAGCCCGTGTAGAAAGCCTTACCGCGATTGGCTTCTGTAAATGCCCTTACAAACTGCATTAAATAGGGATCTTGCGCTATCATAAAAGTGGTGATGGGAATGTGCAATTTGCGTGCCTGAGCAGCCATATTATAACACTGCTCTACGATATGATCATCTAGGCCAACACTATTTTTATAATAATCGCCATTAGGGAGCCGCAGGCAACTAGGCTTCCCATCGGTAATCATAAAGATTTGTTTGTTGGTATTGCGTTTTCTGCGTAAAAGATCCATCGCCAACTCTAGCCCAGCAACGGTGTTGGTATGATAAGGCCCTACTTTTAAATAAGGCAGCTCTTTTATAGAAATAGGCCAAGCATCATTGCCAAAAACCAAAATATCTAAGGTATCCTTAGGGTAACGGGTAGTAATGAGCTCTGCCAGAGCCATAGCGACCTTTTTAGCTGGAGTAATGCGGTCTTCCCCATATAGAATCATACTGTGACTTATGTCAATCATGAGCACCGTACTCATCTGCGCTTTAAACTCCGTATCTTCCACTACCAAGTCACTTTCGTTCAAAGTAAATTGGCCTAGGCCATTATTTATTTGTGCGTTTTTAAGACTTTCTGTCATTGAAATTTGATCCAAGGCATCTCCAAAACGATAGGCCCTAAATTCTCCTGCACGTTCGTCTCCACGGCCAAGTTTACCGGTTTTATGATTCCCAGACCCACTGCGCTTTAACTTTCCAAAAATTTGGTCAAGCGCTCGCTTGCGAAGCATTTGTTCTAGTTTCGCGGTAATGCTAATACTGCCTCCTTGGCCATTACCCTCTTCCCCATCTTCTCCAATCTCGCCACCTCCATTTTCGAATTCTTCTCGGATATACCCTTTCTGTTTGAGATCTTCAATAAAATCCTCGATGGTGTAATCGTCATCTGTTAGTTCATACTCCTCATCCAGCTGTCGAAGCCATTCAATAGCTTCATCAAAATCACCGGAAGTATGCGTAATGAGTTCTTGAAAAATCTCAAAAAGTTTTTCAAAGGGCGAAAGGTGGGGCGCTTCATAAGAGGTGAAGCGAAATCCTTTTTTCAAATTCATAGTTATTAATAAAAGTAAGGTATTCCCAGGGGCTACAAAATCTTTTAAGAAAAGTTAACGCTTATCTTTAAATCCGAATTATGTATTAGAGTAGTGTAATTCATGTTTTGGGATTAAATGAAAGAAAAGAAGTCTGCGCTTTTCAATACAGAACGTACTGTCTGAAAGATTATGATGAGTACCGCTTATCACGAAGGATTTTTGAACACACCGCCGCTATGGGAAAAGGAACAGTTTGGGCTACCCCAATTTAAGTTTCCCCCAGTCGTTATTTCGAACTTAAAGGAAACCCAGTTACCTAGGAATTTACGTTTGGGACATCAAATGGAAAAGGTCTTTCAACAGTTGATCCATAGTACTGATAGTTTTGATTTGGTGGAACATAATATTCTCGTGGAAGCCGGAAGGCATCGTATTGGAGAATTGGACTTTATTATTCAAAATAAAAATACTCATCAGTATTTTCATGTAGAATTGGTTTATAAATTCTATTTGATCGACCCAACAATTTCCGAACCCATCTACAGACTAGTTGGCCCTAACCGCAGGGATATGTTTTATACCAAACTGGATAAACTCAAAGAAAAACAATTGCCTTTACTATTTCATCCAAGTCTAACTCCCTTGTGGGAAACGCTTGAAATAGATCCCCTGAAAATCGCGCAAAGCTGTTGTTTTAAAGCTCAACTATTTGCGCCGCTTGGAGAGAAACCTTCGATAAGACCGCTAAACAATGCCTGTATTGCTGGGACATGGATACGTTTTGATGTTTTTAATACCGAGCGTTTTCGGTCTGCCTCTTACCATATGCCTCGAAAGTTGGAATGGGTACTTTCGCCACACCTTGAAGTGCCCTGGCGTTCCCATTATGAAATCTTGTTGGATGTTAACCTGAGAATGGTAGCGAAAAATGCCCCGATGCTGTGGATGAAGACTCCATCAGGGGCGTTATCACGACTCTTTGTGGTTTGGTGGTGATTTTTAAAAAGTCGCCTAAATAATCGAAGGGTACTAAGTTCTCTAAGGCAAAAACCATTAAAATATCAACGTGGTTCCTTAATGGGCATAGCGAGTACCATTATTCAGACGACTTTTAGGTTTTAAACCTGAGTTCGATTATTATTGCAAATACAGCTTCACTTATTTTTGAT
>JBCDGY010000319.1:0-3584 GCA_039414375.1 Bacteroidota bacterium | reverse complement strand
TAGAGATAAGACGCTCTATATCACCAATCGATTTAAGGTAGTCTCTTGCCTCATCGAGCAGGTCTTCATCTTCGTAAAAAGCCTCTACGATTGAAAGGCGCTCTTGGATAGCGATAGCATCCTTTAATGGAAGTACAACCCATTTTTTCAGGAGCCTTGAGCCCATGGGGGTGATGGTCTCGTCTAAAATATCGATTAAGGGTACGCCTCCTTCATGCTGAGGGTAGATCAACTCTAGATTCCGAATGGTGAATTTGTCCAACCAGACATATTTATCTTCGTCAATCCGCGAAATGGAAGAAATATGATCCATTTCCTTATGCTCAGTTTCTTCGAGATAATGTAAAACCGCACCGGACGCTATAATGGCTTCATGCATTCCTTAAATGCCAAAGCCTTTTAAGGATGTTGTTTTAAAATGACTTGTTAGTTTTTCATAGCCAAAAGAAGACCCATATACCCATTCATCCAAACTATGAGTAAGATAATCTGTATCAAACAGCTCCTCCCATTCCTCGCGATCTGCCTTACTTAAAATAACTTCTGAAGGGCTAAACCCCTGAAAAAGCTTCGCCACATATTCCTTGGAGCCCTGGGCGGTCATAAACTCGCCTGTTGAAAGATCTAAGAAAGCTACACCTACCTTATCGCTGTTGAAATGAATGCTGGCAAGAAAATTATTGGTTTTCCGGTCGAGTACATTATCGTTAAAAGACAGGCCTGGTGTCACTAATTCAGTAACCCCTCGCTTAACAATTCCCTTTACTGATTTAGGATCTTCTAACTGGTCACAAATAGCTACTCTATTTCCAGCACGCACTAATTTGGGCAAATAGGTATCAAGTGAGTGATGAGGAAATCCTGCCAATTCAATATGAGAGGCTGCACCATTAGCCCGCTTAGTTAGAACAATGTCCAGTACCTTACTAGCACGAACTGCATCCTCTCCAAAAGTTTCGTAAAAGTCGCCCACTCTGAAAAGTAAAAGCGCACCGGGATACTTTGCCTTAATGGCATTGTACTGCTTCATTAACGGGGTTTCTTTTGCCTCTTTGGTCTTTGACATAGTGGTTTTAGAGGGAGGGGCAAAGATTCATTTTTTTGCTCCCATAAGCAATCAATTCAAAATCTTGAGAGTTCGGAGTCAGGTAACCTCAAAAAAATTTAAATTTTTTTATGGAATCCTATCAAGGGTAACATCCTATGGTCATTAAGATAATAATTGACCAAAATAATAGTATTATGAATTCACTAAAAACATCTGGATTGGCATTGTTGACCGGGGGTGCTTTACTTTTAGCGGTACCCAAAAAAGAAAATACCGAGCTAAAAGAGTTAAGGTCAGGTATAACCATTTGTACAACAAAAAAAGGCTGCGTATTTCGCACCTTATTTGGAGAAGAGCAAAGTGAATTTGTATCTGATTTTATCATCCCTGAAGAAGCACAATACTCTATTGAGAGAGGGTTAGATTGGATAGCGAAAGCTCAGCAGGCAAGTGGTGGCTGGGGCGCTGGTAGCCACCAGCGACAAGATATTCTTGATCCGCATGCCGTGCAGGCGGACCCAGCCACCACTTCTATGGTTGCTATGGCACTCCTTCGCACCGGAAACACCCTTAATAAAGGTGAGTTTTCAGACCATTTGAATAAAGCACTAAGTTTCATCTTGACAACAATAGAATCCACTCCGGTCAGCCAATTGAAGATTACAAATCTTTCAGGAACGCAGATCCAGACTAAATTGGGAGATAACATCGATGCGGTGCTGACCGCTCAGTTTTTATCTAATATGCTTGACAAAGTGGAAGATGGTACTCGGAAAAAGCGTATAAAAAAAGCATTAAAAACCTGCATCAACAAGATTCAAAGAGCACAGGATGTAGATGGCAGCATAAAAGGTTCCGGATGGGCTGGTGTACTACAATCGTCATTAGCGACAACAGCCTTGGAAGCGGCCGACCACCAAGGTATAGAAGTGGATGATGACGCTTTAGAAAAAGCCAAAGCCTACCAAAAAGGAAACTACAACGCGGAAACCGGTGATGTTAAAACGGATAAAGGTGCGGGAATAGTTTTATATTCTGTGTCTGGCTCGGTTCGGTCCAGCGCCAAAGAAGCCAGAAGGGCAAAGACAGAAATGAAAAAAGCTAAAGAAAGGGGGGACCTGGCACCTGAAGAAGAAGTTTCCGTGGAGAACTTAATGGAGATAGGATACACAAGGGATGAGGCTATGAAATACAATACTTCTTATCAGGTGTACGAGTCATCCAAGAACAGAGCCCAGGAGGATCGGGTGATGAGTGGCTTCGGAAATAATGGTGGTGAAGAATTTCTTAGCTATTTGCAAACTGGAGAATCCCTGATCATTAACCAAGATAGTGAATGGGAAAAGTGGTATGCTAATACCGCCAACCGTTTGATCTCTATTCAAAATAATGACGGCAGCTGGAATGGGCACCACTGCATCACCAGTCCGGTTTTTTGTACCGCCACCACGCTACTAACACTGGCTATTCATAACGACGTGGAACACTTTGTAAAATTGGGCGAAGATTAGTTTTTGTTGTTTGTGTTGACAAAAAGGGGTTTGGCTGCTGTCTACCCCTTTTTAAATTTCAGTGCCCAAATCCCAAACTTCAAATACTTTTCAAATATCAATTACCTAATTGATCCCTTCAGATTTGTAAATTGTTTGTCATTTGATCATTACTATTTGAGATTTAATTCTTGACCGGTGTCACCTTGTAACCTTCTTTTCTCAATAGTGCCAAAACTCCTTTATCAGATCCGAGATGCCCTGCCCCCACAGCAAAGAATGTAGGTTTTTCAGAGGCGTATTCTTCTATCTTGCTAATCCAATCGGCATTGCGTTTATAAAGTAAATCATCAGCTATGTCTTGAAACTGTTCTGAATCAATTATCGCATTATGTAACCCCTCAAGATCCTGTTTTTTATACAGACCTACCATAGTCTCAAATTCTTGTTTCATTCCTTCTTCATCACCGGCATAGTAGGTAAGCCAACCCACTTGCTCCTTTAGAGAAACATTATCAAATATGCTCGTTTGAAATTCTACCGTTTCCAAGCCTAATACTTCCAGTTCATTAGCACCGGCTTCTTTGACCAAACTTTGCTCATAGCTGGCGGGTTGGCTACAGTCCATACTTTTAAGCAACATCATCGAAAGCAGTGTAAAAGGTTTCATTATCCCCAATTGACTTAAGTTAGCTCCATAGTGCTTGGTAAAGAAAGCATTGATCATAGTACGTTGCTCATCGGTAATATCTGTTCCAAAGTTTTTCCCGCCAGCATTCATAGAAAGCTGTTGCATTTTAGTCATCAATTGAGGGTCATCCATATCCAGTTCCATCACAACCTGACCCGATTCAGAAACTGCTTGTTTAGTAGCATCCGACAGAAAAAAATCATCAGGGCAGATGAGATGAATGGTTCCAAAAATGTAAGAAGGCTTCTTTAAATCTTTACCTTCTACCTTCCAAAGAAGTGATGACTGCTCATCTTGTGCTTTCGCTTGACGGGCTAAAAACATTCCAAAGGCAAAACTCGCGGCAAATACAAGT
>JBCDGY010000318.1:0-3595 GCA_039414375.1 Bacteroidota bacterium | reverse complement strand
TAAGTGAGAAAAATAGTCAAGAAGGTCTGGCCAAAACGGAGGCGATAATGATGGCCAGTTATAATTACAGCTTGGATTGTTCACAATATTTTGAACTTATTGTTTACATGGAGCGTCCAGAATTTCAAACTAAAGTCATGGGCCATAAAGAAGTCAGTACCCGTTTACAAGAGTTCTTTTCAAATCACATACGAGAACAACAACGTAAAGGATATATGCGTAAAGATCTAGATCCTATTATTGCCAACTATTTGGCTTGGGGCAGTAGTATGGGCATTATGCAGTTTTTAGATTCTAAAAGAACATTTTTAGAAAATGTAGAACAGATTTCTCAAAAACAATTGATGGAATCTTTTGTACGGATAATGGTACGTGGGATGGCGTGCTAATTTTTTTTAGTAAAAAGTGACTAATAGTCAATATTGATATGGATAAGTCTTATGTCTTCAGGTTTTTAAAAAGTCTGAGCCAAAACAACAGTAAAGAATGGATGGATGCCCATCGGGAAGAATACCATCAGGCCAAACAAATTTGGTTAAACGAGTGTGCGTTATTATTGGATAGGCTAACGCCTTAGAATCCTGAGGTTTTTGGGGCTTTAGAACCTAAACACACGATTTCAAGAATTAATAATAACAGGCGGTTCCATCCAAATAAGCCCATTTACAAGGACTATTTCACGTTTTCGATAATGGATAAGACTGTGGGTTACAGTTATATGCATTTATCAGTAGGTGCCGAAAGCGCTTTTCTGGGTTGTGGTTTTCACCAGCTGGATAAACCCATGCTAGAACATATTCGAGCCGCCATTGATTATGATGGAGATCAACTCAAAGCAGTATTGGGCAACGAGGAGTTTCAAGACTTCTATGGTGGTCTTTCGGATTGGTGTACCGTTTTAAAAACAGGTCCCCGTAATTATGCCAAAGATCATCCCCATAAAGACTTACTACGGTACAAGAACTTTATCGTGTCTCGTGATCTTCAGGAAGCTGAGGTAATCCGTGCCGATTTTGTAGATATGGTAGAGGAGGCCTACCGTCTGTCCCTTCCTTTTCAGACTTATCTCACCCAAGCTGTTGCTGTATAAATGAAAACACTAGCCAATTATTTGGTCATATGCTTGATAGCCACTGTACTCACGAATGTACATTTTGTTGTGGTTGCCTTTGCCTATCTTGGTAAGTTGGGATGGCAACCCCTAGCGGTACCTTTTTGGTCTTATTTTTTGATGGTTAATGGAGCCTTGTTGTTGTGTTCCGTTGTAGCGCAATCCTTTGATGGATTAGCACTGCGGATGAAAGCACTTGGAATAGGTACCTTTCTTCAATTAATAGTGGTAACCCTTATTATGGTTGTCTTATTTATAACCGCACTTCAGAGCATGTTTTACGTGCATTTTCATCGCATCGGGATAGGCGCTTGGGAGAAGTCAATCGCCACCTTAGTATCACCCATAGCAATGATTACCATTTCTTTCTTCTGTTTTGTAAGTGTATTAATGTTTTTCATTTCAAACTTAGAAAAGAGCTATGGAGGTGCCGTGGCATTAGTTCGGAAAGCAATAGGTCACTTTTTGCCTCCGGCAAGTGTCCAAAAAGGGTTTCTTTTTATTGATCTCAATGGAGCCACGGGGCATGCCGAGCGTCTGGATAGTGAAAAGTATGCGGACCTACTTCGAGACTGTTTCGATCTTTTGAATGAACTAGTCTTGGCCTATGGCCTTGAAGTATATCAATACGTTGGTGATGAAGCCGTAATCACATATAATCCTAGTCAGTCTGGTAGTACCAAAAAGGCTTTGCTCCTTTTTCAGGACTTCAAAGCATATTTATTAGAAAACAAAGCGTATTTCCAAAAAAGATACCATACGACCCCAACCTTTAAATGTGCTATACATCAAGGTAAGGTTATTGTAAGCGAAATAGGTAAAAGTAAAGTGCATTTGGTTTATCATGGCGATACGCTAAATACCTGCTCACGAATGTTATCAAGATGTCATGATTATAAAACAGATTTACTGATAAGTGCAGCGGCACTTGGGGAAAGTGGCAGTACCCTAGCACAGCTTACATTTCAAAAAATTCCCAACGCCATCTTTAAAGGAAAACAGTATCCGGTAACCCTCTATCGGGCTATAACCGCGATGTCTCAAAAGACGGACACCACCATTTTTTTTAATTCCAAAATGACTAATAGTCACTCATTAATTTACAATACTAAAAATCAAATGAAAACTACAATGAAACCTTTAATTTTCGGCCTGCTGGCCATTGTACTTACCTCTTGTGGGGGTAAGACCGATTCACAAAAAGAGGATGCTATTGTCCAAAATACCAAACAAGTATCTACTGTTGCAGAGGGCACCGCTATGGCAGATGGCATGCGCGTGATCCGCAAAGGTGATCTACAGCTCAAAAAGATTATCCAACAACAAATACCCAATCATGGTCTTATTAGTGGCCGAGTAGTTCCAAAGAACAACACGCAATTGTTCGCCGAGGTGCAGGGCCGCTTATTGCAAGGCGCAAAAGCGTTTAAGTCGGGAAATACTTTACAAAAGGGTCAAGTATTACTACGCATCGATAGTAGAGAGTTTGAGCTTAACCTGGAAGCACAAAAAAGCGCTTTTCTCAATATACTCACGGGGATGATGCCTGACTTAAAAGCGGATTATCCTACTAACTACCAGGCTTGGTTGACTTATGTTTCTCAATATCAATCGGGAAAATCACTACCCCCCTTGCCCCCAACCACCTCAGCAGCCGAGAAGTATTTTGTAACGGCCAATCAGGTATATAACACTTATTTCGCGATTAAAGCTCAAGAAGAGCGGTTATCAAAATATACGATCTATGCTCCCTATTCCGGAACGCTTTCTGAAACAATGGTAGACCAGGGGAGTTTGGTGTCTCCTGGGCAGCCCCTGGGAACCTTTATGAGTAATAGTGATTATGAGTTAGAGGCTGGCGTGCCTGTGTCCATGATGGAGCATCTGCATCTTGGCCAGCAAATTGTATTGGTGAACCCACAGTCCAAAGGCACCTATAGCGCAGTGGTAAAACGTATCAATAACCTTATTGACCCGAATACCCAAAATGTACCGGTCTATCTTAAGTTAAAGGGTGCTGGACTTAAATCAGGGATGTACCTAGAAGGGAGTGTTCTATTAGAAACCTTTTCAGATGCCGTTACGGTACCAAAAGATATCGTTACTAGAGATGAGAATGTCTACCTTTTAAAAAATGACGTAATGACGAAAACACCAGTTACAGTGCTTGCTAGTTCTAGGGATTCCGTAATTATCAAAGGATTAAAAAACAATGATCTTTTGGTTTTGAACACCTTCGCCGACCCCGTTTCTGGATTGAAGATTCTGAACTAAACTAACCACTCTTTTTACATCAATTTTGAAACACCTTTTTTGGGAGTAGCACTTCTTGTGCTTAAAATAAAGTTATTAGGCCAAACGTAGAGGCTTTTCAGTAGCTCCCATCAATATCATTGAAACTGGTTTATGCTACTTACAAAAGAGACCTATTGGAAATCTCTAGCACTAAAAGTGTAGTCAAAAAGTACCATGATCATACCGATG
>JBCDGY010000317.1:0-3617 GCA_039414375.1 Bacteroidota bacterium | reverse complement strand
CGTAAACGCTTAAAACAGATTAAAGTAAACTTACCACATGAAACTTAGTTTTGTACTGTTTTTGGGGATATTGCTGACGTACTCCTGCAACGAAACGTATTTACCAAAGCCCAAGGCAATGTTGCGTCTGGAGTTTCCAGAGGCTGGCTATAATAGATATACTGAAGACTGTCCTTACTCTTTTGATAAAAATGACAATGCCTTGGTACAATCTAAAAAAGACTGTTCTTTTGTTTTGAACTACCCTGGTATAAAAGGGTCTGTATATATCACATACAAAACCATTCAAAACGATTTAACGACCCTACTTACCGATGCACAAAAACTATCGTACGAACATGTGGTGAAAGCCGATAATATTATCGAGCAGCCATTTATAAATTCCCAAGACGGGGTTTACGGAATGTTTTATGAGGTTACAGGAAATGCAGCCTCACAATCACAGTTTTATGTTACCGATAGTACGCAGCATTTTGTAACAGGCTCTTTATATTTCTATGCCAAGCCCAATTATGACTCCATATATCCCTCGGCTATTTACTTGCAAAAAGACATACGCCGTATTATGGAAAGCTTGCAGTGGGAGTAAGGTTTAACGCAGAAGATGCTCTCGTAAAAAGTCCTTATAACCTGTAAGTACTTTTATTTGATAGCTATAAGCCTTTCCATAATTTAAAGGTTTTTTCCTCTTTTGGAGACCTTTGCAAAATTCAAAGTATGTGGAAAGTTCGACGCCCGATGAAATTTTAACCCGGAGCAACCTCCGAGTTGTGAGGACTTAAAATTTTTGAGAAGGACGAAATTTTCCATAGTTTGGATTGCATATCCCTTTTTTACCCATTCTGCAAAGGTCTCTTTTATTCTTTCTGCGAGGTTATTAGCTACTTACTCCGCGCCAAGTAGTTGTTCTGCATTTGTAATGCTAGTATTGATTTGATCCCTCAAAGCTTTGACTTTAACCTCCTCTTCATTAAGCCGCACTTGTTTTTCTGGAGAAAGTTCTTTTTCCTCCAAAATTTCGCTGGAATCAAAACGATCGCCAAAGCCTTTCATCCAGGTCATCATGGTCTTGTTTGCCTTTTGAAGGTCTATCATGGCTTTCTCATAAGCCTTTCCAGTCGCTGTGGTATCAATTTTAGGTCTTAGGGTGGCTATCAGTTCCCCAATATGCCCCATTTTCGGCATTACTTCGTCATGGATTGCCATTACTTCTTCCATTTGAGAAGGCCCTTCGTTCTCTTTTTTTTCTTGCTTACAGGCTACTATAAAAAAGCCTAGACTTAGGATTAAAACAGCTATTCTCATGATCAACTCTTTTTAAATTATCAGTATTACTTATAGTTTGCCTTAGTTATTGAACTCATTGAAACTCATCATTCGATATGTCTTCATTCACTATTATTTTTTCAACTTCGAAAATAAAATTCATAGTTCCAGCGGTTTGTTTCATTTTGGAGGGGAATAGTATCCCAGAGACTTTCTCGTAATCCATAAATGTTAGGGTGGTGGACAAAGATTGCCCCTGAAACTCTTGCATGCTTACTTCTTTAAGCTTTAAACCAGTCTCGACATTGTAATATGCTGTTTTGTTGGGAGCTAGTTGCAAAACATAAGCTTCTTGACCAGCGACCTTTTCGATACCCTTAAGGCTTATGGTTTTGTCCTTCAAATAATAGAACTCAGGAATAGCAGCGGCTTCATTCTTCATTGCGTTGATATCTTCGCTTGAAAGTTCCTTTTTTTGCCCCATAGTTACTAGGTATCCATTATCGTTGTTAAAGACTTCTTTTTGTATGGAGCTCCCCAACATTTTGATCTCTTTAAGGTACTTGTCACCATCACTTTTTTTCACGATCAATTCCATAGGCTGATCTTGAACTGTAGCCAATGCTTTCAGAGAAAGTGAGTTGATTGCTGCAATCTTTTTTTGCCCCCCAATAGCCTCTAAATAATTGGTTAATACTGCATTAGCTGAAACTCCTTCTGGCGCCAACACACTAAAATCTGGTTTTGTCGTTTTGTTTGCAAATTGATCAAAATACAGCACCGGAAGGCTTTTACCCTTAAAGGTTACTTTCTCTAAATTTTCTATGACATCCTTTCCTTTACCAACAATAACTACTCTAGAATTGGCTACTGAAAAGTGTTTTTCGGCTGCCTCTTGTACCTGTTCAATGGTAATGGCATCTAGGCGTTCAAGATAATTTTTGTAAAAGTTACTAGGTAAACCTTCTTGGGCAATATTAAGCGCATATCTCGCTACAGTTTCTGGGTTTTCCAGTGCGCGCACAAATCTGCCAGCATATTTGTTTTTGGTATTTTCCAGTTCTTGAGCGGTTACTGGCTGACTTCGGATTTTGTCGATTTCCTTTAAAATTTCGACAGCAGCGCTATCTGTAACCTTGTTACGTACCTGGGCATATGCATTAAAGCGGATAGGGCCATATTTGTTATCTCTTATAGCGGAGTAAGATCCATAAGTGTAGCCCTTATCTTCTCTTAAGTTCAAAAACAATCTTCCTTCTCCACCACCACCAAGTATTTGGTTGGCAATTAGGGCGGGCAGATAATCGCTGTCTTTCATTCGTAGTTCGGTTAAGTTTTGAACTGATACCTCTGATTGTACAGCGTTAGGAACGTCAACAAAGTTTATTTGTGGGTATTGTACATCACTAGGTTTACCGTAAGAGAAAGAAGGGGGTACTGCTTTAGTCCATGGGGTAAATGCCTCAGTAATTAATTCTTGAACATCTTCAAAAACCACATCGCCAACAACAATAAGATAAGCATTTGCAGGAACAAAATGCTTACGGTAATACTGCTGTATATCACTAAGTGTAATGTTGTTAAGCGTAGTTTCGGTAGTATATTCCCCATTTGGGTTATTCTTTCCATAGGTTAGCGCAAGCTGTACTCTGGTAGCAATAGCCGAAACATCTTTTTCTTGTGCCTTTAAGCCTGTTAATGCCTTTTCTTTTTCTTTGTCAAATTCTTCTTGAGTAAAATTTGGATTAATGGCGGCATCTGCCATTAAAGTGAGAATGCGCGGAAAGTATTTAGACAAACAGCTCGCGAATCCATAATTGGCACCAAAAGCAATATTAGCACCCAAGAAATCAATTTCCTCATTAAACTCGTCCTTGGGAATTGTTGTGGACCCATTACCGAGAAGGCTAGACATTAAGCTGGAAACACCTGCTTTTTCCCCTTCTAATACAGGTGGATTGTCTATATCGAGCTGTATTCTAACACGCGGTAATTTATTGTTTTCGACTACCAATACCTTTAGTCCGTTTTGCAATTGAAAGGTATCGGGCTCACTAAGATTAATTTTTGGTGCAGGGCCTGGAACCGGTTGTTTACTTCGATCTATTTGCGCATTTAGGGCCATAGTTAATGAAATCCACAATGCGAATACAAGATATTTTTTCATGTCTTTAAAATTTATAGTTCATGGAATGAGGGAGTCAAAAATTTATCTTCATTCACAGTGCACATGAACTTGTTTTGATCATATTGGTAGGGTACGCTGAAAAAAGTTAATGCTAATTGCATTAGGGGAATACTAAAAAGCAGTTTTCTCACCCGGTAAATAGTTGATTATTAGGCTTTGGTTT
>JBCDGY010000316.1:0-3624 GCA_039414375.1 Bacteroidota bacterium | reverse complement strand
GTAAAATTTTAAAAAATAAAGGTAAAATTAGTGCAATACCTCATTTATTGACTTTTGTTGCGAGAGGCAAACAGTAAAAAAGTATAGGTGCGAGTTCCTCTTTTTTTAGACTAAAACGGGTCATTGTACTTGTATAGCGGTAATAGCTTATCTATTAAAGCCATCCAATTCTGCAATATCGAGATATGGCTTTTGGGGTACACTTGCATACCAAGCCTAGCACTTGGCACGAAAAGGTACACGCTGCCTACCAAGCAGGTTGCCGTCGTGTTGATGGCGCCATACAAGGTTTTGGAGGTTGCCCCATGGCAAAGGACGAACTTACTGGGAATATGCCTACAGAAAAAATGTTGTCTTATTTTACCCAACATCGTGTGCAGACAGGCGTCAATTGGCATGCTTTTGAAGCGGCACATAACAAGGCAACTGAACTTTTTTCAAAGTATATATGATAATTGCGGCACTACCGTATAGGCTCTTGTAATTTGGGTTTAATGGTTACAGCATCAATGGCCACCGTCTCTTGCTTTCCCTTGAGGGGGATATTCCCTTGTGGTTCAAAAGAATAGTCTTTGTGGGATAACTGATCTTTTAAGCTTTTGGAAATCAATAACTCCTGGCCCAAGGTATTACATTGGCTTTGGATACGGGCTGCGGTATTGAGTACATCACCATGGTAGGCAATTTCTTTTTTAAAGCGGCCTACTTCGGTAACCGTAACCAGACCGGCATGCACTCCGGCCTTAAAAATGGGTTGGCATCCATACTTTTTTAGGTATTGTGCACTGTTTTGTTGTAATAATTCTTTGAAACTAAAAAAAGCCGACAAGCAATGCTGTTCTTCAAGTCCTTGTTGTAGCGGCCAGGTAAGTACTGCCTCATCTCCTACGTACTGATAAATTTCTGCCTGATAATTCACAACAATTCCCAGATCGTTAAAACAGTCCTGTATCAATTTGCTATACCGGATATGTCCTAACTTTTCTGCAATGGTAGTTGAAGATTGTAAGTCTAGGAACATAAAAATTCGATGCTCTTCCCTAGGGCTATAAAATTTTCCCATCAACAATTTGGATAGGTTACCTTCTCCCAACATCATGCTTACTTGGCGTACCAAGGAAAGGGCAAAATCGGTAACCAATATAAAAAAGTAAATAGCACCACTACCCCGGTCAGAAACAAATTGCCAAAACCCCTGATCAATGCCAAAATACAAGTGGTAAATAAGATAAGCCGAGAGCGTTAACAGTATCAAGAGTAACACAATATATACCAGCTGTATCAATAGCAATCGCCTTAGGGAAATATATTGGTAAATGCGTTCTTCAATAATAATTCTAAAGGTGCCAGCCACCAAACCCATAATAGGCCCTAGGGAAAAAGCCATAAGCATGCTAGCTGAGAAACTAAATTGTAGTTCTCCCAACTCTTGCGTGCCCACACCTCTAACAATACCAAGAAAGACAAAAGCCAAGGTCCATCCAATACAGAAGAAGCGCAAAATACGCCATCTTCGTTGGTTTATAAACTTGTTAAAAGCACATGGTTTTAGTACTCAGAGATCTTTGTAGAATAGCTGAAAAGTAGGGAAGATATTTGAATTATGGAAAATCACTGATTGCTTAAAGAAGTAGAGACCTTTGCAAAATTCAAAGTATGTGGAAAGTTCGACGCCCGATGAAATTTCAACCTGGAGCAACCTCCTGGTTGTGAAGACTTAAAATTTTTGAGAAGGACGAAATTTTCCATAGTTTGGATTGTATATCACTTTTTTACCCATTCTGCAAAGGTCTCAAGTAATGTGTTCATAGCCTATATATTAAAGTGCCTAAAGGTGCTGAACTTTCCCCTCGTTAGGTTACAAAGGTCTTTCGGAGTCTGATTTAGGTTTTTTTGAAGATGCTGGAATCACTTTTTTTAATCGGTATACAAACAAGTACCAGGTACCTAATATGAAAATAGCCCATCCCGTGCTAATCAGCATCAAAGCGGAAACAGAAGCTTGGTAGCGAACAACCAATTGGTAATACATAAAGAAAAGTGATAAAGCATATAGTCCCCAATTGATATGCCACCAAGGCCCCATAAGTTTTTTTTGTTCTTGTACCCGCTTTATGGCTTTTCTTTTCGCAGTTATCCATATTCCAGAAAGTACTAAGCCAGATATCCCTAAGCCGAAGAAGAACCAAATGATTTTAGAAGCTATTCCCCCCCAATATCCAAAATGTAAAGGGTCAGCAATATCATTAAGCCATACTGTGGTATTGATCTCCGTAGCGCGTTGCACTTTTATTGGCTTATAGCTAATGGGGTCTAGATAAACCCGGTTGGAACGTGGCCGAACCAGGGGAACTTCGCTTGTACCTGTTAAGTAGATGGGTTTGTCTGCTGATTTTGGTGGTAGGATATCCATCACCTTTAAATTTGGAATACGCTGTCGGGCTACTGCCACTGCTCGATCGTAATCGATATCCGAAGTTTTAAATGTTACAGACGGTGTTGAAGAGGCAGGTAGGGGGATCTCTGGTAGTTTGGGATTTGCTACTGTTGAAATACCGGCTGTGTTGGTACGTTCCAAAAAATACCAAATGCCTGTTAATGAAAAAATTAAGGTAAACGGCACAGACCAAACCCCTATCAAACGATGCAAACTTCTAAAAAAGACCAGGGCGCCCTTTCCCGTTTGAAGTACAAATAATTTTTTCCACCATTTTTTATAAAATACTAAGGCTGTTAGTAGTGCTATCAATAAAAGAAAACCAAAAAGCAACACTGTAAAATGTCCTATTTGAAAAGGGATAAATAAGAAGTAATGAAGGTCTCTAAAAAAGCGTTGAAAGGTCAGGCGCACCTCTCCCTGAATTTCTCCAGTATAAGGATTGGCCAGTACATAAGACCGTTGTCCATTTTCTTTTTTGTAGATGATATCACATAGATACGGTTCCTCGGTTCTTAACCAAAAGGTAATCGTACCCTGGGGATGGTGTTTCTTAAAATTTTCAGCAATTAGTCCTCGTGGTACTTCTTCACCAGAATGTCCATAGGCCCTTATTTCTGGAATAAAAAGCCAGTCCATTTCGTGACTGAGCGTGGCTAAGGTTCCGGAAAAGCATACAATAAAGAAGAGTATGCTTAACCGGATCCCTATCCAACTGTGTATTTTAAAAAACAGCTTCCGCTTTAGTTTCATCTTAGAAGGTGTAAGACACCGTTGTCATAACATTTCTTGGTGCCCCAGGGAAGGCCCTAATAAAGTCATAACCTCCAACCCAATGGGTTTTATCGAAGAGGTTGTTGATGTTTACCTGAATTTGCACTTTGTTTAAATTATAGTACAAGGCAGCGTCAAACAGCCCATACGAGGGAAATTCTGTGGGGTTGGCATTGCTTGCAACAATTGAACCAAAACGTTCAGAGACAAAGTTATATCCAAAACCAAAACCAATTCCTTTATAGCGCCCTTGGTTGATCAAGTATTTGGTCCATAGGTTACCCATATGTTTTGGAGCATTTGGTTTTTGACGACCAATTTCTGCGGGATCATCGCTTTCGGTGAATTTAGCATCATTAAAAGCGTATCCTGCTACAATGCTCCAGTTAGGCGTTATGTTTCCGGCGACATCG
>JBCDGY010000315.1:0-3648 GCA_039414375.1 Bacteroidota bacterium | reverse complement strand
CAATATATCCTTTTTAATGGTGTTGGATTGAAAGATGATAAGTATGGAATGCACCATAAACCCTAGCGATACAATATTTATAAATATATCCGGATACTTCGGACTGGAATAACGATCCCATATAGCTAGTGCATAATAGCAGCATAGCAGTAAAAAAACCAGCGAAAATAAATACTTATTCTTGAGCCTTGGTTTTCCGGTCAATGCCCTGGTAAGCAACCAACAGGCGAACGGTCCCAGGGAAGTGCCCCCGTAAACTACCCAATGAAGTACCGAATATCTGATATCCAAGTAACCGGTAAGTATTAGATGGCTGACAAGACTTACCGAGAAAAACAGTATTTCGTTGATGTTCTTCACCGATTTTCTATTGAACCAAAGTAGATAGCTAGTCATCAATATTCCGGCTGCACACAGAAGATTGAGGGTTCTAAAGACATCTAGAAGCGACATATGAACTCCATTTAACTAGTCTAATTTAACCAAACAAGATTTAAAAAGGCATTTCAAAAATCAAAATCACTAGTAGTAGTGAGGTTTTTAGGTTGTACTACAATCTACAGCTATTACATAGCCATTTCAATGCCGGTACCCCTTCCAAGTTCCTCCGTACCGATAAAAATCACCTTGCTGGCAGAGCTTCAAACAATCGGAACAAACGAATATCCAGGTCTTGCCCTTACGGATTTGTATCCGGTAAGCTACCTCGGTATCACCTTTACATGTTGAGCATACCTTGGTTTTCATCAGACCTGAAGTGTGCGATCGTTTAGGTCATTGTATTTTTGGGTAATCCAAAGAATGATCACGCCAAATAAAACCGCCACCAAAATAAGCAGGTTATTAATCAATCCCTCGGTGCTGAAAGAAATGCGGATCAGGATCGTAGAAATAATAAACCCCGAGTTGCGGATGAATACATGAAAGCTGCTGGTATTGAAAAATGAGAATAACAATAACAGCACATCGGTAAGGATAAGAAGTGTAAAAAATTTATCGTAGAAGATATTATTAATATCGATAAAGCTGGTGCCTTCGCTGCCTGCGGATTGCATCCATTCTATCCATCCCGTAAACCAATTAACGAAACTGTAGAGTGCCATACTAATAATGACAGGCACAAGAAAAGCGGCCATCACTTTCTTTCTTCTAATAAACGTTCGGACTTTTTCAGGAAGCTCATTTACTGATTTTACTTGCCCTTTTTTGGCATTCAGCCGGTGAAAAATGTAAATAAAAACAAACAATAAAATAGTGGAAACAATGTCGTAGGTAAACTGCAGGTCGTACTTAATGTCAAACCAGTTTACCGAAAGGTCCAGATTGGCCAGGTCCTTAAAAATACGCCTGATCATAATGAGTGTAATGATCTCGTATTGCTTGGCAATGTAATCTGACGTGGATTTTGGTATATGATACACCAAAAGGTAAACCTCAAATAAAAGTATAAAGGAAAAAGGCGTGTAAATCGCTGAAATGGGATTGGTCAGAAGTTCAGATTCGTAAGAAAGTTGAATCAACCCAAAATCAACCAACGCAATCACCAAAAGGTGAACGATAAAGCTTAGTATGGATAACCAGATAATGACCTTTTCTGCGCGTTCCTTGGTTTCTTTTCCTAGAAGGGCATTGTAAAACCGGTCGTAGTTGGTAAACGACATAGTACAGAAACAGTAGTTAACACCATTTGTTAAATCCTTACCCCGACATTGACCTTTATCCGAAATGCTTATTCCTATGCTACAGTATATTTCCACCTTCACGAGCTACTCTACGCATCTCCTGAAAGAAACCAATCAATTTTACAATCAGATACTGGGGTTAGAGACAGAAATCGTAAAAGAGCGATTTATCCATGTATATCTGTCCAATGGAGAACCTTTGGTCATTTATTTGAAGGCGAACCACCAGCCGGCTACCTACACCGTATTGAATTTTCAAGTGATTGATATTGCCGAAAGCGTGAAGGGCTTAAAAGCCAAGGGCGTACAATTTTTATCATACGATGAACCGATCAAAACCGATAATCAAGGTATCTCCTGGGACGATAACGGCTCGCATTTGGCGTGGTTTAAAGATCCCGGAGGTAATATTATCGCCTTGATCGAAAACTAATTATCCATTGATAAAATCAATGATCTTTTGATCCATAGGTTTAACACCCGACTTGTAGAAATGCACCAGCTTGCCGTTTTCATCGATCAGATACTTACAGAAATTCCAAGACGGCGCTTTATCGTTCCAACCGTTTTTATCCTTATCCGAAAGCCAGGCATAGAGTGGATGTTGGTTTTTTCCCTTTACCTCGATTTTAGAAAAGAGTCGAAATGTAACGCCATAATTAGCTTTACAGAATTCCATGATTTCCAGGTTAGTGCCCGGCTCTTGACCCATAAAATTGTTGGAAGGAAAACCCAATATCGTCAATTTATCCCCGTACAACTCGTGTAATTTTTGCAAACCTTCATACTGCGGTGTGTATCCACATTTTGAAGCCGTATTGACAATAAGTAGTTTCTTTCCTTTAAATTGGGAAAGGTCAATTGTGGTACCATCAATACCTTCGACTTTGAAGTCATAAATAGAAGCGGATGGGGCAAATAGCATGGTGAGTAAAATAAGGAACGAGTTCATCTATTTTCTTTTTCCTTTTTAACTGATTCCTGTCTATTTTGTTAAGCATTAACCCAAAAGGAAGTCAACTAAAAACAGGAGAGTCATGCGGCGGGAAGGTTTCATATTAACCTCATTAACTATTCAGGAAGACGAAAGCAACGATAACGTAGACTCGGGTTTGGATGACCAGTAACGACTTCCAACAAAGAAATCAATAGAGTGACATAAACAAGGAATATAATGGGAAAGCAGATTTTAGAAAAGGCACAGTGGAGCACCTTAATGGAACAGGTAAAAGCCTTGTGCCCTGAAGCCTTTAACCAAAACGGGGATATTTTAAATCTGGTCAAAGGTAATTGGCAAAATGAGGGCAACCTCAAGCCGTTTAATTCCAGTATTGACGGCACCCTGCTGGGATATTATCCCATGCTAAAAGCACAAGAAGGTAAGGAAGCGGTAGAATATTGCGCCAAAGAATTTAAAGACTGGCAAAAAATAAAGCTGGATCAACGGAAGGAACTGGTAACGCAAACTTTGGATGAAATCGAAAAGCACAAAGAGCTGCTATCGTACTTACTGGTTTGGGAAATTGGCAAACCGTATCTCCAATCCCTGGACAGCGTGGAACGCTGTGTGGATGGGGTAAGGTGGTACGTGGAAAATATAGAATCTATGTTAGAAAACAGGACACCTTTAGGCGTGATCTCAAATATCGCTTCTTGGAATTATCCGTTGTCGGTTTTAGTCCACGCATGTTTGATCCAGGTACTTAGTGGAAACACGGTCATTGCTAAAACACCTTCTGATGGAGGGTTATGGTCGCTTACGGTTTGCTTTGCTATCGCCAAAAGAATAGGCTTGCCGGTATCCCTGATCAGTGGATCAGGTGGTGTATTAAGTGAAGCATTAGTAACCCATGATGCCGTCGATTGCCTGTCCTACGTGGGAGGCAAGAGCAACGGCCGAATGATTGCCAACTCCTTGTACAATAAAAATAAGCGGTACATGCTGGAGATGGAGGGCATCAACAGT
>JBCDGY010000314.1:0-3661 GCA_039414375.1 Bacteroidota bacterium | reverse complement strand
TTTTCGTTGGGGCTGTGCTGGTTGTTGTCGGCGTTAACCATAGGGACTACAAAAGCTGAAATATCAAGCTCATTGATAAAAGGCGCGATAGGCACCGTACCACCCATAATCCGTATTTGAACCACTTCTTTTTTAAAGGTATCCTCCAGTGTTTTTACTAGTGAAAGTCCGTATAGATTGTCAAAACTCGTTCTAAACGGATTCATGATACTGCCTTCTACAACCGTCACAATTTTATCATGAGCCAAGCGCTCTGCCTTGGATGGGGTGTGGTCAAGTATGTGAAAACCTTGTTTGGTAATATGATCTTTTACCAGTTGCTTTAGCCGAGCACCATCGGTCTCGGGAACCAAACGCAAATCCAGTTCGGCAGTGGCACTCTGAGGAACAATCGTGCGCGCTTCATCACCTACCCAACCAGAACTAAGTCCTCTTATGTTTAAGCTAGGATACTGCAAAGACTCCTGATAATATCCACCTACTTTTTCATGGGTTTTGATTTGTAGCTTTTCTGAAATCTCCTTGTCATCATCGGGAACACGTTTTAAAATGGTAGTAGTGTTATCATCCACGGTAACCCCGTCGTAATATCCTTTTATGGTTACACGTCCTTCGGTGTCTTTCATCCCTGCCAAAATCTGCGCCAATTGAAAACCTGGATTGGGCGCATAGTTGCCATAATGCCCACTGTGTTGATGCTTTATAGGGCCATAGGTGGTTAGGGTGAGGGTAGTGATACCACGGGTGCCAAACACTATGGTGGGCCTCCCACTGGGGTGCATTGGGCCATCAGCTATCAACAAAAAGTCGGCTTCTAAAAGTTCTCGATATTGCTTTACCGCTTTAGGTAGTGGCTTGCTGCCTTTTTCCTCTTCACTATCTAAGATGACCTTAATGTTATAAGGCATCGCCTTTCCTTCTTTCTTTAAAAGATCAAAGGCATTTAAAAACATGATAATAGGCCCTTTATCATCCGCAGTAGCGCGTCCAAAAAGGCGCCAATCATAATCGATGTCGTCTCCTAGCTTGTCAAAGGCAACCGTTTCAAAACCATCGGCGGCTGGTTTTTTTAATACTACTTTGTACGGATCAGGTTGGTCCCATTTTGCCGCTTCTACGCCCTGTCCATCAAAATGCATATAGATTAAGATGGTAGGCTTGTCGTCTTCCATCGGCATGGTCGCAAAGAATAACGGAAGATTATCGGTGGGAATTTCAGTCGTGTTAAACCCCCTTTTTTCAAACTGTTTTTTTAACCAAAACAAGTTATCATCAATGTCCTCCGGAACTAAGGCGTCGCTAGGGAGTGCAACGAACTCACGAAGGTCTTGAATAGCCTGCGCTACTTGTGATTTTATCGCTGTGGAATCTTGAGAAAAAACAAATAGTGGAAAGCACAATGCAATGAGAAGGGCTTTGGATATTTTCATCGTCTGCTTGGATTTAGTAGCGTTCAATTTACCGAATTCCTTCAATAAAATCAGCAATCTTGTCGACCCCATGTTGCGTTAAATGTTTAATAAAGGCAGAACCAATAATCGCGCCTTTAGCATGCGTAGTAGCCGCTTCAAAAGTCGCTGCATTGGAAATGCCAAAACCAACAATTTGTGGATTGTTCAGATGCATATGTTTAATGCGTTCGCAATAGGCCAATTGATCGGTTCCAAAGCCTCCTTTGGCCCCTGTGGTACTAGCAGAGCTTACCATATAAATAAACCCATCGGAAGCACTGTCGATATGTTGTATACGCTCGTCACTGGTTTGTGGAGTTATTAAAAAAGTATTGATCAGGCCATATTGTTTAAAGATAGCCTCATATTCTTCCTGATACACATCAAAAGGCAGATCGGGTAAGATAAGCCCATCAATACCAATTTCGTGGCATTTTTTACAAAATGCTTCAACCCCATATTGCAATACAGGATTAAAATACCCCATGATAATCAAAGGAATGGAAACGGTTTGTCGAATAGTTGTCAACTGCTCAAACAGGCGATCGGTGGTCATCCCATTTTTTAAGGCAGCTGTTGAACTTTCTTGAATGGTAGGGCCATCGGCTAGAGGATCACTAAAAGGCAAACCTATTTCAATCATGTCTACTCCCAATTGCTCTAGCGCTTGTATTACCGGTACGGTATCTTCTAAGTTAGGATAGCCTGCAGTAAAATAGATTGACAGTAACTTTTGGTCTTTTTGAAGGGTAGCCTGTATCCTGTTCATTTTTTTTGTTTGTGGTTCCTTCTTATTGAGGTTGATGGGTGTGTCCATAACAAGCTCGTGTTACAATTTAAAATAATCGATATAGGTCTGTAGGTCTTTATCGCCACGACCAGAGAGGTTAAAAACGACGATATCGTCCTTATCAAAAGTATGATGTTCAAATATCGCAAAGGCATGGCTGGTTTCAATAGCGGGGATAATCCCTTCCAGTTGAGAAAGCTCAAGGCCTGCGGTCATAGCTTCATCATCGGTAATTGAAATAAATTGGCCGCGCCCACTTTGGTAAAGATGGGCATGCATGGGGCCTACACCGGGATAGTCAAGCCCGGCAGAGATGGAGTAGGGCTCTGTAATTTGACCATCTTGGGTTTGCATTAAAAGCGTCTTACTGCCATGGATTATCCCCACCTTACCTAAAGCTGAAGTGGCAGCACTTTCACCTGAATGCACGCCCTTACCAGCAGCTTCAACTGCGATAATACCTACTTCCGGGGTATCCAGATAATGGTAATAAATACCAGCAGCATTACTACCGCCACCCACACAAGCAACGACATAGTCTGGGTTTTCGCGCCCCTCTTTCTCTTGAAGCTGTGTTTTTACTTCTGCGGAGATTACGGATTGAAAACGCGCTACCATATCTGGATAGGGATGCGGACCTACTACGGAACCTATGATATAATGGGTGTTTACCGGGTTATTAATCCAATCGCGAATGGCTTCGTTGGTAGCATCTTTTAAGGTACGGCTACCCGATTTGGCAGCACGTACTTCGGCCCCTAACATTTTCATGCGCGCTACATTTGGAGCTTGGCGGGCGATATCAATTTCCCCCATATACACCACACATTCAATACCCATTAAGGCGCACACTGTGGCCGTGGCTACCCCATGTTGTCCGGCGCCTGTTTCTGCAATAATTCGGTTTTTCCCCAATTTTTTAGCCATTAAAATCTGCCCTATGGTATTGTTGACCTTATGGGCTCCTGTATGGCACAAATCCTCTCTCTTCAGGTATATTTTAGTCCCATATTTTTGAGAAAGGCGTTCTGCAAAATAGAGCGGCGTTGGTCTGCCGACATAGTCTTTTAATAACTGATGGAACTCCGCTTTAAATGAGGGTTCTTCCATAACAATAATGTAGTGTTGACGCAGCTCTTCGCAATTGGGATATAACATTTCGGGGATAAAGGCACCCCCAAATTCCCCGTAATAACCTCTTTCGTTAGCGTGATAACTTTTCATGTAGCAATTTTTTAAAAGTTTTTAATTGGGCAATATCTTTTAAGCCAGGTTGTTTTTCAAACCGGCTATTAACATCAATGGCATGGCAATATTGAGCGGGGTGTTGCCTTTGAACTCCGCTTATGGTTGACCTTAATAAGGAAACTATTGAATCGATACTTTCAGGGCCGATGCCACCACTTAAAAAATAAGGTTT
>JBCDGY010000313.1:0-3667 GCA_039414375.1 Bacteroidota bacterium | reverse complement strand
CAGATACGATGGAAAAATAATTCTACGCAAAAACAATGCGTAGTAATTTCAAAATCTTTGTATGGAATCATAAAACGTCTTTAAGCGCATCAGTAGTGCTCCGTCCAACGGGGAGTCGACGGGGCTTTAAAAAAGAAAAAACAATGGAACCAAAAGATAACTTAACAGGAAAGGAATTGATAGCCATGGGCTTCAAATCTGGAAAATGGTTTAAGGAGGCAATAGCGCATATCAACGAAAACCATTTGAAAGGTGATGATTTGAACAACTACTTAGAACAATTCAAGTCGCCTCCAGCAGTTCTCTTGCACAAAGAAGCCATTCCTTTTTCGGTAAATATCAGAGCAGAAAACGAAATGGAAGAGACTAATGTCAATTCTGTAATTGAAACAATGGATGCCTTAATGAAGACTCCAACATTGGTAGACGGGGCCATCATGCCCGATGCCTGTCCTACAGGTCCTACAGGAACAATCCCGGTGGGAGGGGTAGCGGTCGCCAAAAATGCAATCCACCCAGGGATGCATAGTGCAGATATCTGTTGTTCTGTTTTGTTGACCGATTTTGGCAACGCAGACCCAAAAGACGTATTGAATGTCGCCCATGGGATTACCCATTTTGGTCCAGGTGGTCGTTCTAGAGAGGATCAATTTCGTTTTCCAATGGACTTATTGGCAGAAATTGAAGGCAACTATTTTTTGAATGACCAAAAGTGTATTTCCGCAGCTAGATCTCATTTAGGAACACAAGGAGACGGAAACCACTTCTTATTTGTAGGAATCTCTAAGGAAACAGGCAATACAATGATGGTAACACATCACGGAAGTCGAGGTTTTGGAGCCAACTTGTACTCTAAAGGAATGAAAGTGGCCGAACGTTTCCGAAAAGAATTGTCCCCTGAAACCTTAAAGCAAAATGCATGGATTCCAATAGATAGTGAAGAGGGTGAACAATATTGGGATGCGCTCCAAATTATCCGAAAGTGGACCAAAAAGAACCATGAATGTATTCATGATGCCACTTTGACCAAATTGGGAATCAATCCAGAGAATCGCTACTGGAACGAGCATAATTTTGTGTTCCGTGATGATGAGTTGTTTTATCATGCCAAAGGGGCAACCCCATTGGATGCTAAATTCATGCCCGATATCTCAGGCCCAAGATTGATTCCTTTGAACATGTCTGAGCCAGTGTTGATTGTTGAAGGTGAAACTACCAAGGCCAACCTAGGTTTTGCACCTCACGGGGCAGGGCGTAATGTGAGCCGAACGCAACATCGAAAGAGCAAGGTGGGCACCTTTGAGGAAATATTTAATGAAGAAACGAAAGGGTTGGATGTTCGTTTTTTCTCCAATGAAATTGACATCACGGAATTGCCAAGCGCTTATAAAAATGCCGAAACGGTTAGAAACCAAATGGATGAATTTGGTTTGGGAACTGTTATTGATGAAGTAATGCCCTATGGTTGTATCATGGCGGGGGATTGGAAGAAGAACGCGCCTTGGAAAAGAAACAAACGTCGATAATTTTTGTGAGTTTCGTGTGTTCAATGCATATTTGCACTCAAGAATAGAAAAATAAAAGTTAATCCTATGAGGTACATATTCTGCAAACATAAAAAGGACGCTGAAAGGCTGTTTCCACGTCATGTGAAATAGGTAAAAAACTTTTAAGAGATATAAATCTGAAGAGCGTCCAAGAAATTGGGCGCTTTTTTTATGAAGTTTTCTTCGAGTTGGCGAAATGTGAGTTCACACCTAAGTCCCAGTCCATTAATCAGTTATAAAAAGTAACTGATATCCGCCTAAGGCGGACAGGGGCCCCTATTGCCTTTATTTTTTATAACTATCTGATAATCAATTAAATAAATTGAATTTTTCTTGTTTATTTTAAGAATAGCTTGCATTTTTGCATCGCAATAAAGCACAAGAAATTTTAAAAGAAGCAACAATGTTATTTATCAAACTACATAATACGATGTCACAGGAACAAGGTTCCATTGTGCATCAGCTTCGAGACTACTTTCCCATTACATAGAATTTCCATCTATCCTATGATGAAGAGTCCGAAGCCAGTAACGTTTCGGACTTTTTTTGTACACCGTATTTAGGTCTTACTTAAATGGTACCGAAGCCAATGTGAAGATTTAAATATGATAATTGAAACCAAAACATCTCAAAGAAAAAAGGGAGAAAGAAGTACGTCGCCTATGGAAACGACGATCCGAAGTCTGGAAGGAAATTCGGGAGTTAGGGTACATAGCATTGGAGAAGCCTATTCGTCATGGTTGGTTTAAAGAAATCGTAATAACCCATAAAGTGGAGCGCTACAAGAACAAAGCGGCAATTATGGAAGTATACGATAAGATTGAAAAAGTTTTTTGGGGAAGAACAAAGGAAGAAGCACAACAAAAATGGCTCAATCAAACCTCAAAGCATCTTATTTACAAGGATTTCCCAACCATAAGTAAAAGGCAATTCAATAAGCTAAGTTTTAAGGCCCAAAGACTATGTACTCCTTTTCAATATAGAAACGAACGCAAAAAACTTAAGCTCAGGTTCTACATAAGAATACCCAAAGGATCTTATAGTATTAAGTACACCAGGGCTTACATAACACATTCCAAACGCATTGATCCATTATTGGAAAGTGAGTCCGCTTTATTGGAACAGCAACTTTTAAAAAGTGGGTTCTACGAAGCAGATAGAAAACTGGACAGATGGAAATATCATTGGGATCTAACAGACAGAAAAAAAGAAAAATTAAAAACAGAAAGGGCCCTTAAGAGCTTGAAAAAACATGCAATTAAGGACATCTTAAATGAAAACATATCATGGGAAATAAACTAAGAGGGAAAGACCTAATCAAGTTGGGCTTCCCAAAAAATAACAGTATCAACATCGCCTTAGGGCAAATCAATAGGTATCGCAAAAGAGAAAAGAAAGAGCGCATCTTGGAAGAAGCAAAGGAAGTATTGCAAAATCCTGAAAAATTTCAAGGGAATCCCATTTGGGGAAAAGTTGCCGAGGGATTATTAAAACCTGTTGAACTTAAGTTGCATAAACTAAGGAATAGCAGAGCACCTTTTTCTATTTATGGCGAGAATGAGATTGATGAACAAGCGAAATACCAATTGTATGATGCTTTGAAACTGCCAGTGGCGGTAGCTGGGGCATTAATGCCAGATGCACATTCAGGTTATGGATTGCCAATTGGTGGTGTTTTGGCCACAGATAATGCCGTGATTCCTTATGGAGTCGGTGTGGATATTGGATGTAGAATGTGTTTGACGGTCTATCCGATTAAAGCATCGTATCTGAAAGGAAAACAATATCAGTTGGAAAACATTCTAAAAGAACATACCAAGTTCGGGATGTATGAAACACATGATAAAAAACATGACCATGAGCTATTTGAACGATCGGAGTTTAATGACATCCCTTTGTTAAAAAGGCTTAAAGTAAAAGCCTTCAAACAATTAGGTACATCTGGCGGAGGAAATCATTTTGTAGAGTTTGGAGTAGTTTCCATAACCGATACTAGGAACCCATGGCAGCTTAAGGTGGGTGATTATATTGGAGTCCTGTCCCATAGCGGTTCTAGAGGGCTTGGTGCAAACATTGCCAAACATTACACCTATTTGGCCACCAAACAATGTCCGTTGCCT
>JBCDGY010000312.1:0-3667 GCA_039414375.1 Bacteroidota bacterium | reverse complement strand
GCATTTACAATAATAGATTCGTTGCCCTATTGAAGTATGCCGCCATTGCGGTTATTGGGATAGGAATTGGGTATTACCTACAAAACAATGCCCAAAGTGAGAACAAGGTAGTGGTACTTCAGGAAGATGCCATTACGCTGGAATTGGAAGATGGCAACGTTAAAGTAATTTCTTTAGATGGCGCGTCCAAAGTGGTAGATGCAAAGGGAAATGTGTTGGGGGTTCAAGATGGCAATAAACTGATGTACGATACGGATGCCAAGACCGAAAAATTGACTTACAACACACTAAATATACCTTATGGAAAAAGATTTGATATTGTATTGTCGGATGGAACAACTGTTTTTTTGAATTCTGGCAGTTCCTTAAAATATCCAGTCAATTTTATAGCTGGTCAAGATCGTCAAGTCTATTTAGATGGAGAAGCTTTCTTTGAGGTAACGGAGGACAAAAAGCATCCGTTCATTGTGGATGCGCAGGAGATCAATGTAGAGGTATTGGGTACAAAATTTAATGTGTCTTCTTATCAAAATGACACCAGAATTGATGTGGTCTTGGTGGAAGGTTCAGTGAGTATGGATAGCAAAGAAAAGAATGCTTCGACAAATAGTCTGGTCGTACTAGAGCCAGGGTTCAATGGTTCTTTCAATAAGAAGCAAAAGGTGATTTCTACGGAAAAGGTGAACACCTCTCTTTACACTTCCTGGCGGACAGGCATCATGACCTTTAGAGACCAGCCGTTCCGTGAAATTGTACGAAAGTTGGAACGAGTTTATGATGTGTCCATTCTTATTGAAAACTCCAGCATAGCCAACGAACGATTCAATGCCAGCATTGAGACCGACATAGAAAGTATAGCTGATGTATTGGGCTATTTCAATAAGTTGTACGAAATTGAATATGAAATTACCGAAGATGGAATCCTAATCAAATGATGCGTTTCCATTAATTAAAATCACTGACTGTCACTAGTAAACATTCTGAATAGCTTAGTTAAATGCACTATCGCTACGCTAGATTGCTATGCTCAAATCTAGCGTATAAAAAAGAGATCAGATGGCTTATTAGTTGTTTCAACGGAAGAAAGAAAATAAGCGAGAAGTCAGATTTAAGAAACCAGAATTTAATTTTTACTTATTCATAATCAGTAACTTATGAAATTTTGCTTGTCTATTAAAACTGAACGACTACTTATATTTTTAAGCAAATGAATAAGGCTCAAAATCCAAAAACTTCACTTTATATAAATCGGGAAATGCTGCCACATCTCCCGAAGAGTAAAAGTGATTAAATTTATTAATCAGCGTTTAAACAATTATTAGACTTTGGACAAAAAAGAGTTAGCTAGAAAAGAGGCAAAACTAAAGCGTATATTGTATGTGTGAAAAAGAGAACATACGCAGAACAGTTTTGCCATAAGTTATTAGTCTCGGTCTTAAATCGCCCAAAGGCATTAGTGAATATAATATTGGCATTGGGTAGTGAGCAGCGTGCTGTTACACCTACCCAAATAAGTCTAAGTCCTTACTTTCAATATCACTATTCGATGTTGAGTAAAGTGACAAAGGATATTGGGGAACAACTCAATTCGGCAGATTCTTTGGAAGTGAAGTCGGAATTACGGCAGCTATTTTTTGAGCACTTGCCTGCAAAGTCAATCTATAAAATCTCAACTGATTTTACGACTATTCGTAAGCCTTTCTCTCCAACTTTGGAAGATCGGGGCTTTGTCAATGTGCCAAATGTACACATTTATGGGAATAAGCCTATTGATATTGGTTACTATATTTCGTACTTGAATTTACACCTTTATGATGCAGATCATCCTTTTGCGTGGAGTATTCCTTTGGATAATCAGCGCGTGGAGGTACAAGCTGACAAGATTGAAGTGGCACGTCAACAGATGGTAGAAGTCTTAGGGGATGAACAACTGCCATTTGCTAAAAGTGAAAAAACGGTCAATACAGCCGATACGGGTTACACCGTTCCTGAATTCATTAGTCCATTGATTGATGAATTTGATAATTTACTGTTAATCAATCGCATACGTTATGGCATGAAGGTGTATCGTCCTTACACAGGCACACAAAAAGCAGACGGACGAAACAAAGCTTATGAAGACCAACCGTATTATTTGCAGATAGAATCTTCCCGTATGTTTACCCACCCAAAAACTAAAGAACCCTTTAGCAAAGCTCAACGCCCCATTTTTGAGTTGCCAACGGATGAAGAAGTGAGCTATGAGAGCAGCACAGCTAAAGGACGTCAGGTGGTAGTGAACCTCTACCGATGGAATGATTTACTTTTGCCAGGCAAGAATGGATATAAAATGGAAGACAAACCCTTCGACTTGGTCTGTATTCGGTATACCGACCAACAAACAGGGGAATGTTTATTCAAACGAGATATGTTTGTAGCTATTTGGGGGGAAAATCGTAGAACGCACTCTACTATTGATATCCAAACCGACTACAAGCATCGCTATGACATTGAGCCACATAATCGTTTTAGCAAGCAACAACTATTGGCAGACAAATATCAAACCTCCCAAGTTCAATCTTTGGATGCTTGGTTGTGGACGGTGATGCTCACTTTTTGGTTGTTGTATTTTGCCTCTTCTGAGGTAGAGGTTCAGGTCAATCCTTGGGAGGAGTATCTGCCCGAAGTCAGAAGAGCAAAACAATCCACCCAACGAAAATCAGTGGCAGTAACTCGAAGAGGGGCAAAACGCTTTTTTTCAACTTTTGAACACCAATACTTTAAGCCTCAAAAGTCCAAAAATGGGACAGGGCGAAGAAAAAATACGACCTTGCCTAAGAAAAATAGGCATCCTCCATCCCGAAAACTTAGCCATAAACAGAATAATAAGCAGACTATTGAACAACTTTTATGAGACTGCTTCTAAAAGTCGGCTAAATATACAGGTGTGACCATTGGTCACCTAGCTGGCTTTTGTCCAAAGTCTAATCAATTAAAAGTATGAAAAAAAGTCCGAATTCCTTTAGGGATACCTATGGGAAGTTGAAAAAACTAGGATTAAAGATGAAATTAACACTTCTTCTTACTTTCACCGCTATTCTGGCATTGCAAGCGAGTGATTCTTATTCGCAGAGAGCAAAGATAACACTACAATTGAGTGATGCGACGGTTGCGCAGGTCATTGACGAAATAGAAGCGAATTCTGAATTCAAATTCATCTTCAAAACAAGAGCAGTGGATTTGAAACGGAGAGTGAGCATCAATGTGCACGAAGAAAATATCTACGAAACGCTAGCGGCAATTTTCGACAACACCAGAACTACTTACGAAGTGGACAATCGCAAGGTTTTATTGCGAAAACGAAAGAAAGTGCCAGGCAAGAGAATGAGTAAACCCTCTTCTTTGACGGTAAAACCAAAACCGCCTCAACCCGTGCCTCAACCAATCACTTTAGACGTGAGCGGAACAGTCGTGGACGCAGATTCTGGTGAGCCATTGATTGGAGCTAATGTGGTAGAAAAAGGAACGAACTTTGGGACAGTCACCGATTTGAATGGCGAATTTTCCTTATCGCTGAAAGAGGATGCTCCAATCTTAGTCATTTCTTACACGGGATACAAAGAGGAAGAAGTGGTAGTAGGAAATCAAACCTTTCTTGAGATAAAACTTACGGAAGACGCTACGGGTC
>JBCDGY010000311.1:0-3675 GCA_039414375.1 Bacteroidota bacterium | reverse complement strand
CTGTATGAGCCAAGGACAGAACGAAAGCACTAACTCCTAAAGCACGACGATAGCGCATTGGTGCTGCCCATAAACCACTGATGGGACGAGCAATCAGAGCTAGCATCAGTAGTATCAAGCCAACGTGTCCAGTGTAGTCTACCATTGTGTCGCCAGTTCGTAGCAAGGTAATGGAGCCTATTGCCAAAGTTACCCAACCACCCAAGCGAAATAATTGGGAGCGTTTATCTTTACTAACCAAAGATGCAGAGACTCCTACACCCAACATCATCGGAAATGTTCCCAAGCCAAAAGCTAGCATTGTGGCTGCACCCATCCACATATTTCCCGTTTGAGCAGCTTTGATTTGAGCAGTATACAAGAAACCACAAGGCATTAAACCCCAAGTCATCCCTAAGAGCGCTGGTGTATACCAGGTATTTTCTAATGATAGTTTTGACATTCCCGCATTCAAGCGATTGTGTAAACCACCTTGTAATAACGGGTGCAAAAATGGAATTTTGGGTAAAAAGTTCGGATTAATTTGTCTAAGTCCGAACAAAATCAACATTAAACCAGTAATAATTGCTATCCACTGACGTAATTCGCTACCGACACCCGCTAATTGACCTCCTTCTACCAATATCGAACCTAGCGCTCCAATGGCAGCGCCAACTAAGGCATAGCTGATAATTCGTCCGAAATTCAGCACAACATGGAACTTTGATTGTTGCCACCAATTATTATTTTTATTTTGGTTTTTACTTTGGGAAGATAAAGAAAAAGCTACAGTCAAAGGACCACACATTCCTACACAATGACCAAAACTTCCAAGGAATCCCAAAGCTGCAATTAGGAAAAGATCGAGTATCATTTTAGATTTTGCATTTTAACAACCGATGCGTTGATTTTGGGAAAAGTTTATCGGGTAGGTTTCCGTGTTATCAAACTTTTCAAGACGGATTTTAGATTTTAAAAAAGTTTAATTAAAAATGCATTTATATAGGACTTACGCAAGCCCCCCTTAAAAAGGGGGGTTGGGGGGATCTGAAATGTCTAGAACACTATATTTTCTGTTATTGCTGCGTAAGTCCTATTATATAAAGATTCGTAGTTGCCACTTCCCTATACAGATGAAGTCAGTTTCAAGACTAAGCACAACTACGAAATAATTTTGAAGTTTTAGAGTCTAGTTATTTAGCACCACCAATTATCAATTACCAATTACCAATTAATTATGTCCGTGATGTTTGTGTTGTCGATCGCCTTTACTTACTGTTTCTGATACTTGAACAATTTCTGTATCTGCAATTACTTTGCCGTTGCTAGCCCAATCAGCATGATTGTTAGCATTCAAAGTTACTTTAATTTTATTTTCACCGGGTTCGAGATTTTCGAGATAATACCAAGAACTATACAGTCTGGTAATTTTTTTACCGTTTACAAACAGATGAGCGTGCCCTTCCCCAGCTTCCGGAGCTTGGTTGACTTTTTCAGGCGCAAATTCAAAGTTAGTAACTTTAGCTTCCAGATTCCACCCTTTCTTAGTATCTTTAAGCACCACTACATCAACAGTTGGTACCGCTTCCCCTTGAGGGACTTCCATTTTCCCATGTTTGTGTTCGCCATGTCCGCTTCCCATTTCAGCCACAGTCATCATCGCACCTTTCACTACCGCAATTACGGAAATCAACGTAGCCGCCGCGACAAAAAAGTGTTGAGCTTTCATAGCAAAAATAAGTAAAAATTACTCGTTTCAACCTTTTAAAATAAATGTTTTTGATAAATATGTCAAAAGACAGATTGTCGTAGTTGGTAATTGGTAACTGCTAACTGGTAACTGCTAACTGGTAATTGGTAATACTAATCAAGTAGTTTAAATTTAGAACTCCATCCGTTGCCCAACTCCATCCGTTGCCCAACTCCTTCTTATTTCTGAACCATCGGAATTTCAATCGCAAATTCGGTACCCTTTCCTGGTGTTGAATTGCAATAAAGTTGACCGCGATGTTTATCTACTATGATTTGGTAGCTGATAGATAAACCCAACCCGGTTCCTTTTCCAACATCTTTGGTAGAAAAGAAGGGGTCAAAGATTTGATGAAGAACATCACTATCAATACCGCTCCCTGTATCTGAAATACGCAAATAAGCATAATCTAAAACTTGGCTTTCGTTAGAATATTGTTCTGGCAAATCTGTATGCTTGAGCGTATACAAATTGATATTTATTTCTCCACCATCAGACATCGCATCTTGGGCGTTGATAACCAAATTCATAACAATCTGAGATATGACATCACTATTGCATTCAACGGGAATAGGAAAATCAGGAAGATTTATTTTTAAGGAAATCGATTTATCCAAAATAGGGTAAAGAAAGGATTCTTGGTCTTTGATAATTTCAGCAATGTCATAGGTTGATGTATTTGTAATTTTTTTGCGGCTAAATGTCAGCATGCGAGAAATCAAATTGGATCCGCGCTTAGACGCATGTGAAATCTTATTCAAATAACCAATCAGATTTTCGTTATCGACAACCTCTTTGGCAGAGATTTTTGTATACCCATCAATGATAGATAAAATATTGTTGAAGTCATGCGCTATACCCGCCGATAACTGGCCTAAAGCATCCAACTTTTGAGATTGAAAAATTTCAGCTTCACGCAAACGTAGATCTGTAATGTCGGTTAAGACACCTACATATTGATCCACTTCTTTTTTATTATTCATATAAGGAGTTATTTTGAAATTATAGTATCGCTTTTGGCTTCCTAGAAAACTTGTCAGATCAAGATCGGTAATCTCTTCATGCTGTATCGATTGAATAAGACCATGGATATCTTCATCACTTTTGGCCTCTTCAAATACAGAAAAAAACTGCCGCCAATCCGCTCCTAAAAAATCGTTCCTGTCTTTGCCAGCAATTTCACAAAAAGCTCTGTTCACAAAATTAATGGTATTTTTCGCGCGCTGCATTGAAACAACCACAATACCCGTATTTGTTGTTTCAATGGCCTGAAAAAGCTGTTGGTTAGTCTGACCAAGCCTAGAAGCGAGATCTTCATACCGTTTTTCTACGTTTATATCTATGACATGTATTGTGGTTTGACTATCGTCGGTTTTATACCCAGTTAAAAAATAAAAATTGTTACTTTTTGTTTTTACGATTTCACGATAGTCAATCTTTCGATCTGGAAGCTGGTCCTTAACATTTTTCAAAACACTTTCCAGAACATGATCCATATCTTGAGCATGATCGAAAAACAAATCGAAACATTCATTTAGATATTTAATAGGATCTGCATTCGGATAAATATCCTTCAAAAAGGAGTGACCATTATTATTGGCGTATTGAAGCTGTTGTTTTTTATCAAAAATCAAAATGCCGTGCGCATAATCATTAAACAGAGCTTCAAGAAATGACACATAGTTTCGTTTGTCTTTGATGTAAAAAAATGCCCAATAGCCTGCGGCAGATAAAATCAACAATAAAAGAACATGCTCAATCACAATAAAATTGATCAAGGTCTGAGATTCTATAAAATCAGACATGTGTTCTTTGTATACCATATCAACAGAAACCACCAAACATCTCTAATTCTACCTTGAGTAGTATTTCAAAGTAAATCTTTACCCGCACAAACACATACCAGGGTATTAGAAAGCAGCCATGCGAAAGCTCTACAGCTTCAT
>JBCDGY010000310.1:0-3735 GCA_039414375.1 Bacteroidota bacterium | reverse complement strand
GTTGAGTTTTTTATAAACACTATTGATATGGGACTTTACCGTACTCACGCTAATAAAGAAATCACTCGCGATTTCTTTGTTCGATTTTCCAGCAAGGATGGCCTTAATAATGTTTTGCTCTTGAGGAGATAGGTGTGCCAGCAACTGTTTTTGTGTTTGCCGACGGCGGTAAAACCATACCAATAGGATCACCATACCCAATAACAAGGGTAGCAGTATCCATGAGGTTGCTATGGTATCATTTGTGGAGTTTAGAGTAGCAGACAGTAAGTTGTGATCTGCCTGTAATTCGCGTTCATATTGCGCGGTAAATGAAGCCTCAGGATAAGAGGTCTGCAGCTGTTTTAAGAGGTTATTGTAATAAGGATTTATGGGCAAGTCCTTAAGGTAGGCCGCTCTGGTCTCATGTTGCCTATCGGAAAGTAGGCCAAAACAATACAGCGATACCAGAGGTTCTTCGGTATCAACACCAAATTTCTGAAACTTCGTAAACCATTTTTTTAATTTCAAGGACTGGGCGGAAACGCTACTGGGTTCCAAAAAATCATAGATCATGGCTTCTTTCAGCTCATCTACTTGTAATAGTAGCGATGAAGCCTTGTTAGTTGATTGAAGCTCGCAAAACACCCTGTCGTCTACCCCAATAGGAAAATTAATCGTATCTCGGTTGTTGGCTATAAAAAGCGTGGCCTGTGTACCAGGGCAATGTTGCAAAAAATGGTTGTTTTCGCCCGGTTCTACATGGCATGGGTCTATATGGATACGATATATTCTATTGCGCTCGGGCAAATGATCTCCTGTGAAGGTAAAGTAACCTTGATCATTTGGTAGCGCTTTAAGAATAATTTGGTTCAAATAGACACGGTTGGTCTTTTGGTAATCCTCTACCAGAGATAAGTAAACCGTTCCCTCTTGATAAGACGCTGGCACTTGCCCAGTAAATTGAAATTGCCCCCATAACGTAGGGGCTACCGCCAATAAAACGATGCCTATCAATAATCGCATAAAGTGCGCTTTTGGTGTAACAAGTTAGGCCATTTTAAGACGTATTTAGTGAATAACAAAACAAGCTATGAGTATTTGGAGAGTTATATTGGCCGTTATATTTCCACCACTAGCAGTATTGGGTAGGGGTTGCGGGTCTTTTTTAATCGTTTTACTTTTGACATTCTGTGGATGGGTGCCGGGAACTATTGCGGCACTTGTGATTTTGAACAATCCAAATTAAGTAATAATGATAAAAAATAAACTTTGGACCTTACTTGCAGTAGTTGGTCTTTTTACGGCCTGTAAATTCACTGAGGAGATTCATTTTAAGGAAGATGGATCGGGTAGGGTAGATATTTATATGGACGGTAGCGAAATTTTAGCCACTATGGCGGGAATGGATACTACTGGAACCATGCAGTATATGGATTCAACCTTAGTATTTAAAGAGTTGCTCGAATTGGAAAAGGATAGTATTGCCCAGTTGCCAGAAGAGGAGCAAGCCAAGCTAAAAAAGTTAGCCCCTTTTAGTCTTCGTATGGTTATGGACCCTGAGGAAGAGACTTTGCGATTTAACCTTTTCAGCACATTTAAAAACGTTACAGAAATTAACGATGCCTATAGCGCTTTTCAAGAAGCTGGTTCTATGGGCAATGTTTCGGGAGCCGAAGCAATGCCAGAATCCATGGAGTTGCCGCCACTAACAGCGGAGGTAAGCTATGCTTTTGAAAACAACACATTTACCCGCAGTACAAGCGGCTTAGGAGAAAATGAGATGGAACAAAGTGTGGATAGTCTTGGTATCACACAAATGTTTTTATCTGGAGCGACGTATACTTTTAAATATCACTTTCCCCGTAGGATTAAAAGTGTGAATGTAGAAGGTGCTCTTTTTTCTATGGATGGCAAGTCAATGGTGTACGAGGTAAACTTTAAGGAATTGCTAGAGAATCCAGAACCGAACCATATTGAGGTGGTGTTAGAAGACTAGTTTATCGCTACCATTGGCTATGAATAAAACGGTACTCGTTAAGGATTTAGGCCTAAGGGATTTTAAAGACACTTGGGACTATCAAGAGCTGCTTTTTCAAGAGATTATGGATACAAAGATCAATAATCGAAGGCAGGGCCTTACACACCCGACGCGTAATCATTTGCTCTTTGTGGAACATCCCCATGTGTTTACCTTAGGTAAAAGCGGAGATGCGAATAACTTATTGGTCAATGAAAGTACCCTAGCTCAAAAAGATGCCAAGTTTTATAAAATCAATAGAGGGGGTGATATTACATATCATGGTCCAGGACAACTTGTGGGTTATCCTATCTTAGATTTAGACAATTTTTTCACCGATATACACAAGTACTTACGCCTCTTAGAAGAGACCATTATCCTGACCCTTAATGACTATGGTATTCAAGGCGAACGTTCAAAAGGAGAAACAGGGGTATGGCTTGATGTAGGTACTCCTTTTGCTCGCAAAATATGTGCAATGGGCGTACGAGCGAGCAGGTGGGTTACGATGCACGGGTTCGCCGTTAATGTGAACGTAGATTTGGGTTATTTTGACTTAATGATTCCCTGCGGCATTAAAGACAAAGCGGTAACTTCTTTAGAAGCTGAGCTGGGACGCCCTGTTCCCTTAGAAGGAGTAAAGCCTCGCGTACTCCATCATTTCAAAAACCTCTTTGAGGCCGTATTAGAAAAAGCGCAAACGCCCGATATGACTTCTGGTATGCTAGAAGCATAGTATACGATTTGGCCAAAATAGTATTCGGTACACCAGGCTTGCAAAAGGGGTCAGCGTTTTGGAGATCGTTATTTTTTAATGAATTCTACCCTTCGATTTTGGGCTTTGCCATCAACAGTATTGTTATCGGCAACTGGTTCAGCAGCGCCTTTACCATCTACAGATAATCGGCCTTGGTCCACGCCATAAACACTAACCAAAGTATTTTTAACCGCTGCCGCCCGCTCTTTAGAGAGTTCAAGATTACTCCCAGCACTACCATCGCTGTCGGTATGTCCAACAATGGTTAATCCTATGGCGCTATCTTGCTGTAATACTTGATAAATCTGTCTTATAATGCCCATGGATTCTGGTTTAATATTGGCCGATCCTGAATCAAAAAGAATACCGTTGGTTGATATTTTCCCTTCCGCTAAAAGCTTTCGTCGTAAATCTACCCCTCCTTTGGCAATCTTCAAGTTAGAAATCAATAAGCGCTCTCCTGCTTGTTCATTTATTCCGCGCATAAAGATTTTGAAATAGTTGAGTTTAGAAGGATCCTTAACCAATTGCGGGACGTCGAAAATCTTATTTTCATTAACCCAGAACCGATATCTATTTTTATTGACGGCAATGGATATGTGGATCTCCTCCTTAAAAGCTTCCCGCAGATCTCGTTTCATGGTATTGCGGATTGGGTCCGAATCACCAGGAAAATAATTCCTTATTTGAGGACCTACGGCAATCCAAGGGCAGGGATTGAGATCTGTCATCACATAGGGATCTTTGTTGCTTAAATTGGCTGTTTCCGACACAATAAACCACGTGTTTATATTGGAACTCGTTTGGCGCGTTAAATTCAAATACCTAAGGTCGAATTCAATCGTAAAATCTTCAGGAAGTGGAGTGCTTACGTTTGGTACAGTAAAGCTTCCACTATTAATAGCATACCATCTATTGGGAGAACCATCAATAGTAACTACTTCTCCACCGCCATTGGTATTCCATTTCGCAGGGAAAT
>JBCDGY010000309.1:0-3776 GCA_039414375.1 Bacteroidota bacterium | reverse complement strand
ATTCTAAAAGCAGCGTTAGCCACATCTGCGGTACTTGCAAGCAATACCCCATGCTCTGGGAGCTCTTTAATAGTATCACTATGGCTCATCCAAACCTGAGTGTCTTTCTCCAAAGCTTCCAGAAAAACCTCATCTGACTTTAAATCCGCCAACCGCGCTCTTCCATACTCTCTAGTTGCCGATGGGGCCACTTTACCACCATAAAAATGAGCCAAATACTGAGCGCCATAACAAATACCTAATAGTGGTATTTTTCCTTTGATTTGGCTAAGGTCAGGTTTTGGAGGGGCCTCGGAACGTACTGAAGACGGAGACCCCGATAAGATTACGGCACCGTATTGAGAAAGGTCGTTTGGTAATTTATGGTAGGGCTTAATTTCAGAGTAGATATTCAATTCCCGTACCCTTCGCGCAATGAGTTGGGTGTACTGAGAACCGAAATCGAGAATAAGGACTTGGTTTTGCATGGGCAAAAATAGCAAAATGACCTATTTGTCAAACTATGGTTATGTGATATTTGCAAAGGCCGATAGCGTTGCAAGTAACCATACAACAATCACTTTTTCTTATCGTAAACTACAACAAAAAAGTAAAGAAGTATTTAGTCCTTTTCTTGTTCTGTGTAATTTAGAGATTCCATTAACCAAACAGTAGGGACAATGATCAAAGGATTTATTTTCGACCTCGACGGTATTATTACCGACACCGCAGAACTGCATTACAACGCTTGGAAAAAATTGGCAGACCAAATGGAATGGCACTTTGATAGAACGGTAAATGAAAAACTACGAGGTATCTCCCGAATGGACTCTATTCAGGTAATCTTAGATCACAACAAAACGGAAATTCCAGAAGAAGAAGCGATCAGATTGGCTACCCTAAAAAATGATCTTTACGCAGCAAGTTTGGACCAGATGACTCCTGATGATTACTTACCAGGAGCACAAGAATTGTTGAATCTGCTGCGAAGAGAAGGCTTTTTGGTAGCTTTAGGTAGTGCGAGTCGTAACGCTCCCAAAGTTTTGACGCAGTTAGAAGCACTCAAATATTTTGATGTTGTAGGTGATGGCAATAGCGTAAGCAAAAGCAAACCTGCTCCCGACATTTTTTTATTTGGAGCTAAAGGATTAGGACTACAACCTAGTGAATGCGTGGTTTATGAGGATGCCGAAAGCGGAATCGATGCGGCTAAAACAGGAGGCTTTCACAGCGTAGGCATTGGTCCTGAAGCAAGAGTAGGTCATGCAGATCTTCGTTTTGATAGCATGAAGGAAGCCACCTTATTTGCAGTAAAAAGTCATTTCGATTCGTTGTTCGACTAACTCCCAAAAAAAATGAAGGCCTCGGGAACCACTCCGAAGCCTTCTGGAAAATCAAAACCAACCTAAATTCATGAATCAAATTTATCCTGGTGCATCGCCAGGACATTATTTTTTTATACGATTTGCTTTTAAAACAATCCTACCCCAATAAACCCTACCTATTTTTTGAATTATTTTTAAAAAAATTTCATTTTGGAAGAAATTATTTTTCAACAGCTTAAAAATGAGCTTATTAACGGAAGCGTAAAAAAAGGGCATCCCTTCAAATATTTCGGATTAAGCACGGTTATGGAGGGGCAACCCCAGGCTAGAACAGTAGTCCTTCGCAAAACACTACCCGATTTACGAACTATTTTTTTTACTGATAAACGCTCGCATAAAATGGCGGCGCTAGCACAAAACGATAAGGTGACCGCCTTATTTTACCATCCTAAAAAACTCTTGCAATTGCAAATATTAGGGCGAGCAGCACCCATTACAGACAGCGTTAGATTGGCTGAACTTTGGAATGGTGTTCCACCAAAGGCGAGAAAGGACTATACAACCTTTCAACCACCAGGCACTCCCTTATCAACCACAGGGGAAATAAAATATCTAGAAGAAGGTCATCATTTTGCAGCCCTCGAAATTATACCTCATACAATAGCCTATTTGCAACTACAGCGACCGCAACACCAACGTTTGGTTTTTACCCGAATTGGGCAAGAATGGAAAGGTACGCTATTGGTCCCTTAATATTAAAAACTCCTCTGCTAATGGATCTAATGCAGCCTTTAACTTGGGTATGAGTCGTTCCCCATAAGCGAGATACAGTTCCGAAAAATTCCCATGCCGCTCTTGTAAGGATTGGTTGGGAAATAGTTGGTTCTGAAGATCGGTTAAACGCGTTACGTGATCTTTGAGTTTTCGTTTTTGGGCTTTTAGCAGTCGCTTTTCTAGGTTTTGCAATCCTTTCTTTTGTTTGGCTTCTTGTGCTTTTACAGCCCCAAGAAAGGAAGCGTCGGTATGCTCGGTGAGTTTGTACATGTAGTGAAACTGGTCTTCCAAGGTTTGCTTCAAAGACGTAAAATCGAGATCAATCTTTGAAATCTGCTGTATTTTTTGGTTGACCAAATCATTTTGCTTCTTGAAGAGATCAGATACTTTAATGTTTAAGCGTTCTAATTTTCGGTATTGTTTTTCAGACATCACTAGGGCTGAATTGCGCAATAGAAGCATGGGAAAAGGTACTTGCATCGCTTCGAAATAGGCTTTGAGCTCTAACCAATAGGCCAACTCACCCCCGCCACCGACATAACACAAGTTGGGCAACACTGTCTCTTGATAAAGGGGCCGAGCCACCACATTAGGGGAAAACCGTTCGGGATGGGCAACCATCTCATCTTCTAAAGCTTGCCGAGAAAAATAGGTGTCTGTATCGTTAACGCGATAGCCTTCTCCCTCCGCAACCAAACGTTCTCGCATACCTTCTCGGAGATAGAAATAGTTTATGGCACGGGGATTAACCTGAATCTTGTAGTTGCCGGAAAGGCTTGTAAGCTTGGCTATAGACTTTGTAATTTCTTCAAAAGGAAGCCCCTCAAAAACATCTTTCTTTACATACGGAATCAATAATCGCTTGAGCTCCACATCATCTCCGTCTACAATAACCAAACCGTAGGTTCCAAAAAGGCTATTGGCCAAAAAGCGAGTTGCACTGGCGAGATCGGCATGCTCCAAATAAGCGTTTTTAAACCATTCTTTTAAAGTATTCGCATTTTTTGAATTGCCCAGTTGTGCTGCAAAAACTTCTAGTACTGTATCCAATCCTTTCGTATTCATACGCCCAACAGCGCCTCCAGAAGATCGATCCCATTGAAGCTTTTCCCCCTTAAAATTGAAATGGTCTATTTCATCAAAATCATGATCCTCACTGGCCATCCAAAATACCGGAACAAAATGATGATCTGGATAACTTTCGGCTAATTGTTCACATAGGTTGATGACAGATATTATCTTGTACAAAAAGTACAATGGACCAGTAAATAGATTGAGTTGATGCCCGGTAACTACGGTAAAGGTATTCGCTTCACGCAGCGCACCGATATTCCTCTGGGTTGCCTCACTAATCTTACTACCCGTATATTGCGTAGCTAGAGCGTCGGCCAGTATGGTACGGTGTGCTTGTGGAAAACTTCGAGACTTTTCCTCCAATTGCGCTTTAAAGTTTTCGATAATAGGATAACGATGATAAAAGGGTCGCAAGGATTCCTTTTGATCCAAATAGTCTTCAATAAGTGTTGAGAAATATCCTGTTGCTTTAAAAGGAACGCGATCCACTTTCATTGACGGAGTGCTAAAACTTTAAAGATAAGTCTCTCGAATGACAGCTTTCCTAAAAATACGTTAATTACCAAGTCTATGTTGTGATCTTCTTTTCGTTGAAAGCCTGATTCCTAAAAACGTGTAAACGAT
>JBCDGY010000308.1:0-3778 GCA_039414375.1 Bacteroidota bacterium | reverse complement strand
AATGAATTGAATCTAAATTTTGCAAAGGTGTCAAAGGGCTTGTCGTACAAAGGTTTGATAGGTAAAATCAAAATGGTGTCGTTCATCCTTTGGATGGTAGGTCTCTTGCTCGAGCTTCCAAACTTTAAGGTCGATTTCTGGAAAAAAAGCATCTGCCTCAAAGGAATGGTGAATACGGGTAAGCTCTATGTGCGTAGCAACGTTCATAGACTGCCGATAGATTTCTCCTCCGCCAATGATAAAAGCAGTATCATCTTCTTTGGCTAAGGCAACAGCTGCTTCCAAAGATCCTACCATAATACAAGGAAATTTAGGTTGGTAAGTACGATCTCTGGTGATCGCAATATGCTCTCGGTTGGGCAATGCTTTAGGGAAACTATCTAAGGTCTTTCGGCCCATAATAATTTTATGGCCGGAGGTAAGTGTTTTGAAACGTTTGAAGTCATCCGGAAGATGCCATGGTAATCCATTGTTGAGTCCTAGCGCGTTGTTTTCTCCCGCAGCGGCTATTATAATCAATCGATTCATTCAGTTTTCTTATTGATTTGCGATAATGGGAAGTCTACTTCTATTTCTTTTTGAAGTGCTGCAATGCGTTCTTTCTGCTTTACGATAAGTCGCTCACGCTGTTTTCGCTCCCATGTTGCTCCCATAAACCGGTGGGTAACAAAAACGTTGAAAGCATGCACAAAAAACAAAAAAGCCCATATAAGAATCACCCATACAAACCAGTCGTAGCGCTCGCCATACTTTAAAATTTTATTGATGAGTACAAGAAAAACACTGCCTATCAAGAATACGACAAAATGAGAGAACAGTCTTTTTTTCTGCTTGATTCGTTTTTGCGCGTTTTCGAGGAGTTCGTACTCCCCTAGGTCTACCGTGGGTTTCGGTTTTTTCTTCGAAAACATTGTTAGCTATCTTTGATGGCAAAGATAAGGAATGGACATTTCCTCCAAGGTAAGGGATCATTTTCCAGTTTTTGAAACGGAGATTTACGCCAATACGGCCACTTGTGGCCTTATGCATCGTGACTTGATGAAATGGCGTAGAACGCATGATCTTGATTTTTTAAATAACGGGAGTACTGCAAAACAAGGGGTGGCCGAACTTCTGGAGGATACCCGAGCAGCTGTAGCGCATCTTTTTAACGGGGTATCCCAAAATGTAGCCTTGGCACCTAGTTTTAGTCAAGGCCTTAATCTATTGTTGGAAGGCTTACATCCTAAAGAAAAGATATTGCTTTTAGAAGAAGACTATCCCTCGTTAAACTGGCCTTTTGAGTCTAGAGGTTTTCAGCGAAACTATGTTGCTCTTGGTCCAACAATGGAGACGCAGATTTATGAGGGTATCAAACGACATCATAGTACTGTTTTTGCTTGTAGTCTGGTACAGTGGTATAATGGTATTAAAATAGACCTTGACTTCCTAAAACAGCTTTGTACGGATTTCCCAGAGCTAATGGTTATTGCGGATGGTACGCAGTTCTTAGGGACCGAATCCTTAGATTTTGAGGCTTCTAAAATTGCTGTTCTTGGGAGTAGTGGTTATAAGTGGATGCTCTCCGGTTATGGGAACGCCTTTTTTATGGTTGCCCCTCATTTTATGGATCGCTTTGTATTAAAGGCTTCTGGCTATGGCTCTGGGCGTAATATGAAGCATTTGTCGGAAGAAAGAACCTTTTGCAAACATTTGGAGCCAGGGCATTTAGATTCGCTTTCTTTCGGTAGTCTGCGATATGCACTTTCTTTTTTCCAGGAAGTTGGTCTTGATCCCATTGGGTCCCATAATCGTACCCTATCCGAAGTGGCTAAAACCACCTTTGGCGCTATGGGGTTGCTCGAAGATGCCGTTATCCAAAGAGCTATTCATAGTACCATCTTTAACTTGCGACTAGATGAGGCCAGTTACACTAGGTTATTGCAAAATGGAGTTTCCTGTGCAAGAAGAGGCCCTGGGGTGCGTGTAGCTTTTCACTTGTACAATACAATAAACGACATAGCTACCATCGCTAAGTTGATTGAGAAATAAGCTTTTGCTATCCGTTCAGTTAAAAAAGTATTTTCTTTTTTGCAAAAGCGGTAATGCAAAGCCAGTATTTTGATAAAATGATAAATCGATCGTAAACTGTTGACAGTTAATGGATTTATGAGTTGCTTTGTACCCATGTTAAAAATTTTCTGACATGGCAATAAAGAAACAATATTTAAAGAGCAAACCTATTTGCAAAGTCACTTTTACGGTTCCAGCCAAAGAGGCGACCAACGTTGCCGTAGTGGGCGACTTCAATAACTGGGATCCAGCTGGTAGTGTTTTAAGGAAATTAAAGAATGGTACTTTCAAAGGCACTATAGAGCTTCCAAAAGAGAGCATGTATGAGTTCCGCTATTTGGTGGACGATACCTATGTAAACGATGCCGAGGCGGATCGTTACCAATGGAATGACTTCGCAGGTGCTGAAAATGCAGTGCTAGATATTTAAGGGATTCCCCTTTAATTTATGTTAGTAAGGGTTATGCCGTGATACTTACGCCTTTCCAGAAAGCAACGTATCCTTTTATAGATGAAGCTTTAGGTTTGGGTTCCGGATAATACCAGGCGGCGTCCTTGTTAAGGGCGCCAGCTACCTCAAGGGTATAGTAAGATGCTTCCCCTTTCCAAGGACAGGTTGACTTGGTGTCACTTGGTTTAAAATATTCCATATTGAGGTCATTCGCGGGAAAATAGTGATTCCCTTCTATCACCTCAGTCGCATCACTTTCTGCAAGGATAACACCGTTCCAAATAGCTTTCATTTATTGTTTTTTTAAAATGTAATCTTTAAAAGATTTTTTAGCATCAGTAAAAGCTTCTTGTATCTCAAATCCCGCTTCTCTAGTGAGCCAAGAGACTACTTGATCATCATACTTTTGGGAAATTTCGGTGTGTATGGTTTCCCATGCTTCAAAACGCACTTCCAGATCCAACGCTCCTAAATACACTTTATGAGCTTCTTTGGCTACCAAATAACTCTTGGCAGTTCCGGTTTCGGGATCGTACACCTCCCAATGTTTGAATTTTTCGAGATCAAAATTACCGTCCAATTCTCTGTTAATTCTTGTTAGAACATTTTTGTTAAAGGCTTCGGTAATTCCCGCAGGATCATTATAAGCACTAAGGACGGTTTGTGGATTCTTTTTTTGATCCATTCCCATCAATAATAAATCGTCATCGTTCATAGCCTGGTTGAGCTGCTGTAAAAAAGAGATCGCATCGCGATGGAGGAGGTTTCCAATGTTAGACCCCAAAAATAAAATGACCTTGCGGCGTTCAGTAGTGGCACCAATGGTTTTTAAGGTCTCAAAATAACTCCCTTGAAGTGGGTTTACCGAAACTCCTGGCAGTTCTTGGGCTATGTTGCTTTGAAGATTGTCTAGTGCATTTTGACTTATATCAATAGGGCGATAGTCAAAGTCATACCCATGATTAACCAAATGCCGCAACAATATCTTGGTCTTTTTCCCATCTCCTGCCCCTAGTTCGAAAAGGCTAAATACTGTTTTCTGAGGAGCAAAATGAGCGGCAATATCGGCAGCCTGTGCTTCAAGAATATCGAATTCCGCTTGCGTAAGGTAATATTCTGGCATGGCCATAATATCTTGAAAAAGCTTGTCGCCTATCGCATCATAAAAGTATTTAGAGGAAAGGTATTTTGGAAATGCACTTAGGCCTTGTTGCACTTCTTGTCCAAAAGACGTAAGCGCATGGGATAGGATATTTTTTGCCATGGAAATTGTTT
>JBCDGY010000307.1:0-3811 GCA_039414375.1 Bacteroidota bacterium | reverse complement strand
TTTTGAGCTTTTTGGTTGGCCTCCTAGTGATTAATGCGCTTCTTTTGGTTTTTAGTGTAAATGATGCCTTAAGTGGTTTCAAAAGAACTTTCAAGCGCTTAACGGATCATCCGGTTATTAAACTCCCTACCACCGAAATGCCTAACACGAAATACAAAAAGGCAGTGTAGGCATTCACTTATGAAACAACTTTTTCTAGTGTTTCTTGGAGGTGGCTTGGGCAGCATGCTTCGATACTTTATCGCTAAACATCTCAACCTTTCTGATGCCTCTTTTTTTTGGGGCACTTTTACCGTTAATATATTAGGATGCCTTTTAATAGGCGTGCTTTTGGGATGTTTTACCCGTGGTCGATGGCTTACCGAACAACAGCTTTTACTTTGGGCAACAGGTTTTTGTGGTGGCTTTACCACCTTCTCCACCTTTGCGTTTGAGCAACAAAAATTGTTAAAGTCTGGGGAAATACTTTCTTTTTCTTTGTACACTTTAGGCAGTGTAGGTATCGGAATTCTCGCTGTAAGTTGCGGAATATGGATTTCAAAATCGCTGTAGTTAAAAAACTAAGGTTTTCATTAAACATTTGTTAAATACTCCATAGTCTTTTGGTTATTTGAAATCGGATATGGCTTTAAATTCAACGAATTACCAAATAATCAAACTAGTATATCCTCAAAAAAATTTACATAAAATTAACTTAAATCTAAAAATTTGGGGGTTAAATCGCGCACTTCACAAAAATAGCTCGCCAACAATAGGTTTTTAAAGGCCTGGATTTCATTTCATATATATTTGGTAGGATAACTAACAAAATCAAATATGAAAAAAGTCGAGGCAATTATTCGAAAATCAAAATTTGATGAAGTCAAGAAAGCGCTTCATGAAATTGAGGTCAACTTTTTCAGCTATTGGGATGTAACTGGAGTTGGCAACGAAAAGCAGGGCCATGTTTACCGTGGTATCACTTACAGCACCACCGACATCCAAAGGAGGTACTTAGTGATTGTGATATCGGATGAATTTCTAGAGAAAACGGTTCAAACCTTAATCAAAACAGCTGCTACTGGTAATGTAGGGGATGGTAAGGTATTCGTTTCCGAAGTATCGGAGGCGTATAGAATTCGAACTGGAGAAAGTGGATTCGCCGGAATCAACTAAAACTGCTAACTAACTAAACATTGAAATTATGAACGAAGTAACACAAGAAACAATCGACAGTGCCGTTGCTGCCGTTAACGGCGATATGGGCGCACTTTGGATTACCATTGCCGCCATTTTGGTATTTTTTATGCAAGCAGGATTTACCCTGGTTGAAGTAGGCTTTACCAGAAGCAAGAACTCTGGTAATATAATAATGAAGAACATTATGGACCTTGCGATAGGTTCTATTATGTTCTGGGCCGTTGGCTACGGTATTATGTATGGTAGTGATACCGTATTGGGAGGTTTCTTCCGCTCTAGCCCTAGCGATCAAGGATATTTCTTTTTTAGTGCTTCCGATTGGTACAACCTTTTCTTTCAAACAGTGTTTTGTGCCACAGCAGCTACCATTGTTTCAGGAGCTGTAGCAGGACGTACTAAATTCTCTACCTATTTGATCCTTTCGGCAGTACTAACCACCTTAATATATCCTATTTCCGGGAGCTGGTACTGGCCTTTTGATGATGACGCATGGTTAAATGTTGCTGGTTTTGTAGACTTTGCAGGATCTTCAGTAGTGCATGCTGTTGGAGGTGCCGCTGCATTTGTTGCCGCTAAAATGGTTGGTCCGCGAATTGGTAAATATGTAGATGGTAAGGTTAAAGTGATTCCAGGGCACAACATGATGTTTGGAGCCCTCGGGGTACTCATCCTTTGGTTAGGATGGTTTGGATTTAATGGTGGGTCTCAACTTGCATGGGGAGGCGATGATACCGTTGGTGCTGGTAGCGTAATCATCAATACTAACTTGGCCGCAGCTATTGGCGCCATGGCAGCGCTCTTTCTTACTTGGATCAAGTATGGAAAAGCGGATATCTCTATGACACTTAATGGTGGACTAGCCGGTTTGGTAGGTATTACTGCTGGTTGTGGCTCTGTTGATGCCTTCGGTGCGCTAGCTATTGGGTTACTTTGTGGTCTTGTGGTGGTTCTTTCCATTGAATTTATCGATCAAAAACTAAAGATTGATGATCCTGTTGGTGCCATTTCCGTACACGGTACTTGTGGTTTCCTGGGTACAGTACTTGTTGGACTTTTTGCACTAGACGGCGGATTGTTTTATGGTGGAGGCGCTGGGCTCTTAGGGGTACAAACCTATGGTTCTTTAGCTTACATCGGTTGGGCAGCCTTAACAACATTTATCTTACTCTTTATTTTAAAGAAGACTATAGGCTTAAGAGTCTCTGAAAAAGAAGAACTGGAAGGATTAGACATCCATGAACACGGAATGGAAGCCTATCCAGAGCACATCGCTAATCTTAATCAATAATAAACAAGCAATCGGGAACTCGGGGCGTTCAATAGAACGAACGCTCCGCTGTACTCGGTTATATCAAACCTAAATTCAACTACATCAAAAAACACCCTTGGATGGGGTAAACTAAATCTAAACATTATGAAAATGAACAGTTTACAATACGTAAAAAAGGTGGCCCTAGTGTGCCTGGGCCTATTGACTGTAGGCGCTTTTGCCCAAGAGGAAGAAGCTGCTTCAAGTCCTTTCTCACTATCGGGAAGTATTGACACCTATTTTAGAACCACTTTAAGTGATGGTGGAGATGCCACCACCGCTACACCAACATCATTCGCCAATCAAACTGGTTTTGCCTTAGGTATGGCGAACTTGATAGGAACTTATGAGTCTGGATCAACAGGAGTTGTAATGGACCTCGTATTTGGTCCTAGAGGAACCGAAGCTACTTTTGAGAACGATGTTTTAAACGGAATTATCAACCAGGCATATGCTTACTGGAATGTTTCTGATAAAACCACTTTAACCATTGGTCGTTTTAATACTTGGGTAGGTTACGAAGTTATTGCTCCAGCAGCCAACTTTAACTACAGTGTATCTTACTTATTTTCTAACGGACCATTCTCCCACATTGGAGCTAAAGCAGATTTTGCCCTTTCAGATGATGTAAGCTTAATGCTTGCTGTAACCAACCCTTGGGATACCAACGACACAAGTGCAACTGGAGAGTATGCCTTGGGTACGCAATTAGGAGTGTATGGCCAATATTTGAACCTTTACTACGATAGTGGTAGAAATGGAGGTCTTGGTTTTGAAATTGATTACACCGGAGGCTTCGATGTGTCTGACGATTTTTTCTTAGGGATCAACGCAGCCTATAACACCAATTCCGAAACGGAAACTGGCTTCTATGGAGCAGCACTTTACCCACAGATTAGTACTTCCGATAGTTTTGCACTTGGTTTAAGAGGGGAATATTTTGTAGCTACTTCGGATGCTGCTGATGATATTCCTGTATTGGGCTTAACGCTTACTGGAAGCTTCACTAAAGACAATTTGATCATCAAGCCAGAAATTCGTTTGGATAGCTTTGGAGATGACAATGAGCCATTCTTGGATAGTGATGGCGCAGCCACAAATAGCTTGGCTTCTTTCTTAGTTGCTGCTATTTATACTTTTGATTAATTTGTTAATTGTTAAATAGGAAAACCCCCAAGCAATTTTGTTGGGGGTTTTTTAATTGGCTTTAAAAGCCTTGACTCCTGCCTTTATCTTGGTTTTCATCCTATTTTGCCTTGGCACCAAGGGGCAGGAGTACTTTTTGTTATAGGCACAGTAAGGATTATAGGCCCTATTAAAATC
>JBCDGY010000306.1:0-3812 GCA_039414375.1 Bacteroidota bacterium | reverse complement strand
TTGTCAACGGGCTAAAAGCCTTTTTGAAATGAAATCTTTAGATACCGACTTCCATACTCCAATCAAAAAAGATTACCTCTTTGTGAATTCCAATTATAGTATGGTAAAAGTGAAATTTGAGGACATCATTTGGCTACAAGGATATGGAGATTATATCAAATTTTATTTAAAGGGAGTGGAATCACCTATTGTAGTAAGAACCAGTTTTAAGAATTTAGAATCCGAACTTCCAAGCAACAGATTTATTAGAATTCATAAGTCGTACATGATCTCTATTGAGATGATTTCTTCAATAAAAAAAGGCAGTATTTTTCTAAACGATAAAGAGTTCGTTGTGGGGGACGCCTACCGTAACAATCTAGAGAAATTGCTTAGAAGATAAAGACCTTAACGGGGGAGTGGATACAAGACTTATCCAGATTCCAAAACTATAGGTTCTTTTGAGATTCAGCTTTCCCATGGTGTGGATAGCGTATCACTTTTTACTATTCTATAAAGGTCTTATGTATTTGAGATATGTTCTGTCTTGCTTAAATCCTTTTTTATCGCAGGTCTTGCTGGGGTTATCGCAAATTGAAAAAAGGGTGGATTTTACTTCATAATTTCCGTCGGAAAGATTATTACCTATCAAGTAAGGTTACCATACCGTACAGACAATCTACATAAACCTTTAATGAAGTGATAACAACAAGATTGCACCAAGCATTCCTTTTTTCGGAATTCTTATTTGTACTAACTATACCATCGATTTGGTGTCAAGACAATCCGGATATATTTCCACCTCCGGAGGTTGCACCTATTGTTAAAGCTATTAAAGCCACAGGACCCATCAATATTGATGGTGTACTCAACGAACCCAGCTGGGCAGCGGCTACCTCAATAACAGCGTTCATACAAAAAGACCCCATACAAGGTAATCCCGCGAGTAGGTTTACAGAAGCCAAAGTGATGTACGATGGCACCAATCTTTACATCGGTGCATTTTGCAAAACCAAAAATGGCAGAAAGGAAATCTTGGCTCAAAATTTACAGCGAGACTTTGATTACTTCCAGAACGATATGTTTGGTGTTGTGTTGGATGGATTTCTAGATCAACGAAACGCGGTATCATTTCAGACGAACCCTTATGGTGCGCAGCGCGAACTACTGGTTATGGACGATGAAATTTTCAATAGGGAATGGTCTGCACTCTGGAGTGTAAGGACCCGAATTACCGATGAAGGTTGGTATGCAGAAATGGCCATACCTTGGAAAACCTTACGATATCCCGAAAATTGTAAAGACATGGGCATTATTCTCACGCGAAATATTCGCGTAAATAACGAATATGTCTCGTACCCTGCGGTACCCAGAAATTTCAATGTATATCGTATGCCCTATGAAGCAGTTCTTACAGGGATTGAACCCCCTCCGCCAACGGCGAACATTCAACTAAACCCTTATTTGTTGGTAGATGCAGTCCGACAAAAAGAAGGTGACGCAGTAGTTGAAGAGGGTACAGATGTCAAAGCAGGGGGAGAGCTGAAGTGGGTAATGGGTCCAAATTCAGTGTTGGACTTGACTTATAATACCGATTTTGCTCAAGCCGACGTAGACCGGCAAGTTATCAATCTCTCCAGGTTTTCGGTGCTCTTTCCAGAAAGGAGACAGTTTTTTCTAGAAGGCAACGAAATATATAGAATGGCAGCATGGGATAATTTACAACCCTTTTTCAGCAGACGAATTGGCTTGGACAATACCGGTAATCCCATTCCCATCCAAGTAGGTGGCAGATTTACCAATCGAAGCCCAAAACAGAACATTGGAGCTATTTTATTGCGACAAGATGCAGCGAACGATCAGCCAGCAGCAAATTTTGCAGTGGCAAGGTATTCTAGAAATATAGGAGGGCAAAATCGTATTGGGGGTATGGCCACTTTTCGCTACGACGAGTCCAATGCCCAAGGCCTTTCAAATTATAATACCACAGTTACGCTTGATGGTTTCCTAAGGCCTACGCAAGCCATCAACGCTTTTTGGATGCTGTCAGGCTCAAAAAATTCGGGAATAGCAGACAATGAAGGATATTCCGGTGCTTTGTGGGCTTATTATTCTGACAACTTACTGTACTTGGGGCTGGTAGAGAGTGTTATATCTGAAAATTATGACCCCAAGGTTGGCTTTATTGATGCCAATAATTATTTGCTAACCAGCCCTGCAATGGCACTGCGTTTGAGACCCAAATGGTTGCCAAAATTTACCAGGCAGTTTACCCCTGGGATTACCACTTTTTTTTACCATTATCTGGATGATCTTTCTTTTAGGGAAGGCTTTGCTTCCCTTCGGCCAATTAGCTTTGAGTTTCAAAATGGCAGCCTTTTAGAATATGCCTACCGTTTAAATTGGCAATCTTTACGTGCACCTTTTTCACCCTTGGGAATAGCCATCGAGGTTGGAGATTATGCCTATCAGCGGCACATAGTAAGTTATACAGGGGATTTTTCGAAGAAAACAGGTTTCAGTGCTGACTATGGTTTTGGAGAATTCTATAACGGAAACCTGAATAACTTTGTCGCCTCCTTGCGTCTTGCTCCTCTACCACATATAAGTTTGAATGCGAATTATGAATACAATAAGATAAAATCCTTGGGTATTGATGGTGCATCTACCGAGACCAATCTACTGGGCACAGAACTGCGATTATCCTTAAATCCGAGGCTACAATTGATAACCTTCTATCAATACAATACCAGTAATAACAGTTCAACTTTTAACTCTCGTCTATCGTGGGAATATCTTCCCTTGTCTTATGTTTTTATTGTATTTAACGACAATCAGTTGGATGGATTCGATGATGCTTTAAACCCCGTGAGATTTCAGAATACCCAAGGAATCATAAAATTGACTTTTTTAAAACAGTTTTGATTTTAAAATAATCGGGATAAGCACTAGTTGATAGAGCACCTCTCAATCTCTAAAAAGTAGAGCATTGTGGTTTTCTACTTTCAGATCTTACGCTTGATAGCGGAGGAACAGGGATTCATAAGGTTTACCCTTGACCTCCTAAGTTGCAAATACAGCTTTTAATTTCTTTGGGATTAGCATCTTAAAAGACAAAATCCCATCCAAGTAGACTTGGTGGGATTTTCTTTTTTAAGCTCCAACAAAGCTGTGCTTGATTGCGGAGGAAGAGGGATTCACTTCGTGCATCCCCTAAAGGGAATCCTGGGCAAGCATAAAACCCGCCTTAAGCTTTGCATGGTTGCTTTTGTAGTTTCTTTACTTCGCTCAAAAAAAAATTGGCTCAGTCCTAAACTACAAAACCCGCAACTTGCGATGCGGGTTTCTTTTGCGGAGGAAGAGGGATTCGAACCCCCGGAGGTGTGACCCTCAACAGTTTTCAAGACTGCCGCATTCGACCACTCTGCCATTCCTCCTTAAGCGGGTGCAAATATAAGATGCTTTTTGATGCTTCCAAAACATTTCAATCCTTTTTTAAAATTCTCCAAAATGTTATGCTGATTGATTTGTGCATTGTATTTTCGAGCTTCAAATAGTCAAAATGCTGAATATAAAATCAACTGTCTGCCTCCTACTGATTCTAATCTCATGGGATAGCCTTTTATCTCAGAATACGAGCATTGATTTTAATGAAAAATTAGTTTTTACCGCCTCATATAACATGTCGGGAATCATGACCGATATTGCTCAGGTAACCATGGAGACAGGCCAAGTAAAGACCTCTAAAAGTACCTTAATGCGCTTAAAATGCTCGGCTGTTACTTATAGTAAATGGGATAATTTTTTTAAGATACGTGATTTATATGAAAGCT
>JBCDGY010000305.1:0-3817 GCA_039414375.1 Bacteroidota bacterium | reverse complement strand
CTAATGCCGTGCCGTTCGTGCGCGCGCACGGCGTCGACCCGGTGAGCGGCGCGCCGCTGCGCAAATAATTGTATTTAAGCCCAAAAAGCTATTTGGGAAAGACAGAAGGCCATACCCTATTGTAGGTGGACTTTGCGGTTTAGTAGGTTATATCGGATTTCTACTAACTGCAGTCTCCACAACTTTTGGTATTGGAATGATCTGGATAATTTTATCCTGGCAACTGGGTATTGGGATATTGATTGAAAGGCAGAAAATTAAAGTAGCAAAGGCAGCAGTAGAATGAGAGGAAGTAGCCACAACTTCATCTCACAGCTCTGAGTAGCAGCACATCAAAATCAAGAGTAGAGCGGATGCAAGAGAAGAATAGATTAAAAGTATCGTACAAATATCCAGCTATTGATATTGCAAGTCGCAAAAAATCAACCATCGAAAAAACTGCTGAATGGATTTTAGCACTCCATAATTGACGATAATGAGGATATAAAGACGTACCGTTTTTGACCCCATTTCTTCTCTCAACAAGATTTGCTTCGCTGCAAAGATAGATACAACTGGATGAGCAATGCCCGATCAGCTACCCAGGCCCCTTTGGTTTTGGGGTACACTACAGTAGTAACTTAAGTCAATGATCTAAATGAGGGGGAAGCATAAATAGTAGTCAGCATTAAGATGATGGATTAAACCTGCTGTGATAAATTTAGTCTACTCTATGAAAGAACATAAAAAAAGTTAGATTAAACATGGGAACAGAAAAGTCACTCTTATTGGTATTAGTTGGAATAATGCTCAGTTGTACCGTATTTGGGCAACCTGACACCACTCTCTTTTACGGAACAGCAGACCGACAATTTTTAGATATTTATCTTGCTCCATCCCAATGTCCAACACCCGTTTATTTTGATGCTCATGGCAATGGTGGAACGACCAACATGCCCAACAGTATTACAGAGTCGCTCAAAGCCAATGGCATTTCCGTCGTTGCCTGGGAGTCTTTAACAGCCATAAATACACCGGGGCAGGTGCAAACGGGTTGGGATGATGCGGAATTGATGTTTGCCTGGGTAAAAGCCAATGCCGCTACGTACAATTTTGATACCACCAAGTTCATTATAGGGGGGTCTTCCCGTGGAAGCATATTGAGTTGGAACTACGGCCATCGAGTTGATCCCAATATTAAGGGGCTGTACATGTACAATGCCTTACCCGACGGTACATGGGCAGACTCCACTTGGTGGCATCCGCCCAATGAGGTGAAGGCGACTGCTCCACCTATCTTTTTTGTTTATCGCTATGAACCAGGAACAACCGATAGCCACGACCCATTGAACGGAATGATAATTATGGATAAATATGACGAGTTGGGCATCGGGGACAGGGATACGATGGTTCATAGTATTGAAGCGAGTGGCAATAATGACAGATACCAATTTTTACTTGAATTTGCACAATCCGTTCTATCCGAAAATCAACCCACCAATGTTCCAACGGTGCAAGCAGATAGTACTTTTGAAGTGATTACAGAAAATGACATCATCTATGCAGAAGGACTTAGCCATGATAGTTTGAATAGCATTTCGGCTACTGCAATTCCTTTAAAATTAGATGTTTATTACCCTAATAATACCTCACAAAACAGACCTGCCTTTATGTTTATTCATGGAGGTGCTTTTGAATTTGGCTCCAAACAACAAGCAGCGATAGTGAAAATGGCAAAGTTTTACGCCGCCAGAGGTTGGGTTTTTATCTCTATTGATTATCGTTTGCTTGGAGACATTGGAACGGTGCCAACTGAATGGGCTGATTTTGCTGCCACCTTACCCATTTCCGATGAAGATGAAGCATCCTTTAATGCCATGTACCCTGCACAACGAGACGCTAAGGCTGCATTACGCTGGATGGTAGCTAATAAAGAAGATTATAATATAAATGCTGACTTTATAACTGTCGGCGGTGCTTCTGCAGGTGCAAATACAGCAAAGGGGATTGTCATATCCGACCCAGATGATTTTACTACTGAAATAAGTAGCTCACAAGACCCTACCTTATCGACAACAAACTTAGGTCAAACATTTGAAGTTCAAACCATTGTTGATTTTTGGGGAGGCCAATCTGTAACGGACGCTTTCCTTGCCGTGTATGGGGAAAACCTTTTTGATTGTAAAGACCCTGTACTCTACAAAGCTCATGGCACTGCAGATTTTACCGTTCCATTTACGAGTGCTTTAGATTTAAAAGCAATTTATGATTCTTTAGGAATAACCATGAGACTGGATACATTGGTGGGAATTGGTCATGGTAATTTTAATGCTACTTTAGAGGGTAAAAGATTGGAAGAGTTGGCATTCGACTTTATAGTGGAACAACAAAATTTAATCGTAGAAAATGGAGGAATAAATAATGCCGACGGATCAATATATTGTAATGATGACAACCGCTTTATAGAAGTTGAATATTTTGATAATTCCGAAATTGACTCCAGCATGAATATGGTGTATGCAACGGTCAATAACCAAGACTTGGAGTTGGATGTTTATTACCCGGACATGACGATAGACAACCTGTCCAAACGACCCTTTATTATGCTGATTCATGGAGGTGGGTACGTTGCGGGCAATAGAGGCTTGATGCGTAACACCTGTTTTGAGTTTGCCAAAAGAGGATTTGTTGCTGCTACTATTACTCATAGATATGGTTCTCCTCCCGTTACATCTTTAGACCCCATATATCAAGCAGAACAGGACGCTCATGCAGCCATGAGATATATGGTAGAAAATGCAGCTACCTACAGAATTGATACGGATTGGATATTTACAGGTGGAGAAAGTTCAGGAGCGAATATTGCCTTAGCCATGGCGTATACGGACCAAACTGATTATGATAATTTGAATGCTTCTATGTCGTCTACCCACGGTGGATTATATACATCGGGCAATGACCTCACCAATACCTATTCCATTAAAGGAATTTATAACAATTGGGGTTCAGTTATTGCCCCTTCGTTTGATTCTTTGAGAAATGTCTCAATTATTTCCTTTCATGGCGAACAAGACCCCATCATTGATATAGATTTGAATCCCATGACTTTTCGAGGCGGCTCTCGGTGGATATATCAGGCAACGACCAATTTTGGATATTGCAACAGTTTAAATATGGACAGTTTGGGTGGTCATGGCGTTTACGGATATGATTTTAGAGTTGAGAAGGCAGCTTGTTTTTTCAAAAGTGTATTTTGTAATACCTGTACTTCTATTTCCACATTTGATTCAACACCCGCAAATTGTTCAATCTCTGTTCTTCCAGTTGAATGGCTAAGTTTTAGTGGAATAGGACAGAGTGATAAAATATTATTGAAATGGACGGTGGCTTCAGAATACAATAATTTAGGTTTTGAAGTTCAAAAATCTAAGGATGGTGCTTATTGGGAAAGATTAGCATTCCTTAATGCTCAAGAACGTATAGATGAAGTTTTCGAATACCAAACTCAAGACGAAAATCCTTACAAGGGTAATAATTATTACCGTTTAGTACAAGTTGATTTAGACGGAACAATTGAATACTCTAAAGTGATCGTTATTAAATTTGAAGAATCAAAGGAAAGTTTTCAATTATTTCCTAACCCAGCATCCAATCAAATAAGGATAGGTGGCCTATCAAATTTACATCAAATCGAAATTATAAATTCAGCGGGAAAAGTACTTTACAGTATTTATCCCAAGGACAATTTTCAAACAGTGGATATTTCAGCCTTACCTTCGGGATTATATTTTGTGAGGGTGCGGAGCCTAAATTATAATTCGCTTCAAGTTCAGAAAGT
>JBCDGY010000304.1:0-3822 GCA_039414375.1 Bacteroidota bacterium | reverse complement strand
GATGGGAAAGGTTGGTTGGTTGGTAGCTATGACCATCAGGTCTTCCTGCAAAACTGGAATGAATCCTTCCGCATCAGCATTCCAAGCAAAAGTGCGAAGTTGATCAGTATTATTTTCTAAAAAAGCGGTCGCGATAGTTGGAAGCTGAATGGTACCAGTTGCTCCTTCAATAGTTAAGGCAATATGATCTGGCCGTAATTTTAATCCTAATTTGGGTAAACGGTACCGCTCTCTAAGCACTACGGTCAACCATTTGAGTATGGCAGATAAGTGAACTTTGTCATATTTGTAGGCCATTCTTCCGAATAGATATTGATAGAAAAAGCAGTAGGTTATTATTGGCAAAGTCCCATAATCCAACAAAGAAAGTAAATTCTCTCCAATTAACCAACCTTTAACCTTTCTACTCGTAAATTTGGAGAGCAAACGGGAACAGCCCTACATATCGAAAAAATATCTACTATCTTTGGGCAATTTTTTCCCACTTTAGAGGTCGTCTCAAAGGGCCCAAATTGAAAAAATCCACTAATAAAAGTGCTGAATTTACAAACAGCACAGCACTTTCCCTCATTGGAGGAATCTAGTGGTTCAAAAATATGCGCCGAATCTCTTGAGACAGCCCCATACTTTAAATACCGATTCAATGGGTGCTCTATTTTTTAAAAAGGCTTTGCCACATTTGGTGGCCGTATTAGTTTTCGTAGTGCTAAACGTAGCTTATTTTTCCCCACAATTGAGCGGAAAAGTGGTGCTTCGAGGTGATGGTGTTTCCAATCAAGGAATGGCTAAGGAACAAAGAGATTTTAAAAAACAGCTGGGAGAAGAAGTGCTATGGACCAATAGTATGTTCGGGGGCATGCCTACTTACCAAATCGGAACGGGACACCCGTCCAACCTTACCCGCTACATCGAAAAAGCTAGCCAACTTTTTTTTGGTCCACCCATTGGTGTTTTTAACACCCTAATGGTGGGTTCCTACTTACTGTTTGTGCTACTGGGGGTCAATCCGTGGCTGAGCATCATCGGTGCCGTATCATTTGGGTTTAGTGTGAATAATATGGTATTATGGGAAGCAGGACACTCTAACAAATTACGATCCATTGCGCTATTTGCGCCCGTCATTGCGGGAGTCATATTGACTTTGCGACATAAATTTTTAGTAGGTGGAGTGATCTTCGCCCTCGGAATGGCATTGAATGTTTACACCAACCATGTACAAATGACCTATTATTTGGGGATTGTACTGGGCGTTTATGTATTAATTAAAGCTATTCAACACATCAAAGATGGAGAAATACCACAGCTAGCAAAGGGAGGAGGAATTTTGACCTTTGGCCTCCTACTAGCACTGGCAGCTTCTACTTCTAATCTGTGGACGACCTACGAATATTCACAAGATACCATGCGGGGAGCACCTATTTTGAAGAATACAACTGCTGCTGCTCCCACTAGTAGTAGTGAAGTAGAAGGTCTGGAATGGGAATACGCCATGCAGTGGAGTAACGGTGTCACCGATTTATTATCTACCATTATTCCTGGGGCAGTAGGTGGTGGCTCGGGCGAACCCGTCAGTTCTTCTTCGGCTATTGCCAGAAGTATGCGTACTAAGGGCGCACAAATTAAGCAAGCACCGCTGTATTGGGGTAAGCTGCCCTTTACAAGTGGCCCTAATTATTTGGGAGCTATTATGATTTTCCTCTTCGTGTTGGGATTAGTGACGGTCAAGGGTCCCTTTAAATGGTGGCTGGGTATAGCCGTATTGTTGACCTTTCTCCTGTCAATGGGCAAGCACTTCGAATTATTAAATCGCCCTATTTTTGACTATTTGCCAATGTACAGTAAGTTTAGAGCACACAGTTCTATTTTGAGTGTAACGGCACTCTTAGTTCCTTTGTTAGGGGTAGTGGCTTTAGGTCAAATAGTCGCTGGAAAGATGGATACTAAAGCAGCCAATAAAGGACTCCTGCTTGCGGCGGGTATTACTGGAGGTTTTTGTCTATTAATGGGACTGCTGGGCGGAGCGTTATTCGATTTTGCTAATCCAGGAGATGCGACCTACCAAAGCCAAGGATGGGATATTGCTGCTTTGGCGGAAACTAGAAAGGATTTGCTAAAAGCAGATGCCTTCCGCTCTTTTGGTTTGATTGCCATTAGTGCAGGTTTAATCTGGGCTTTCATTAATAAAAAAGTAAATCAAATTGTCCTTTTAGGAGGTATTGGTGCATTGACCCTTTTTGATGTTTGGTCCGTTGGTAAACGCTATTTGGGAGCGGACAAATTTGTGGCACCCGCTCAATACGATGCTGCTCATACCCTACGCCCCGTCGACCAGCAAATTTTTGCGGCCGAAGGCATCGCCATTGATGGCTCGGGAAGTGTCAAGTCCAATAATGCCATTGGAAGAGGTGGTTATCGGGTACTAGATATGTCCATCAACACTTTCAACAGTTCCGCAACTTCCTATTACCATAATACTATTGGTGGCTACCACCCAGCTAAGTTACAGCGATTCCAAGACATCATTGATCGATACATTACTAGAGGCGGACAAGGTGTTCTGGATATGTTAAACACCAAGTATTTCATCAACCGCCAAGGTCAACTGCAGCAAAACCCAGGTGCTTTAGGCAATGCTTGGTTTGTAGAATCAATTAGAAAAGTAAATACCCCTAACGAAGAAATTGATGCGCTAGGTACTATTGATCCCGCTAATGAGGCGGTCGTTTTAGATAGCGAGTTTGACAATTATATTGGTTCCTTCGATCCACAAAAGAATGGAACTATTTCCTTACAATCGTATACCCCCATTCATTTAGTATATAATACGAACTCCAACAGTGAGCAACTAGCCCTATTTTCCGAAGTTTGGTACGGTCCTAATAAAGGTTGGCAGGCATATATTGACGACCAACCCGTGGAGCATATCCGAGCCAATTACGTGTTGAGGGCTTTAAAAGTACCTGCTGGACAGCACAAAGTGGAGTTTAAATTTGCCCCCAAGGCTTACGCTACGGGTAGTACCATTTCTTTGATTTCTAGCTTACTTTTATTGGGAGCTTTGCTTGGACTTTTTGTTTGGAAAGGAAGAGGACTAAAGGAACGGTTAGAAGCAGAAGAGCAGCTGGCGAAAGTGAAGGTGAAGGCTACACCCGTCAAGAAGACAGTCAGTAAGACCAAGGCTAAGCGGAAGAAAAGATAGTTATACAGAGAGTTGGAAAATAGGTACCTAATGGGTTCTTTTAGGCCTTCTATATATTTCCTACTCCCTCATTATTGTCAAATCTTATACCGATCAAATCGAGCTAAATGAACCTCGGCAGACAAAGCCTTTTCCTTGGTCAGCAAAGCCACCATTTCCTTCGCCCAATAAGGCGCAATGGAAGTCCCCTTGGTTCCCAAACCATTAAAAATAGCTATTTCGGGATGGTCCGTATGATACCCTAATACTGGGCGCCGATCTTTTAAAACGGGCCGTACCGCTGCCAGATGATCCACCACCTCATAGTCTACTTTTAGGATACCTCGCAATTGTTCTTCCAGAAAACGGCGTCCTGTATCGGTAGGATCATCAGTCAAATCATCCCATTCATAATTGGAACCAAACCAGAAAAGATCATTCTCTAAAGGCACAATGAAGTAATGTTTTTTGATAATATCGGCCGTTTGCAAATTAGGTATGCGCAAGATTAGGGCCTCTCCCTTGGCAGATTCATAAGGAAGATGGGCAAAAAAGGGGTTAATTGCGGCTTTATACCCTTCACAAAAGATGATCTTTTCGGCTGTAATGTTTTTGTAATGAACTTGTTCGTTTTTAAGTCCGAG
>JBCDGY010000303.1:0-3825 GCA_039414375.1 Bacteroidota bacterium | reverse complement strand
TTGACCACCAAGATAATTAGGACCTAACTTTTCAACCCAAGCTGTATATTCAGCCAAAATGTTTTGTAGCTCATTGGGTGAGAGATGGTTCATACCATCTCCTTTGAGTATTAATAAAAACTCTTGCATGGTACTTTTCTTTTATGACAATCGAAACTTCATTTTTAGGACAAAGTATCTACAGTCATTTGAACATATCCAGAATTGTAATAAAGAAGTATTTCAATTTATTACTTCAGGACTTACGCACTTTCACAAAATTCACATAATTATCCTCGGTTTGTGTCACATAAACCGATTTTATTATTGTCCTGTGAGACACAGAACAAGGTTAAGTGAGGTGTTTGCGTAAGTCCTATACTTATAAATACACTATAAAAACTGCTAGTTGAATAGGCTTACTATCTGTTTTTCCTATAGGTCAACTTAGCACTATTTTGAGAAGGGCTACCATTGTCAATCTACAGTTTAAATGTCTTATCTTAAAAACTCATTTCTCATCTCCAGGATGATAAGTTGATTTTGCTCTTTTTAATACATCTTCTTTATAGTAAGCTACTGTTTTGAAGGAAGCATCGGCATATAATTGTGCCTGATCGTTAAAGTGTGGTGAATTGACATCGCCACTTTGCCCACCTGCCAGCATAGACTTTGCTTTCACCTTTTCGCCAAACTCTACTACTGCTATAAAGCTATTCCCTCTGGTACCATAAATCTTTTTGGTATTATTGTCATATCGTGCTCCATACGCAGCAAGTGCTCCCCAGCGACCAGAAGCAAACCCTATGGGAATGCTAGGCGCATCATCGTTAAAAGGCTGGCGAATGTCGCCATTGATACGTTGGTAGCGGTTTACTGCTCCCCAGGCTTTGTTCCAAGTGCCAAAATCTGCTTCCAATTTGGCAACTGTTTCTTTAAATATCTGTATGCGCTCTTCTAAAGGAGATTCACTACCCCAATAGGTTAACAATTTCATTGAGGTTAATCCTTCGGGTCTGTTTCCTTGTTGATAATACATTGTTCCATAATAATGAGCTAAGGTCATAGCTACTGATTCCTTACCTGTCTTATAGTCCCAATTACGAAGTAACTCAATAGGTTCACCTAGTTTTTTTGTTTTATCCAGTTTGTCATACGCTTCCACTAAACCTGGAATTAAAGCTTCAAAAGCTGGTAAGTACGGATCGTGTGCCAAGGTGATCAGATTATCTAATGTAAATCCTGTCTTGCCTTTCAACAAATCAATCGCATGTATACCCCTGAAGTTTTCCCTATCAATTGACATATAACGCGGGTAGTTTGCCCTTTTAGGACTAAACTCTAAAGCAGCTGTATAAGGAGTAGAATTACAGTTTTGTATCCAACCATTCTCCGGATTTAGTAATAATATATTCTCATCCACTGTATGCAATCCTTTCCAATCAGTTTGAGGATTGCTGCCATCTACTGGTTTTTTATAGTCAAAAGTAGTATCGCGAATTGGTACAAAGTTGCCATGAAAGTAGGCAATGTTCCCTTCTGCATCAGCATAAACAGTATTATTGGAAGAGTTGGTGCGAATATCCATCATTTCACGAAATCCTTTATATCCGTCTTGCTTTGTTCTAATGTATGATTGTTCCAATGCTTTTACAGGTTCCCACATTAATGCCGAAGCTGTCCATTGCCCATCTACTATGTGAGTAATAGGACCGTGATGGGTATGGTACATGGGAAAAGTTTTTTCTTTTAGTTTATCACCTTCCTTATACTTTAAAGTTACTTCTGAGGTCTCTATCGTTCTCATTTCCTCGCCATATTCATACAGCAGGTTATTCTCCATTTTTACTACCTTTTCCTTAAACTCATCAATCACATCGGTATAGGTTGAGGTATGCATCCATCCCGTTTTTTCATTAAATCCCTGATATACAAAAAACTGCCCCCAAGTTACAGCTCCATAAGCATTAAGTCCTTCTTCACTTACCACATGCACCTCGCCCCTAAAATAAAAAGATGTATGCGGGTTAATAAGCAATAATGTATTGCCTGATTCAGTAAGTTTACCAGAAATCGCAATGCCATTGGAGCCTTGTGGTTCTGCTGTTTCCTCCTTTTTTTCCAACTCAAATTTTTCCATCTCAGGAATTTCCATATCGCTTTCATAAAAAGCTTTTATTTTTTGCGTCGCTATTCGCTCAATATCTCCTCCAATAGAACCTTCACTAAAGTACATTGGCATCCAAGGCTCAAAATGTGTCAATAATTTTGGCTTTACTTCGGGATGCTCATGAAGGTAGAAATTGATACCGTCAGCAAATGCCACACAGAGTTCTTGAAGCCACTCAGGACTTTTTTCGAAATTTGCTGCTGCTTCTTTTTGGGTCATAAATAGTCTTGCTCTCAAATCGCTATATAAAGCCTCTTCGCCTTCTACCTCAGCAAGTCTTCCTGTTGCCCAAATGTAATTGCGTTCTACGCGGTTAAAGTCATCTTCGCATTGTGCATACAACAACCCAAAAACAGCATCGGCATCGGTTTTGCCGTAAATATGAGGCACCCCAAAATCATCCCTGATAATTTCAGTGTTTGCCTTGTGTTGTGCCCAACGTTCTTGTTCTGTAAGTACTTTGTCGTTATAGGCTTCATTGGAACAACTTGCCAGTAAAGCGATGAGGAGCAGATAAATTCGATTCATGAGTGGGGTTTTATATAGTTTCTTAGATGGTAGTTATGTTTTTCTGCAATATACGAAAGGGAAGGTAAAAGCGGAAGGTGTGGTTTGAGAGTAGAAAATGGATTTTTAGGTTTTTTGTAATGAAGTGATAGGATGTTTTAATCAGAAAAGGGAGTTTACTAAATTAATGATAATCTTGTGATCTAATTTAAAAGCTTGTTCCAAGTATAAATCATAGAGGTGGTTTTACTTACACCTTTATCATAGAAGAATAATTTCCCTTTTAAGCCATAACCGCCACTAACTCAAATATTCTTCCTCCTAATTGTTGTTTGCCTACTATTTCAGATTGCTCAAGCGCTTCCTTTTTTGAAATCCCTTTTGTAAATATTCTCCAAGCTATTTCACCCGGTATACGAACTTCACAGCTTGGGTTGCCCAAAGATTCTTGCTGTAATTCCCATTTATCTGCATTCCGTTTGAGCAACCATGCGTTTTCTCCATTATTAAGCACTACGATTTTAATAGAATCACCTTCTTTTCCTTTAATCGTTCTGTAATGGTGCGGTAGCGCGCGCATAGAGGTTTCTAAATACGGCACGTAAAACTCATTTTTTAACAATTCAGCGCTATCCCCAATTGCTAACCTTATTTGTTGTTGGTGATGCCACTTCTCGGTATATTCCCTTGCCACATGAAACCAGTTTTTAGATTCTTCTTCGCCTGCCCAAGCAACTGAAAAAACTGCCTTATCAAAAGGGTTAAGCGTTTTCATAAATTCACAAAATTCTTTTCCTGTTAATTCTAATAGCTCAACCAATACTTTCGGGCTTACTCTTTGCATAGCTTTTATCCAATCTGCATTTAATCTATTCAGGTAAGTTACTAAAGCTTTGTAACTATCCAGAGGATCTGTTACTTCGGTGAAGTGCTTGTCCCGCAGCATGGATAATGCCCTTATATTTCCATCTAACAAATGAACAGCTACATCTTTTACTTTCCACTTAGGCGCAATGGTTTGTTTTGACCAATCTGCAACAGATAGCCCTCTGAGCAATTCAATCAATTTTTTATCGAGCTTATAAAGTAAATCATTTACAAATATTGGCCTTTGTTCCACTGTTCACAATCAATTTTAAGGTATAGCTTAACGTAAGTTTATAAGGTTA
>JBCDGY010000302.1:0-3843 GCA_039414375.1 Bacteroidota bacterium | reverse complement strand
ATAAAGCTTCAATTATCGTTGAGGCTTTTCTTTTTTCTGGAAATATTGTCATGAAGGGACGAGAAGCCTGTCCTGAGCGTCCGCGTGTCGCCGAAGCTTTAGCGGAGGAACAAGTCGAAGGGAGAACCTTCATCCGCACTTCAAAAACCTTCAACTGATGTTGAGGGTTTTTTGTTTGCTTCAGGCACTCGAGCCGCCACCGCACCATCTGGCACCTCATTGCAAAAGGTCTACCAGACCTTTCGCCTTCGAAGAAGACATTCGGTCCCCCTTCATCCGCACTAAATAAGAAATAAAGCTTCAACTATTGTAGGGGCTTTTCTTTTTATTATTGGAATGTTGAGAAGAAAGATTGGGCTATCTAACAAAACTTAATAAAGGTAGAACTTTGGTTTCATCACTTATCTTGTGACGAGGTATCTGTACTTCAAAATCTTCACTTCTATTGCAGATTTTTTTTAGGAATTCTTCTTAAATAGTGAACGATATCTCAAACCAAAAAACAGTAGACCACCAATTAGGATCAAAATCCATATAATACTATTGCTTTTTTCCAATTCTAAAGGCGCCGTATCGCCAATAAGGACGAGACCAGACCAATATTCAATAGCAGCAGTTCTACTTGTTGCCGAACTTATATAATTGAGTTTGGCTTCCCTAAGAGCTTCATCTTTAGGTAGGCCTTCAGATAGGCCATCCAAAAAGCTAGAGGCAATTTCAGCACTGGATTTTTCATCTACTTTCCAAAGACTGGTTAAAATACTTTTACTTCCCGAAAAGGTAAAGGCATGGGTCAAGGAGATCATCCCTTCACCAGGCTTAAAACTGGGTTTCCCAGTTTCACAAGCTGTTAAAATAGCTAAGTCGGAAGTCAAATTATGATTGTAGATCTCATAAGCATAAAGATCGTTTTCGTTGATAGAATCCTTTCTTAACGTTTTGGCGAAAATCAACTTTGAGAGTTCTGGGCTAAGGTTATTACTTTCTGCATGTGTGCCAATATGGATAATTTTATGATTGCTGGCCTCTGTCAAGAAAAGTGACTTGGAAGCCTTCTCGCCTGTATACACGTCCCCACTGAACAGCCGTCCGTATTTCTTGGCTAATTCAGTAATAAAGGGCTGGGGCAGTAGGCTGAGGTAAGTTTGATCCCTGCTAAGGGTATCGCCGACGGTTTCTAGATATTTATCTTTCATTTTTTGTTCAAAGGTCGGTGCAAAGGCCACAAAGCGCTTCATTTTTTTAGATTCTCTATTTGAGCTCAATAGGAAAAGACTGAACTGATAGGAAATACTATGCTTGGCCAGAAGGCTTTCGGTTTGTAGCTCCTTATAGTCTGAGATTGGGGTTTTGGTAAGCACGTCAAAACTTAAATTGAATAAATTTCCATCTGGTAAAATAACTAGCTTATCTGTTTTTATTAATGATTCAATCGGATTCCAGAGTGCTTTATACAATTGGTTCAAATCTTGCGGATTTTTGTTTGAATAGATAACAGCCTCTTGTTGTCGTTCTATCAACTTAGAAAGGGAGTCATCATAGTCATGTTGGGTTAAATGAATGCTGTCTTTAGTAATAGTAAGGGAGTAAAGCACTTTATCTACAAAAATGTAGCGCACATAGGTTTTATCACTTTCCATCGCAGTCTTCCAACGGCTATTGTTTTGAAGTAGGCTACCATACTTAAGATTGAAATACTCGGGATACTCTTTTTTAAGCAATTCCCGAAAGTCTTCCCATTGCTGTGATGCATCAATAAAATCCGTGATGCCTTCATCCGAGCTACTGCCTAGGGACTTTGTAAGAGCAGATTTTAATTCATTCTCCTTATCGGTAATGGTCGCTGGAATACTATTAAAAGCTTGATTTTCCTTAAGGTTTAATCTTGCTCTAATGCGATTATAGATACTGGATTCGTGCAAGGCAATAAGTTTATCCAAGTACTTTTGGTCGCCAGACTTTTGGTACATTTCCAGTTGGAGCGATTTTGCAAATTCAATTAGTTCCGTGTTTTGGGAAATTAAAATACTTACGTCATCGTAGTTTTGCAAAATGGTTTGCCTCAGTTGCAAGGTTTTAAAGGCTGGTTCTAAACTATTGGATAGGCTTTCCAACACGTCCATGGATTTGTCTGTGCTGAGTGCATATTTGGATTTTGAATTGAGTAAAATTGCCCTGGGTAGCTTTAAACTTTTTAGAACGGCATCCTTGGAGTTAGACTGGTCCATTAGCTCCTTGTTAATGCCATCAATAATATCTTGGCTGATTGCCTGCGCTTTTCTGTAATCCTCTAATTGGTAATGAGTTTCGGCAACAGCATTGAGAAATTGCAAGCCTTGTGAAGTGTTGTTAAATTGGCCTTTTTTTACTTCCCTGTATAATTCCTCTGCGCGTTTGATGGCTGCTTCCTTATAGTCCAATTGGGCCAGAAACACTGCAAGATTACTTAATTCTGTTAGAATCTCTGTGCTGTAAAACCCATTGGTTGAGGCGAGGAAAATATCAATGCCTCTCTCAAAATAGGACACTGCCTGCTCATTCTCACCCAGCATTTGCAAGACATTGGCAAGGGTGGTAAAAGCAGAGGCCCTCCAAAAATCCTGAATACCTGGATTATTCTCTATTTTAGTGAGTGCAGTTTCAAGTAGTGCTTTCGCACCCTCGAGGTCCCTAGTATTGAGCTTGGCCTGTGCTAAGAGAATTTCAGAGATGATCACATTAGGATCGTCAGGTTCGCGATTTTGTTGTTTTTGTTGATAGGAATAGGCGATTAAGGTCTCTGCCTTGTTAAATTCCCCTATGGAGTTGTAAAAAGAACCCAAATTGTCAATGGCTACCAAGAGATTTCCCAAGGCTGCATTTTTCTGCTGTTCATTGGTCTCCTCTTTGATGTATTGCTGAAAATTGGTTATGGCATTTTCCGAAAATCTTACTGCCTCATAGTTTTTACCCAGTGCATTGGAAACAACTGCCATATTCATTAGTACTAAGCCAGGTCTGAAATAGCTGTTCATAAGGTCTGGATCTGTTTGTTTGAGGGCTTCAAGAGACTTAGCAAAGTAGTAGTTGCAGCTGTCCATCTTGGCCTCTCGCCACATGATCCCCCCCAAGGCATTATAGACCTGTTGTAATGCGACATAATCCTTGTCTCCAGCCTTCTTTTCGAAATATTCTTTACTCTTTGTATAGTTTCTTTTTGCCGAGACATAATTGCCCATTTCAGCGGCGTAATAACCCATATTGTAATAGATATCGTCTACCGTTGGAAATTTATTATCGTCATCCTTTTTTGCAAATTCCAAAGCTTTGATCATACTGTCGTAAGCCAGGTCGGGACGACCAGCTTCTGATTGTATCCAAGCCAATTCCTTATATGCCAGCTTAGAGACTGGAATGTTATTATATGCCAAAAGTTCCTCAACAAAGGCACTAGCCTTAGATAGTGCAGCTTTCCAATCTCTGTGATTCAAGGAATAACTCCCAACATATTCAGTGTACCAGACTAGGCTGTCTGCCAACTGTGCTTCTCGAAATTTTGTAAGTTGTGCATCTAAATAAGTAGCGGCCTTGCTTAGGTTTTTCTGATTAATAAGCAACCTAAGTTTAGAGATTCCAGAAATAGAATCTTGTTGGGCATGGCTCATAAAAAAGCCGAAAAAGAAAATAGCAAGAAGGGTTCGCATGTGGCAAGTTGTGGATTACGCCTCTAAAAATAAAGGTTTTTTACTATTAATATACTGGTATTAAAGACTTTGTGAGGTTCTTGTAATTAATTTTTCAAACTTAAATTCAATAATTACAGATATTCAACAATACATATTGATTTTAAGGCTAAAAAACTTT
>JBCDGY010000301.1:0-3845 GCA_039414375.1 Bacteroidota bacterium | reverse complement strand
TTACAAATTACAACTTTCCTGCCAAACTTCCAATTTAAGAGAAAATTAAGGCATTTAGATCATTGTTTATCCCAAATAAGTCTTTAGTATTTTACTTCTTGAGGTGTGTTTTAACCTACGAATCGCCTTTTCCTTTATTTGGCGTACTCGCTCACGTGTAAGATCAAAAGTTTCTCCAATTTCTTCCAAAGTCATAGAATGCTGCCCTGCCAATCCAAAGTACAAACGAATAACGTCGGCTTCTCTAGGTGTCAATGTTTCCAAAGCACGCTCAATTTCTGTGCGTAACGATTCGTGTAACAACTCCCGATCAGGATTAGGAGATTCTCCACTCTTTAGTACATCATATAGATTGGAATCTTCACCATCGATCAAAGGAGCGTCCATAGAGACATGACGACCTGAATTTTTCAAGGACTGCTTTACATCTTCAACGGTCATATCTAGCTCCTTAGCAATCTCTTCTGCTGAAGGAATACGCTCGTGGGCCTGCTCTAAAAAGGCAAAAGTTTTATTAATCTTATTAATAGACCCAATCTTGTTAAGGGGCAAACGCACAATACGCGATTGTTCTGCAAGCGCTTGCAATATAGACTGGCGAATCCACCATACGGCGTAAGAAATAAATTTAAATCCACGAGTTTCATCAAAACGCTGTGCAGCTTTAATAAGGCCTAAGTTCCCTTCATTAATTAAATCGGGCAAAGTAAGTCCTTGATTTTGATATTGTTTTGCCACGGATACCACAAACCTAAGGTTAGCCTTAGTAAGTTTTTCAAGAGCGATCTGGTCTCCCGCCTTAATGCGCTGTGCCAGTTCTACCTCTTCATCGGCAGTTATCAAATCGACCTTGCCAATTTCTTGTAGGTATTTGTCTAAAGAGGCGGTTTCCCTATTGGTAACCTGCTTTGTAATCTTTAACTGTCTCATGTAATCTTGACTTTCTTAGGTTAGGATTTCATGTGTCCCCATATAGTTATACGCAAGAACTTGAAAAAAGGTTACAATTTGGTAAAATTTATTTTGATTTTTTTTTCGTAAACAAAAGCCCCGATAAAATATCGAGGCTTTATTACACTTATCTCATTGGTATATTAATCCCTTCTTGGTTTTCTATCACGATTGCCTCCACCACGGCGGTCTCCACTACGGGGAGGGCGTTCTTTATATCCTTCTGGCTTAGGTAACAAGGCTTTCCGAGATACTTTTTCTTTCCTAGTACGAGGATCAAGACCAAAGTATTTCACATCGAGCACATCGCCCATGTTAACAACGTCGGTAACTTTTTCAGTGCGCTCCCATGCCAACTCGGATACATGAAGTAGGACTTCATTACCTCTAGCTTCAACGTACTCAACTACAGCGCCAAACTCTAGAATTTTAATCACCTCAACCTCATATACACTACCAACCTCGGGCTTGAACATTACCGCTTCTATTTTGGCGATAACCGCATCGATACCTTCTTGGTCGGTTCCTAAGATCTCTACAATACCTTCTTCTGTATCCGGGTCTTCGTTGATTACAATAGTGGTGTTGGTCTGCTTTTGCAGTTCTTGAATTACTTTTCCACCTGAACCAATAACAGCACCAATGTATTCTCCAGGAATAACTTTAGTTACAATTTTTGGCGCATACGATTTTACCGCTGCTCTAGGCGCCGTTATGGTATCTGTAAGGTGTTTTAAGATGTGTAAGCGTCCGTCTTTGGCTTGCATCAAGGCTTTAACTAGTATTTCGTAAGACAAGCCTTTTACTTTAATATCCATTTGACAGGCGGTAATACCATCTTCGTTACCTGTTACCTTAAAGTCCATATCACCTAAATGATCTTCGTCTCCTAAAATATCAGATAGCACGGCATACTTTCCGGTTTCTGTATCTGTAATTAGGCCCATAGCGATACCAGACACTGGCTTATTTAACTGTACCCCTGCATCCATTAAGGCCATAGTACCAGAACATACGGTGGCCATAGAAGAAGAACCATTGGATTCTAATACCTCGGAAACTACGCGTACAGTGTATGGGCAATCCTCAGGAACCATACCCTTTAACGCCCTTTGGGCTAAATTTCCATGCCCCACTTCCCGACGAGAGGTACCGCGAATTGGTCTGGCTTCCCCTGTTGAAAATGGCGGGAAGTTATAGTGCAAGTAAAAGGTTTCCTCCCCCTCGTAAGAAGGCATATCAATAAGATTGGCATCTCTTGAAGTACCTAGGGTAACTGTTGCTAAAGCTTGCGTTTCACCACGGGTGAAAATTGCGGAACCATGCACAGAAGGCAAATAATCAACCTCGCACCAAATAGGACGGATATCCGTAGTAGCGCGACCATCTAGGCGTAGACCTTCTTCTAAGGTTAAATTACGAACGGCCTCTTTTTGGGCTTTACCAAAATATTTATGAATCAAACCACCTAGTTCTTCTTGCTCTTCTTCGGTGAAAGATTCAAAAACAGTTTCTTTAAGCTCGCTAAAGGCCTGACCACGTTCATGCTTGGAACTACCGGCTTTAGCGATATCATAAGCCTTAGCGTACACCATTTCATGTACTTTTTGTTGTAGGGCTTCGTCTTGCGGTTCTGGATCGTACTCGCGCACTTCCTTTTTTCCAAAGGCTTCTGCCAACCGCTGCTGGGCTTGACATTGTACTTTAATGGCTTCGTGAGCAAATTCAATTGCAGCTACCATTTCTTCCTCTGAGATTTCTTTCATCTCTCCTTCAACCATCATCACAGAAGCTTCGGAAGCACCGATTACCATATCGATGTCTGATTCCTTTAATTGTGCTTGGGTTGGGTTAATAAGGTGTTCGCCATTTATACGACCTACACGCACTTCAGAGATGGCACATTCAAAAGGAATATCAGAGAGTTGTAGGGCTGCGGAAGCCGCCAAACCAGCCATTGCATCAGGCATTACCTCAGGATCATGTGACATCAGCTGAATCATTACCTGTGTTTCGGCGTGGTAGTCTTTGGGGAACAAAGGACGTAACACACGGTCTACCAAACGCATAGTTAGTACCTCCCCATCGCTAGGGCGTGCTTCGCGTTTAAAAAAACCACCAGGATAACGCCCGGCAGCTGCAAATTTCTCACGGTAATCTACCGTAAGAGGCAAAAAGTCCACATCTGCGGCGTGATAGTTAGACACTACAGTGGCCAACATCATACACTTTCCAGACTGTACTACGACGGAGCCGTGGGCCTGTTTTGCTAGTTTTCCGGTTTCGATAGAAATTTCCCTACCGTTACCAAGGTCAATGACCTCTTTAAAAGTTTTTGGAATCATAAAATAACTTGTACTCCACCCCTATTTTTTGGATGGTACGGTTAAACAATTGGTCTGCCGCCTTTCCGGACGGTCGGGTTGTGTTGTTGCAGTGTTGTAGACCAATGAAAACTGCGGGAGCTTTTTAATTGTGGCCCTTTTTGGACCCTTTATTCTATTCGTGAAAAGAAAAATTGAAGGGGAGCGAAATGCTCCCCTTCAATTTTAATTTATTTTCTTATACCTAGTTCCTTGATTAAGGAACGGTATTTTTGGATGTCTTTTCTTTTAAGGTAGTCCAGAAGACTTCTTCGTTTTCCTACCAATTTTACCAAAGAACGCTCTGTATTAAAGTCCTTATGGTTTTGCTTTAAATGTTGTGTTAGGTGATTGATACGGTACGTGAACAAAGCGATTTGTCCTTCTGTAGATCCCGTATTCCCTTCTGCACCTCCGTGTGTCTTAAAAATCTCTGCTTTTTTCTCTTTACTTAGATACATGCCAATATTATTAAAATGATTTTTATGTATTACTTTTTAATTATTCGGGCGCAAAGATACACTTTTTTCG
>JBCDGY010000300.1:0-3864 GCA_039414375.1 Bacteroidota bacterium | reverse complement strand
GTAGGAAGTACCATTCCGGTAATATATGTGCAGGCGTGACCATAGGGTTAGCAGGTATATAGTTGTCGCTATGACCTAAGAAATTAGGAAAGTAAAAAAGAAATATTGAGAAGAGTAGAAAAAACACCAATATAGAGAAAAGATCTTTAAAGTAAAAATACGGGTAGAAGGCGACTTTGTCAACGGAGCTATTTAAGCCTAAAGGGTTGCCAGAACCGTTTTTATGTAACAACGCAATGTGAAGAAATATCAAACCGGCTATCACAAAAGGCAGCAAATAGTGCAAGCTAAAAAACCTGTTCAAAGTTGCATTATCTACACTAAAGCCCCCCCAAAGCCAATCAACAATGGAAGGGCCTATAAAAGGAATTGCAGAGAATAGGTTGGTTATAACCGTGGCCCCCCAAAAACTCATCTGGCCCCAAGGCAGCACGTACCCCAGGAAGGCGGTGGCCATCATCAATAAAAAAATCAATACGCCAGAAACCCATAAAAATTCCCGAGGTTTCACGTAAGAACCGTAGTAAATTCCGCGAAACATATGACAATACACGACGATGAAAAACATAGATGCGCCATTGGAGTGTATATAGCGAATTAACCATCCGTTATTAACGTCTCTCATTATGTGCTCTACGCTGAGAAACGCGAGATCCACATGAGGGGCGTAATGCATGGCTAAGAAAATGCCTGTAACAATCTGTACACCTAAGCAAAAAGCTGCTGTGAAGCCAAAACTCCAAAGATAGGTCAGATTTATTGGGGTTGGATAATCTATGACATGATTATCCAAGACCGAGGATAAATAGTTCTTATTCCAACGATTTAATGCGCTCATTCTTATGGCAGAAGTCTGTTTTTAGTTTTTTTTCTTATCACAAAAATGAAAACAGGCAAACATAGAGAGAACAAAAACTGATGTTACTTACTTGAATCGTAGGCTCGGAACACATCGTGATGTTTTTCCCTCCAAGGACTGTCAAAATCAAAGAGCCGAAACTCATGGGATAGCATTAAAGGTTCGCAAACTAGTCTATGCCTAGTAGTATCATAACGAACTTCAACATAGCCGGACAAGGGGAAATCCTTACGCATAGGAAAGCCGCAAAACCCATAATCTGTTAATATACGCCTTAGATCCGGATGCGAGTAAAAATATATACCAAATAAATCCCATATTTCTCTTTCGCACCAGTTTGCATTATCAAAAATTGCAACCGATGAAGATAAAAACCCAAACTCTTTAACAAACAGTTTGAGCCTAACCCGGCTATTAAACCGAACACTGAGTAACTCGTAGGAGATCTCGAATCTATGGAGTTTTTCAGGAAAATCCGAGCCGGAGACTGTACTCAAAATGGTATACTGAGCGTTTACGTGAGACCGTAAAAAGCGCAAAGTCAAAGGCAAGTGAACTGGTGATGTAACAATGGCTGTTTCATTATGAGTGACCAATACAGCGTTTAACGGAAGAATCTTAAACATGTAAATTCCAATAAGCAAAAATATATCTTTTGTGAGCATGATGACGATATTTTATAAACGAAGTAAGAGAAAATTTAATAATAGCCAAAACTGGCTATTTCAACAACCGCTGCAGCGCCGCAGTGCAGGGGTATCAAAATGAGCTCTGAGAATATACCAAGACAAAAAATTCCGCTGACTAAGGGCAAAAAGAGGAAGAACTCTCGCTTATTAAGGTCTGCGAAGCCTCTCATATACTGAATCTTCAAGTTGCCAAAAGCCACCCTGTTGAAAACCCATAAAGAATACGGCCCGCCTATTAACATACCTAGCGATCCTAAAAAAGCAGCGTTAAGATTTGTCTCGCAGATACCCACCAAAATTAAGAACTCGCCAACAAAATTACTCGTTCCTGGCAAGGCAATGTTTGCCATCGAACAAATGAAGAACAGGCTTGCAAACATCGGCATTAAATAAACCAGGCCCCCGTAGTACTTTATGGCTCGCGTGTGATAACGATCGTATACGATACCTACCAAAAAAAACAAAGCGCTCGACACAAAACCATGGCTAATACTCTGAAAGATAGAACCCTCAACGCTGATTAAGGTAAAGCTGAAAATTCCCATCACTATTAAATTCATATGAGCCACCGACGTATAGGCAATACTACGCTTTAAATCGGTTTGGCGGATCGCCGTGAAAGAAGCATAAATAACACCTAAGATGGATAGAGACAGTATTAACGGTGCGTAAAAAACGGATGCTTCTGGAAACAAGGGCAAGGAAAAGCGTAAGAAACCGTAACTACCAAGCTTTAGAAGTATGCCGGCCAGAATGACCGATCCACAAGTGGGTGCTTCAACGTGGGCCTCAGGTAGCCAAATGTGGACAGGTAGCATAGGGATCTTTGTCGAGAAAGATGCAAAAAAGGAGAGCCACAAAAACTGTTGCTCAATCAAGCTAAAGGAGTGGCTCAGTAGTACCTCATAATTTAAAGTGCCAACAATCAAGTAAATGTATACTATTGCTACCAGCAGAACAACTGAGCCAAATAAGGTATACAGAAAGAACATGTACGCGGCTCTAATTTTACGTTCTCTTGTTCCCCAGAACCCGATTAGTAAGAACATGGGAATTAAAACACCCTCAAAAAACACATAGAATAGCAACAAATCCGAAACTGAAAAAACTAAAATAAGTAGTAACTCAAGTAATATAAGTGTCAGAAAAAATTCTTTAACGAAATCCTGGACGTTTACCCAACAAGAAAGTAGGCAAGTAGGCACGAGAAGAGTCGTGAGTAGTATGAAGAACAACGAGATACCATCCACTCCTAAGACAAGATTTAAGTTGTCATAAGAAAACCAAATAAATTCTGTACAGAATTGCAGTTTCGCACTCGAGCTATCAAAAAGCACCCACAGGATCAACGAGAAAAAGAAGGCAAAGTAAGAGCACACCAAACTCACAAAACGGATCAGATACAATTGTTTAGAAGGCAAAAGAAAAAGTACCAACAAACCAAAACCTAGAATATAAATTAAAAAAGCGATCATCGGTTACCATAAGTAAGTAAGGAATCATAGTGTGCAGGCTAATATATGGAACGATACATAAGTCTGCAGGCTCCCGCGCACAGAACAGTAAGGCGTTAAAAGGACAAACTAATGGTACGGCACTTATAATCAGGGCTAAGGTTAGTAATTACCTACCAGAAAAGTGGATAATTGATCCCTGTTCAGGTAAAGTTCTGCGAAGAGCGAAAGTCCCTTGTTTTTAAACGGGATCGAACCGCCGACCCAAAGATTTTCAGTCTTTTGCTCTAACCACTGAGCTACAAAAACAATATTGCATTGCAAACCACAAAGAGAAAAGACCTAGGTATTTGGGGACTTGAACCCCAACAAAATAGATTAAAAGTCTAATGCTCTTACCGTATTGAGCTAAACACCTTTTGTGGCTGGAGCAAAAGGATTTGAACCTTTAACTAATCGCGTCAAAAACAACCACCTTAGACCATTTGGTTATGCCCCACCTCTCTAATTTAGAATCGAACTAAAAATCTAATGGTTAACAGCCAAACGCTTTACCTTATTAAGCTACTAGAGAAAAAAACTACTTCAAGATCAGAACTCTGAACACTATACGGGAGCTTTCTCATAAAGTGAATGCGGAAAAAGAGGCGTATTGCGCCTTTTCGATTCATTCTATTAGGACGCCGGATAATAAAAAATGGAAAGCTACCATGGCGAAAAAAGGACTCGAACCTTTAACACTCGGATTATGACCCCAAAATTCTGCCATTGAATTATTCCGCCGCAAAGCCCTACGGAACTTTACAAAAAAGGAGTTGCACTGGTGCTACTCGCAATCTCGTCGATCTATCCTTGCTGGGTG
>JBCDGY010000299.1:0-3874 GCA_039414375.1 Bacteroidota bacterium | reverse complement strand
GGAAGGGCATGATGTGATGGAGGTAGCCTCACCCGAGGGTTTTGCGCGTAATCCGGAGTTAGTATTAGAATTTTATAACCAGCGTAGGCGGCAACTATTACAGGTACAACCCAATTTAGGGCACCAGGCTCTCGTAGCCTTAGAGCAACACTATCAAGTAAACATTATTACCCAAAATGTAGACAACCTGCACGAACAAGCTGGCAGCTCCCAGGTGCTGCATCTACATGGCGAACTATTAAAAGTAAGGAGCACGGTAAATGAAACCTATATACTGGATTGGACCACTGACCTTGTGCTTGGCGATGTAGATCATCAGGGCCATCAATTGCGACCTCATATCGTTTGGTTTGGTGAGATGGTCCCTTTACTACAATCTGCCGCCCAGTTAACAGCACAGGCCGATATCGTAATCGTAATTGGAACTTCGATGCAGGTATATCCCGCCGCTAGTCTGATTCATTATGCACCTAAGGGGATTCCGATCTATTTTATTGACCCTAAGCCCAATGTCAATACGACAGATTTCCCTACGCTTTCTATAATTCCACAAACTGCGACACAAGGGACACCGACCCTTGTGAAACAATTGATTGCTATGGTATGACGGCCAGCAAGCTACATGCATTTTTAAACGAGAGCCGCCCCTCCAAATCGGATATTGAAAACATTTTACCCCATATCCTGGCGCATCCAGAATTGATGGATCCATTATTTAAAATGATACTGGAACAAGATGCCCAAGATCGATTCGTAGCGGGTTGGGTATTTGACCATATCATAAGAAAGCGACTGGACTATTTATTGCCCATTGTAGATGATTTTGTAATACAACTACCCTACTTAACTTCAGAATCGGTCATTAGGCCTATGGCCCACTGCTGCCAATCTTTAACGGAAGCTTACTACAAGAAAAAAAGTTTAGAGACCAATTGCAAGTGTCCCACTTAGAGGGTATAGCCACCGTTTGCTTTGATTGGTTTATTGGAGAATACAAAGTAGCCACTAAGGTATTTGCCATGACCAGCCTTTTCTATTTAGGAGCTACTTTTGATTGGATAAGACCTGAGCTCAAAGCAATCCTCACTGAAAAGATTGCCTATGGTTCGGCAGGTTTTCAAAATAGAGGTGCTAAAATCTTAGAGAAACTTCGTCATTTAGGGTATTGAACTATCTTTAACACTTTTTAAAATACTGACCATGTCGCTTACTGCACTAAATGCCATTTCCCCAATTGACGGTCGTTACCGCAACAAAACCGAGTCTTTATCGGCCTATTTTTCTGAGGAAGCATTGATTAGGTATCGTGTTCGTGTAGAAATTGAATACTTTATCGCACTATGTGAGCTTCCACTACCTCAACTTAAAGGATTTCAAGCAACACATTTTAATACGTTACGGCAATTGTACGTCAATTTTGATTCGGAAGATGCCAACGCAATCAAGACCATTGAAAGGACGACCAATCACGATGTAAAGGCCGTTGAATACTTTATCAAAGAACGGTTTGATGCCTTAGGATTATCGGCCTATAAAGAGTTTATTCACTTTGGACTAACCTCCCAAGATATTAACAATACGGCAGTGCCCTTGTCCCTCAAAGAGGCTATTAATGATTGCTACGTTCCCAGCTATCTTGAAGTATTTGAAAAACTACAACAACAGTCCAGGGATTGGGAGGCCATCCCCATGCTTGCGCGCACCCATGGGCAGCCTGCTTCCCCAACACGTTTAGGGAAAGAGCTTGCAGTTTTTGTAGAACGCTTGAAACAGCAATTCGATCTTTTGAATGATATCCCCTCAGCGGCTAAATTTGGAGGCGCTACTGGAAATTTTAATGCACACCAAGTAGCTTACCCAACAATAGACTGGAAAGCCTTTGGCCAACAGTTTGTTCAAGAACGCCTAGGGCTACACCACTCCTTCCCCACAACACAAATAGAGCACTACGACCATATGGCCGCTCTTTTTGACGGTCTTAAACGGATTAACACTATTCTTATCGATGTTAACCGCGATATATGGACCTATATTTCCATGGACTATTTTAAGCAGAAAATTAAGCCAGGAGAAGTGGGTTCCTCAGCCATGCCGCACAAAGTAAACCCTATTGATTTTGAGAATGCAGAAGGTAATTTAGGAATCGCTAATGCCCTCTTTGAGCATTTGTCAGCCAAATTACCTATCTCACGGTTACAACGCGACCTCACCGATAGTACCGTTTTGCGCAATATAGGAGTACCGGTAGCGCATACCGCAATCGCCTTACAATCCATGTTGAAAGGACTAGAGAAATTGGTGTTGAATGCCAAACGCTTAGAAGCAGACTTGGAAGACAATTGGGCCGTAGTTGCCGAGGCCATACAGACAATCCTACGACGAGAAGGGTATCCAAATCCTTATGAGGCTTTAAAAGCCCTCACAAGAACACATCAAAGTATTGACCAAGCTGCTATAACCACTTTTATAGGACAGCTAGAGATTAGTGAAAGCGTAAAGGATGAACTCCGACAGATAACCCCAGCGAACTACACTGGGGTCTGATGAATTGTTCTGGTTGAACGATTAACCTGAGTTCGATGATTATTTTTTAAGCACCTTTTTTACCTCCACTTCGTGGGGATAAGGAATTTCAATACCAGCTGCATCTAGAGCCAGTTTACACCTTTCGTAAGTTGCAAAATATACATCCCAATAGTCTTCAGGTTTGCAAAAGGGACGCACTGCAAAATTTACCGAACTATCAGCCAACTCCAATACGTTTACAGAAGGGGCTGGATCTTTTAGTACTTGTGGATTGGAAGTCAATACCTCAAGAAGTACTTCCTTGGTTTTTTTAATGTCTTCTTCATAAGCCACGCTGACCACGGTATCTACACGAATCTTTCCTTCAGCGGTGTAATTTATAATATTACCATTAGCCATTGCTCCATTAGGAACGATTGCTAATTTATTGTCGGGGGTAGTGAGTTTGGTGGTAAAAATCTCAATTTCTTTAACCACACCTAGGGTATCTTGGGCTTCAATAAGATCTCCAATGCGATAGGGTTTAAAAATCATAATAAGGACGCCGCCGGCAAAATTAGAAAGCGATCCCTGTAGCGCCAAGCCTACGGCAAGACCGGCAGCAGCAATAACAGCGGCAAAGGTGGTAACATCCACCCCAAGTTGAGAAATAACCAAAAGAATCAAAAATACTTTCAAGGTCCATGAAAGCAAGTTCATCAAAAACTTTTGAAGGGATTCATCGTATTTGCTCTTGGCCATTACCCTACGAAGGCCCCCTATTAACTTTTTGATAACCCACGAACCCACAATATAAATGAGTATTGCAGTGATTAATTTGGGACCAAATTCTTTAGCAAGGTCCAACCCATAAGTGATCCATTCTTGTGCTTTTTCCATAATTCTTGGTTTTTTAAGGTGTTTCTCAAATAATAAGAACCAAATATAATGGGTAGGTCACTTTTTACTTTTAAAAAAGTGAAAATCTGAACACAAAAAAACCCAAGGAATTGCCTTGGGATATAATTAAAGAGGCTTAAACCCAAACTATGCATAAGGGGAGTGTAATGAAGGTTGAAAGCACAATAAAGTAAGATGATTTGGAGATTTAAGCGTAGCCACTGCTACGGTAAAATCGAAAACATAACAAAAAGTGACTTATTTTGAAGGGATTTTCAAGCTGTAATACTTGCCTTGTCAATAGACAGGCCTGCCTAGCCAATCAAGGCGGGGCTCCTCTAATGCATAATTTGGGTAAAAGCCGAGGGTGTAAACTGAACTCTGTCTGAAGGAATGACTATTAATTTTACTTTAGACAGAATCATGGAAAAAGAAGAACAATCAGAATTTGAAAAGAAGGTACTTGATC
>JBCDGY010000298.1:0-3922 GCA_039414375.1 Bacteroidota bacterium | reverse complement strand
GTGCATGTAGCACACTAAGCGATGTAGCGCTTTGTCACAACCTTTTGTCCACTTTGTGATGAGCTTTGCAAGCACAAACTTCTCCTAAGGGCTGCAATCAATTATCAATGCAACAATTATTACCCAATCAGGAAATAATTCCAGCACTTAAAAATACCTGTACCTTCTTCTATTTCTTTGAATTGAAAGGTTCGAGCGATATTGGGGCCGAAATAAGACAAAAATTTGCCAAGCAGCAAGCTAAATGTTTGTATTGGCTGGACTGCAAATATGCCTTTATAGGAGAAGGAGAGAATACTTGGACGCATGCTGCTATTTTCAAATTTTCTAACTTCGAGGCGGTAACTCAAGCTATTGCTAATGGCATTAGTTGCGGTGGAGTAGGGGCAATCCAAGGTTTTGCCGTACACACGAATCCACCTCCTAAGTTTATCCTGTTCTTATTCAAGTTGCTTCGTCTCATTGGTACTTTTTTAAATCGAAACGCAAAAAAATGGACGGTAAATGAAGTGCTAGCTATCACGGGAGGTACGGGAGTAGGCGGAATTACCCCCACGGAGAAACAGATTACTCGACATTTACAAAACAAAGATACCTCTAAAGCCTACATGATTAATTTATTACAGACCTATAAGAAAGCAAAATATGCTGGTGAGGACTTAAAAGTAAGTGGTGCAACTGCTTATTATAAAAAGTATGGCTTCGTCGCAGCGAGAAGTGTATATATGTTGGGAGGTAGTCTAGTATTAAGCGGTAGGATGGGACAACCGATAATAGAATTTAATACATCAACATTAACAAAAGGAGCTTGGGAAGGAATTGGCATTATGCAATATCCAAACCCTACCAATCTAATTGATTTGGAAAAGATGCCGGGTTACAAAAAATCATTGGTTCACAGAAATGCGGGTTTAGAAAGAACCGTATTAATCGTTGCTAAAAATGGTTTATAAAGTAAAAAGTAATACGCATCAACGGCAGCATGAAACATATGCCTACAAGATGCAAAATTGAAAATTCTTATAAAAATAATAAATGGAAGATACTCAACTAAATAACCCAACAGTCAAAGGCGGCTATTTTGTCATTGGCGAAACACCGCCCGAAGATTTATTCATTGCCGAAGAATTTGATGAAGAGGCCAACATGATAGGAGATGCCGTAGAGGAGTTTTGTGTGAAAGAAATTCAAGAACCTTTCTTCCAAAGCGGTAAAGAATTAATGGTGACCATAGAGGCCGACAAAGCGAAAGTTTTGGCCATTTTAAAAAGGGCAGGAGATTTGGGTTTATGCGGCGTGAGTATACCAGAGGCCTACGGTGGGATGGGTTTGGATTTTAAAACCAATACCCTCATTTCTTCCCAACTATCTAACGGCTTTTCTTTTGCCACGACCCTCGGTTCACAAACATCGATTGGTTGCTTACCCATCGTGTATTATGGGAATGAAATGCAAAAACAAAAATACCTTCCTAAAATTGCCAGTGCCGAATATGTAGCTGCCTACGCACTAACAGAACCCAATGCGGGGTCTGATGCCAATGCTGGGAAGACCAAAGCAACCCTTAGTGAAGATGGACAACACTATTTCATAAACGGACAGAAAATATGGATTACCAATGGTGGGTTTGCTGATGTCTATGTCGTTTTTGCAAAAATAGATACGGACGAAAAACTGTCTGCCTTCATTGTAGAACGAACCTTTCCAGGTTTTTCGGTGGGTGCAGAAGAAAAAAAGCTCGGGATTAAAGGCTCTTCCACCGTTCAGATATTTTTTGACAATTGTAAAGTCCCCATAGAAAATCTTCTCGGCGAACGGCAAGGTGGTTTTAAAATGGCTTTGACTATTCTAAATGGGGGGCGAATTAAAGCGGGTGCTGGTGCAGTCGGAGGAGCCATCAATGGACTTGATAGAGCGGTCAAATATGCCAAAGAGCGCAAACAATTTAAGGTGCCTATTGCCTCTTTTGGTGCTATCCAATACAAAATTGGAGATATTGCTATGCGCATTTTTGCCAATCATGCAGCTTGTTTTAGAACAGCAGATTTGATTGATAAAAAAATGGAGGCGTTAAAATCATCTGGCCTTGCTGATGGCCCTGCAAAAATAAAGGCGATTAGTGAGTTTGCGATAGAGGCGTCTCTTGTAAAAGTCAAAGGCTCCGAACTAGTGTGTTATGCACTCGATGAGGCGATACAAATACACGGTGGAATGGGTTATTCTGCGGAAACGGGCTTAGGAATGGGCTATCGAGATGCTAGAATCACCAAAATTTATGAAGGAACAAATGACATCAATGCGCTGTTGGCGGTGGGGGAATTATCCAAGCGAGGGATGTTAACCAAAGAGCTAGACTTAGTAGGTGCGGGGAAAAAAATTCCTAGTTTTCTTTTGTCTCAATTAAATCCTCTTCGCTCCAAATCCGATGAGGACGAACAGGCCCGTATTGTCCAAGGCTTAAAATATAGCTTCTTATATGTCTCTGGAATGGCGGGTAAAAAGCTGAAAAAGAAACTCGTCGATGAACAGGAAATTATCTTAAATCTCTCTACGCTTTTGCAAGAGGCTTACGTTAGCGATACCGCTTTGTTGAAAGTAAAAAAGCTAAGTCGAATGCCAAATGTAGATAAAGATAAATTAGCGGTTCAAAAGCAAATGGTTCAATTATATCTATACGAGGCGCTGGAGAAATCTAGAAAAGCTGCTCTAGAGGCTATCGCTAGTTTTTCTACTGGAAGTGAAAAACGGAAACATACCAAGATGGTCAATAGAATGCTAAAACCTTATGATGTAAACCCTAAAACTTTGAGACGGAATATTGCACAGGCAGTTATTGAGCAAGGAAAGTATGAGTATTAAATAAGTCCGAAACATATATTCGACCTATATAAAAATGCGTGAGTTCGGAAATACTTTCCAATCCTACTGGAAAGAGTTCCGACATTTTAAGGGATGCTATTTATTAGCATCCTTTTTTGGTGCTCAAAGGACTGTACCTGTCAGTAAATAGAGAATATGACTAACTTTTTCACCACTGTGATTACTATAATTGAGCACTATTCTTAATTTCTTCTTGAATCAATTTAGGTAATTGTTTCTTGAGTTCTGTAAATGTAACTACCCCTTTTTCCGTTAAAGCGGGTAAGTGAAATTCCCAGATAGCGACCATCACTTCGTGCAAACTTACTTTTTCTTCACCCAGTACTTCCCTTTCGATTAACCAAGAATTTAAAATGGCCCATACATTCTTGGCAAAAAAACGGTAGGCGCCTTCGTGAGGTTCCGCTTTGACTAGTCCCTTGCCAATGGCTAAATACATTCCATTTTTACTAAAATTAACCACTTGTTTCATTTGCTTTACATAAATGTTCTTGGCATCGGGTACGAGTTGACAGATTTCTAAAATATCTCGATAAAAAAAGCGATGACCAATTTGAAAGCTTAAATAATTTTTTACGACGGAGAAGTAATCATTATCTTCTACGTATAACATATTTCGACTACTCATCTCTCTAAAAGAGACGGTCATATACAGTAGCACACCTTCAATTAGGTCTCTTTTTAACTTATAATGGTAAGCTAAATTACCAGCACTAATACCTGCTTGGTTAGCGATGTCTTGCAATCGAACATTACTTACCCCGTTTTTATTAAATAGCTTAATGGCACTGATTACGATTTTATCTTGCGTCTTTTTCATGAATGAATGGTGGAAACCATTGTCTGTGTATGGCTGGTAGTATGGAAATTTTTTTATTGATGGTAAGATATGCCAAATTTTGAAAACTTGGTGTATTTATTTTGGATTATCTTAGTCAAAATTGAGCAACTTTCTGTTTAGGGAGCAAGTAATAAATAAGGTACCCAAAATGGTAGTTTTAGTTTGTTCTTATTCAAGGCGCAAAAAACGGAGTTATGCCGT
>JBCDGY010000297.1:0-3938 GCA_039414375.1 Bacteroidota bacterium | reverse complement strand
GCCCCCTTATACAGCAAAGCGATACGAGTCTAGACGAAAGTTTTGTAAAAAACATTAAAGCATCCAAAGCATTCATCATCTCCAATATGGACTTTGAAACTTTTGATCGCTTTGTATTCATAAGAGATTATATGAATCCTATTACAAGAAATTGGGTGGCCATTCGGAAAACTGCGGATATCTGGGAACCCGTTAATCACAAACCTTTCAACTTTGATGCCCCAACATTTTTTGAGAAAGACGCTTTTAATACGGATTATTTTATGCCTACTGTTAATCGTAATCCTACCGAGGTACAGATTGCGTTAGGAAAAAAGCTCTTTTACGATCCTAAACTTTCACAAACGGGAAATATGGCTTGCGTTACTTGTCATGATCCCAATAAGGGATGGGCCGATGGCCGCACGGTAAGTTTGGATAATCAAGGGCAGCCGTTGGTTAGAAATGCGCCAACATTAATCAATTCCGCATGGCAACAAGCCTTTTTCTGGGATGGTCGTGCTGGCAACCTTATGGATCAAATAGGTACTGTTTTCACCAATGAGAAAGAATTTGACAGTGGGGTACACCAATTCTCCGAAGCTATTTTATTAGATTCCACTTATGTTCCCCTCTTCGATAAGGCGTATGGCGGCCGTGGTCCTAGAAATATAAATGTTATAAAAGCGATAGCGTCTTATGTATCCCAATTAAATGGTTTTGACGCTAAGTTTGATAGAAATATTCGTGGAGAAGAAGATAATTTTACCCCCTCTGAAAAGTTAGGTTTCAATGTATACATGGGAAAAGCGCTTTGCGCTACTTGTCATTTTATTCCCTTGACCAATGGTACGGTACCACCTTTTTTTAGTGAACATGAAAAGGAGGTAATTGGGGTACCAGAAACAGTGGCGAATACCGAATTGGATGATGATCTTGGTTTCTATTGGCGCTTTGGTTTAGACCTTCATAAAGGGATGTTTAAAACCCCCACAGTGCGTAACTCAGCCATCACTGCACCCTATATGCACAATGGTGTTTACAGTACTTTAGAGCAAGTCATGAATTTTTACAACAAAGGTGGTGGTGGCGGAATGGGTTTTGATTTGCCCTATCAAACCCTGCCTTTTGACAATCTGGAACTTTCAGAAGAGGAATTGGAAGCTTTGGTGGCTTTCATGAAAACCCTAACAGATACCAACGTAGAACCACTGCAAGAAAAATCTTCGCTTGCCGGAGAAACAATGGCCAGTTTAGAACCGTTCAAAAACACCAAGACCAAATAGTGCGAAATCGTACTTGACAGGATCTTGTTGGTCCAAAGAACGGAGGCTAGCATCTAATTCTGCTAAGGCTTTTGCATCATTTTGAGTGCGTTGTAATAGTTTTAGTTTACGGGCGACATTTCCCGAATGTATGTCCAATGGACAAGAGAGCTGATTGGGTTTTAGCGTCTTCCAAAGACCAAAATCTACCCCACAGCTAGCCGGCCGTACCATCCATCTTAAAAACATATTGATGCGTTTGGCAGCAGAGCCCTTAGAAGGGTCGGACACATGTTTTTGAGTTCTATTGGGGTGTTCCAAAGCAAAAAAAACCTTTTTAAATGCTGCTATGGCAGGTTGTAAGGTTTTTTGCTTTTGATATTTAGCAAAACACGGTTCCAGTCCACCGTGGTGTTTATAGATATTTTGCAAAGACCGTATAAAGTAAACAAAATCTGTACCGTTAAAAGTTCGGTGCACAAAGTCATGAAGCCCTTTCAAATCCGCTTTAGTGTGGCCTTTTACAAATGCTGCTGGACTGTGGTCCATAAGAGTCATCATCCGATTGGCATTGGCGATAATACTCTTGCGATTACCCCAGGCAATAGTAGCAGTTAAAAAAGCGCTGATTTCAATGTCTTCCTTGTCGGTATAAAGATGGGGGACCTGTATGGGATCTGCATCTAAAAACCGAATCGCTTCATATTGCGCTGCTTTAGCATCCAAAAACTCCTTTAATTCACTTTTGGTCATTTCCCACATGCTTAAATAAGGTAAATTTTGGTCACCAACTCAGGACACTATTAGACCATCGACCATGGTTAACTTTCGGTCCGTCATCGCAGCCAGTTCTTGGTTATGGGTGACTATCACAAAGGTTTGCCCCAATTCTTTACGTAAGTCAAAAAACAAATGATGTAGGTTATGTGCACTCTCCGAGTCTAGATTACCACTGGGCTCGTCTGCCAAAACAATCGCAGGGTCATTGATTAGGGAACGGGCCACCGCCACACGTTGTTGTTCTCCTCCCGAAAGGGCCTTGGGCTTGTGATGAATACGATGTGTTAGTCCTAAAAAACCCAATAACTCTTTGGCTTTAGCTTCTGCTTCAGCTTTAGGTGTTTTCTTGATAAATGCAGGGATACAAACGTTTTCCAATGCCGTAAACTCTGGCAACAACTGATGAAATTGAAAGATAAATCCAATGTGTTCATTCCGGAACTGTGCCAAAGCTTTTTCTTTCAAATCATTCACATTAACGGAATTGATTTCGACCAAACTGTCTTTGCGATTCGTGGGTACATCTAGGGTGCCCAAAATTTGTAGCAAAGTAGTTTTCCCAGCTCCCGATGCGCCTACAATAGAAATGATCTCTCCTGAGGCTACTTCCAAATCAACACCTTTAAGGACAGCAAGGTCCCCATAGGACTTATGAATATTTTTGGCTATGATCATGAAATCATATTTCGAACGGTGAAAATAACCATAAGCCTATTAGGGAGCAATAGTTTAGGAGATTAAGCACACCATTTCCTATTTGGATAGCGTTTAGGGCAACAAAACATGGTTTCATAATGTAAAACAAGCAAGAAAAAATTCTGAGTAGGCGCTGTCTAAAATATTAATCTAAAGTTAAAGAAGGGAAGAGGGTTGTTTTTTACTTCGAAATGTAAAATATTCATCTTCTATGGAAGCACAACAAGAAAACAAATGGGAAACGGCCATTTTTGCCAATGGCTGTTTTTGGTGTACCGAAGCGGTATTTCAACGGGTAAATGGGGTTAAAGAAGTGCTTTCGGGCTACACCGGAGGAACGATTAAAAACCCTGCCTATCGAGAGGTATGTTCGGGGAGAACGGGACATGCAGAGGCGGTAAAAGTCATTTTTGATCCCCAGGTAGTGACCTATGAAGCCCTCTTAGAACTGTTTTTTGGAACTCATGATCCGACAACACTAAACCGTCAAGGCAATGATGTTGGCACCCAATACCGAAGTGGTATTTTTTACACCTCTGAAGAACAGCGTCTTGCTGCTATCGATTATATCGAACGATTGGAAAAAGCCAAAGTATTTGGTAACCCCATAGTAACCGAAGTTACTACAGAACATCCTTTTTATCCTGCGGAACAGGAACACCATAATTATTACAATGATCATGGCAGTCAACCCTACTGCCAGATGGTAATACGGCCTAAGATCGAAAAATTAAATCAGCACTTTGGAGATAAATTGGTAGCTAAGTCCTGATGTAATAAATCAAGGCGGATCTTCCAATGGGTTAGTTTATATTGATCAGACTTCGGTAGCTTTGAGGGTAATTCTTTAGTATGAAAGTAACAGTACCTAATGCGCAACGTAAACGTAAGCTCTGGCAAGGATTGCTATTAGATGCCATTGGTATGGCTTCCTTCTTTTTGCCCGTCTTAGGAGATGTTATTGACGTTTTTTGGGCACCCTTAGCGGGCTGGTTGATGACCAAAATGTACAAGGGCAGAGTCGGGCAAATAGCGGGTATAGTTACCCTACTGGAAGAATTGGTACCCGGACCAGACTTGATCCCTACTTTCACCATAATGTGGTTGTATACTTATATCTTTAATAAGGATAAAACACCTTTGTAGAAAGACTAAAAAAGAGTAGTTGATTAATCAAACTATGGAAGATTGCGGACTTTTCAAAAATTTTAAGTCCTC
>JBCDGY010000296.1:0-3962 GCA_039414375.1 Bacteroidota bacterium | reverse complement strand
TTTCAAGTGCTTTGTTTAAAGCCCCTAGTTTGTTATAGGTTTCTTGCAATTCGTCATCGGGGTCTGAGGCTGCTACGAGTCCTGCCCCAGCCTGAAAATGAAGCTGATGGTTTTTGCTGAGAAAAGTCCGTATCATAATGGCATGGTTAAAATTGCCTTTAAAATCCATAAAACCAATGGCCCCTCCATAATACCCACGACTCGTTTTTTCATATTGCTCAATGAGCTGCATGGCACGGTGTTTTGGTGCCCCACTTAAAGTACCTGCGGGAAAGGTGTCCGCTACGATTTTTAAAGTGGGAATATCCGGCTTTTTGGTTCCGGTGACCTTAGAAACCAAATGGATAACATGGGAGAAGTATTGCACTTCACGATAGGTTTCCACATCGACAGCATGGCCATTGCGACTAAGGTCGTTTCTCGCAAGATCTACCAACATCACATGCTCACTGTTTTCTTTGTCGTCTGCAGCTAACTTTTTGGCCAATGCAGCGTCCTTTTCATCATTACCGGTTCTTTTATAAGTGCCGGCAATAGGGTGAATTTCAGCTTTCCCGTCCTGGACAATCAGCTGTGCCTCGGGAGAGCTACCAAAAATTTTGAAATCACCATAATCAAAGAAAAACAAATAAGGCGAGGGATTAATAGAACGCAACGCACGGTATACATTAAACTCATCTCCTTTGAAACCTTGAGAAAAACGACGCGAAAGTACCAACTGAAATACATCCCCCCTTTGGCAGTGTTGCTTGGCAAAGTTGACATGTTCCTTGTACGCTTCATCCTCCAAATTCGATTGTACATTGCCTTCGCGTTTGAAATTATAAGTAGCAAAGTTGCGAACATTGAGTAGCTGTGCTATGTCAGCAATATTGCTTTTACCATCCACTGAATGGCAAAAAATATAGGCCTCGTTTTTAAAGTGATTGATGGCAATTATATTTTGATATACTGCATAGTATATATCTGGGATGGCTACAGAATTGTCTTTTTTAACTAATTCGAGATCTTCAAAATAGCGCACGGCATCATAGGCGATATATCCAAATAGCCCATTATGCGTAAACTTAAAGTCCATATGAGTAGCTTCAAAAGCACTCGCAAAACGATCCAATACTTCGGTAACTGGCTCCTTTGCATCAAGCGGCTTCGAAGAATGGGTGCCATCGGGATAGTTTTCGGTGACCATTTCGTTCGCGATACTAATAGCAGCTATGGGATTGCAACAGATATACGAGAAACTATTGTCATTGGCATGGTAATCACTACTCTCTAAAAGAATACTATTCGGAAAATGATCCCTAATCTTGAGGTATACACTAACAGGAGTAATAGTATCTGCTAGTATCTGTTGAAATTCAGTTTTTAGTTGGTATGTCATCATTGGCTTCTTTAATCAAAAAAAGGCCTGTCGTGAAGACAGGCCTTATATATTGTTGGTGTTAGGACAAGCTCACGGATTACGCTGTGCGCTGTTCCACCACCAGATTTTGTTAATACCATTTTTCATAATGGTAAAGATAGCAATGTAATTGAGGAATGCAAACAAAAATTAAAGTCCTGCTGCAATTCCTTTTTGAGAGCAAAATTGCTCGTGTTTAGGAGTGTTTTAGAACTCTAAATCCACCACTAGGTCGAATTCATCGTAGATTACCTTGTCTCCTAGATTGTCAAAAAAGCTACCAGAACCGTAACGTACATTATACTCGGCACGATCCACTTTTAAAGTGGCCGTTGCTTTGCTACCGTAAATGGACATATCAAAAGTGATGGATTTGGTAATCCCTTTTATGGTTAAATCGCCAGTTACGGCATAAGAATTTTTACCGCTTGCTTTTACATCTGTAAAGACTAAAGTGGCCTTAGGATATTTGGCAATACCGAAAAAGTCATCAGATTTTAGGTGGCCGTCCAACTTGTCTTTGTATTCGCCTTCAAGGTCAGTAGTATTAATAGTCGTCATGTTCACCGTAAACTCTCCTCCTGTCAGTGTTGCGCCATCAAACATCAGGCTACCCGATTGCAAGGCTACAGTACCCATGTGCGAACCGGTTACTTTATAGGCTTTCCAGGTTACCTTACTTTTTTCAGCATTTACAGTTTTTTTGTCGTCATCCTTATTATGGGCTAATACTAGGGTACTAAACGCCAAAGTCAATACTAAACTCAATGTTCTTGTTTTCATGTTTTTAAAAAATTAATTGTTGTTTTCAGATTTATATATGGGTAAATAATGCTTCGTTTGTACGCCGTACTTTGGCGAGGTGCTGTGTTTGATCTTCCTCTGAGCGATAACCAATGGGGAGCACCACCGCAGTGTTTTGATTTTTATCGGTAAGACCCAAAAGGTCGTTGTACTTTTCAGCTTCAAAGCCCTCCATAGGGCAAGTATCTATTTGTAACTCCGCGGCCGCCTGCATCAAATTGCCAAGAGCTAGATACGCTTGTTTTATAGTCCAATCATTTTTGCTCGCAGTAGGTAGCCCTAGCAGGGTAGATTTCATAAAATCACCATATCCCTGAAGCTTTGGTAGCGGAATAGCTCTGGTTGCTGAGGTCAGCTCTAAATAGTCGTCTACTAAAGCCCCATCAAAATCGCTGTAATTGGCAAAAACAATAATATGTGAAGCATCTTCTATTTGTGACTGATCCCAAGATGCCTTGCGCAATGCTTTTTTAAGCTCTTGATCAGTGATTACATAAATATGATAGGGTTGTAGGCCATAAGAAGATGCACTCAAACGTGTAGCTTCTAACAGCACTGCTAAATCTTCCTCTGATACTTTTTTGGTTGGGTCAAATTTTTTGGTGGCGTAGCGCCAGTTTCGGCTTTGTAGAATAGGGTTCATCATTAAAATTTATCAAGTAAGCGGTTTATTTGTTGCATATCGGGGATAGAGCACTGCGCTAAAAGGATGTTTTCGGCATTTTCTATGGCTTTGTCCATAAGTAATAGTGCTTCTTTTCCTTGTGGGGTAATAAAAATTTCCACCTTGCGACGGTTGGTTTGGCATACCTCTCTTCGTACATAGCCCTTGCGCAATAGCTTGTCTACCAATCGGGTGGTATTACTCATTTTAGAAACCATTCGTTCGTTAATGGTCGATAAATTGGCGGGCTCTCCGTGTTGACCCCTTAGAATGCGCAATACGTTAAACTGTTGTAGCGATACATCATGAGGTTTAAGCGCCAAACCAAGAGCGTCGGTTACTTTATTAGAAACCAACTGAAGGTGAATAAGGGTTTTGGTTCCTATAGGAATAGCTTTTTGGCTCTTTATATGACCTTCTACGTTCATGTTATTACAACTATTGTATATACAAATATATAATGGAGTTCATTTCTTTTACAAGAGATTGACCGATAAATTTTTGTTAAACCTCAAAAAGGGCTTTTGGGCATTGGCTAATTTAGATTTATGATTGAGAAGGTAAAGTATCTAAACCTCACAGCATTATTGTTTTTGATGGTTGCATGTAAAAATGGATCTAAGGATGTCATAGCGGACAAAACTATCGTTGCCAATCAGGTGTCTGAAGATACTTTTGCTGAAAATATAGGCCTGCCTATTTACGATTACGAAGCCTTGGCTCCCCTTTTGCATAAAGAAGATGATAAAACTTACATCGTTAATTTTTGGGCCACTTGGTGTAAGCCCTGTATAGAGGAGTTGCCGGGTTTTGAACGCACCTTTCAAGAACAAAAAGACAATAATGTCTCCTTAGTGTTGGTAAGTTTGGACATGCCCGGTATGTGGGAAAAACGCTTAGTGCCTTTTGTAGAGAAACATCAACTACAAGGAGAGGTGGTGATTTTAGATGATCCGGATATGAATGAGTGGATCCCCCAAGTGCATGCAGATTGGGGGGGCGGTATTCCAGCAACTCTGATTTACAATCGCAATAAACGCCGTTTTTACGAGAAGGGCCTCTCTTATGAAGCACTCAATCAGGAACTAGTAC
>JBCDGY010000295.1:0-3962 GCA_039414375.1 Bacteroidota bacterium | reverse complement strand
TTATTGTCAAAATCTTCCAATCTCAATCCCTAAACTGATATCCCTTCGTCTCCAAAGCGGGTGCAAATATAGAAAGAGTAGTTTTATCCGGCAAACAACATTCGCTATTATTTTTATCTTTTTTTGAGGGAAAAATACAAGTGCCTGAATTACAATAATTCACAGACCATTTTTCTGCTATTTTTAAGAAAAGAAATTCCAAACTAGACCAAAACGTATCACAAAATCGCGATAAGGATAGTTTGGTGCAGCATAGTAATTGAACTCTCTATCCCAAACAGTATTCAAATGTTCCGCCTTTAAATAGATACGGGTTTGCCTAACCCTGGCATTGATAAAGAAGTCAATCAAAGGATATGCCCCTAATGTTTCTCTATTCTGCACATAAAATTCTCCCAAAAGCGGGTTGTATGCATCCATTGCATAGGCGGTGAAGTATTTAAAGGTTACTCCTGTTTGTATGAACATCGCTTTCTTAAATACCTCACTGGAAAAGTATAAGGTATTCCTGGTGACTATTTCTGGCACATTAAATACAGCCCCTTCCTGGGATACCTGCTGGTACATCACCGTATTGTTCAGTGCCCATTTGCGCCAGCGTAATTCCTTTTGATACTTTACTTTAAGGTATTGAAGGCTTTCCGAGGTTTGAAATGGCCGTACAAAAGGCAACAAAATACTGTTATTTTCCACCTCACTTTCTCCAACCCCAGGAACACCTCCCTCTAGACCGAAATAGGTATAATTATCAATATTAGTGAGTTTCGCTGAAGCGGATCCCAACAAACTCGATACAAATCGGAAACCGATGGACTGTACTTGTTGTTTTTCGTAATTGTCGAGATTAAACCAATTGTAATTCAAATAATCACTTTGGTGTAATAGAAAATTGAAATTGGGCATTCTAGAGGATCCGTATATACTAGCTTCAATACGGTTATTGTCATTAAAGGCATAACCGGCAGAAACATCGAAGAGCGTCCCTGTAAGGTCGCCAGCAAGATTGTATCGAAGCTTCCCTTTTAATTCAAAGCCCCCTATACGATTCTGGTAATCTCCTCCAAGGGCCAACTCGCTACCTTTTAATTGACCAGGAACGGTACCTTCTGTACGTATTAAAATGCTTTTTAAGGAATAGTCGTAGTTGTAAAAATGAAATCCCCCTGATAATCGACCTAAGGTCTTGTTCGAAAATATCGCCGATAATTGATTGTATGTTGTGCGCAAGAAAGCTTTATCGCGAATAGGACTTTGCAACACTTCGGTACCAAAGGCGGCACTGGTTGAAGTTTGATTAAAACTATAGGATTTGGTTTCGTAACTAAATTGATGGCCTATCGCTAAAGTGGTTGTGCGTGTTTTTAAAGAATCCTTTCGAGGTCTCACCAGATTAAATTGGTGGTCCAAAAAATAGCGCTTGCTATTAACAGTATTATTGGCATTGGTAAAAAGGACGTCAATTCTAGAACGATCGTCAAAGTCTTCATCACCAGATTCAAATTGCAATTCTTTATTGAGTAGCCCCCCATTTTCCTCTCCGTCCAACTCTTGACCTGCGTAATGCCCCCTAACCATATATCGGTTATTCTGGGTAACGTAATTGAAAGTAGCTCTAAAACGTCCTGACTGCCCTTGATCAAACTCAAACTTACCCAAAGATCTAAAACCGATGTAGGCCAAAGAAATATTCAAGCGTTCAGAGAGGTTGAAGGTTAATAGCGCATCGAGCAACTGGCCCTGTTCTAAGGTTGTTTTAAAAAACAGTTCGGTCATTGGGGTACCCACATTGTAATAATTGATATCCTCCGTTTCAAAAAAGCCGAAATGGCGCGCTCTTGCTCCGATATCTGGATAAAAATCAGCAGCTTCAAAATCTACCCCTAAACTGTTATAAGGTTGCCCCAAGTTGCTAAAAGGCATTAATTCAAAGTCATCCTTTCTCAAAAAATTATATCGATACTCTTTTTGAATGGTTAAAGAAGTATCTAATATGATGGTATCGCGCTGGTGAGAAATGATCTTGTAATTGGCAATAGTAAGCTCCCTTTTCTCTTCTTCTGCTGCGTTTTCTCCTTTCAGTTTTGAGGATATTGGCCCGGTCTGAGTAGAATCTTTAGCGGTAATCGCCAAGGAATCTAGCTGCATTTCTTTTTGCCCTCTTGCCTTTTCCGCTTCGGGCCTTGCAATTATTGGACCTATCTGGGTAGAATCCTTTACCTGAGTAGCCAGCGAATCTAACTGCTTTTCTCCAGGCAATATTGTGTCTTCGCTTTCTGGCGTCGCAACTGTTGGGCTTATCTGGGTGGTATCTTTCACCTTAACCGCCAAAGAATCTACCTGGCCCCTGACATTAACCAGCCCAAAAACCATAAACGCAAACCATAAAATAAAGTATCGCATTCCCCTTATTTAAAAAACTAAATTACTTTTTCCAGTAGAAAACAACGTTAAGAGACCTTTGCAAAATTCAAAGTACGTGGAAAGTTTGATGTTGGATAACATTTTAACTCGCACTAACTTGTTGGTTTTGAGGCTTCAAAATCTATGATAGGGAAGATACTTCCCATAGATTGAATATGGGAACACTTTTTAAGTCATGCTACCAATGTCTCGTTAAATTATTGATAGCAGTTTTTACCTTTCAACAGGGATTATAAGTGTTTATTTGGTTTTAGATGATATGTTATTAGCGTTGGCAATGAACTCATTTAAACTTTTTGGATTGAAGCGAAAATCAGAGATTTTTTGACCAATTGAAGTCTTTTTTGAGTTACATAGCTGGGCTACGAAAGGATGAAAAGACGAAAAATGGGTGAAAAAGATCGATTTTTTAGCCAATTGAAAAAGTTTAAATGAGTTCAATATGTATTAGCAGATTGACCCCTCGGTAAACTTCAAAGTATTTGGATAGTGCTACAGTCAACGACATTTAACCCATGTACCTCGGGATAGTAAGCCTTTAAAATTTTGAGCAAGCATAGATTTCTCATAATATTGATGGGTCGATATTTTTGACCATGCAGTAAAAGCCCCTAAGTCTTAAAAGAAAAGCACATGTCACCCAAAAATAAGTTACAAAGATATCCCGGGGAACCTCCTATAGTAGGTACAGATGAGGCAGGAAGGGGCTGCCTAGCCGGTCCGGTAACCGCGGCATGTATCGTTTTACCTCCCAACTTCGAAAACGCGCTCTTAAATGATTCCAAACAACTATCTAAAGGCCATAGAGCTACTTTAAAACCCATTTTGGAACAGGCAGCAGATTTTTTCAAAGTAGTTCATGTTCACGAAGCAGAAATTGATAAGCTCAACATACTCAATGCTTCCCTACTAGCCATGCATCGTTGCCTGGAAGCTATGCCGCAATTGCCTAACCTTATTTTGGTAGATGGAAATCGTTTTAAACCTTTTAGAAATATCCCTCACCAATGTGTAGTAAAAGGAGACAGCAAATACCTTAGTATCGCAGCAGCATCGGTATTGGCAAAAACCTATAGAGATGCCTTTATGGCAAAGCTCCACGAAGAATATCCCATGTATAATTGGATCAGCAATAAGGGGTATCCCACTGCTGAGCACCGGGCAGCCATTCGACAATATGGAATAACCCCCTACCATCGCAAGACCTTTAAGCAACTCCCGGAGCAATTGACCTTTGGGTTTGGCGAAACACCGTAACTTTGTGCTAAAGCGGATTACATGAAATTTCGATGGCTATTGCTCTTGCTCCTTACTGTAGGCTGTCAAACTAAAGAGCGTACAACCGAAACAGTACTGGAATACTTTCCTCCCAATTATTCGGCTATTTTAAAGATTAATGATTTAGATCGCTTTAGAAGTGAGCTAAAGAACAACACCGTTTTACAAACGCTTCAAAAAAATGGGGTTTTTGGTGATTTTGAGGAAACCGTTACTTTTCTGGAATTAGTGCGCCCAACCTCGCCTTTTACCTTGGCATTTTT
>JBCDGY010000294.1:0-3968 GCA_039414375.1 Bacteroidota bacterium | reverse complement strand
GATATTGATTTTGATGATGAGGGTCGTGGTAAGGTGATGGAGTATGTCATCGAAAAATATGGATCTAATCAGGTTGCGCAGATTATTACCTATGGTACTATGGCAGCGAAATCTTCTATTAGAGATACGGCTCGCGTGCTAGACCTACCGTTAAATGATGCCGACCGCATTGCCAAGCTCATTCCCACCATGGGTAAGCTTGGGAAAATTTTTGGTCAAGAAGAAAGTGAGCTCCGAAAAAAGTTCCGCTCTGATGATATGCTAAAGATCAATCAGCTGCTCAACATTGCAGAGACCGATGATTTAGAAGGGCGCACTGTAAATATGGCACGGGTTCTGGAAGGATCAGTACGTAATACGGGTATCCATGCCTGTGGGGTGATCATCACGCCAGACGATATCACCAACTATGTGCCCATAGCCACAGCCAAAGACTCCGACTTGTATGTTACCCAGTTCGATAATTCGGTTGTGGAAGATGCGGGGCTGCTAAAAATGGACTTTTTGGGCCTTAAAACCCTAACGCTCATCAAAGACACCGTTAAGATTGTAAAAGCGCGCACTGGTGAAGTGTTGGTGCCCGATGAATTTCCCCTGGATGATACCGCTACCTACGAACTGTTCCAACGTGGAGAAACGGTCGGTATCTTTCAATATGAATCTCCTGGGATGCAAAAGCACATGAAAAGCTTAAAACCCACGGTTTTTGATGACCTTATTGCAATGAACGCCCTCTATCGCCCCGGTCCCATGGAGTATATCCCGAGCTTTATTGCCAGAAAGCATGGAGAAGAGGAGATCAGCTACGACCTCCCTGAGATGGAAGAGTTTTTAAAAGACACTTATGGGATTACCGTATACCAAGAGCAGGTGATGCGGTTATCTCAGAAATTAGCAGGCTTTTCTAAGGGTGATGCTGATGTATTGCGAAAGGCTATGGGGAAAAAGATTTTCACCTTGCTTCAAAAACTAAAACCCCAGTTTTTGGATGGAGGAGAAAAGAAGGGTCACCCCAGACCTATCTTAGAAAAAATTTGGAAAGATTGGGAAGCCTTTGCCTCCTATGCCTTCAATAAAAGTCACTCTACCTGCTACGCTTACATCGCTTACCAAACGGCTTACCTAAAAGCACATTACCCCGCAGAGTATATGGCTGCTGTGCTGTCCAATAACATGAACGATATCAAACAGGTGACCTTTTTTATGGAAGAGGCCAAACGTATGGGATTGGAAGTATTGGGGCCAGATGTAAACGAGTCGTATTACAAGTTTGCCGTAAATAAAGATAATGCCGTGCGTTTTGGTATGGGAGCCATTAAAGGCGTAGGGCGTTCTGCGGTAGAAGCCATTGTAGCTGAGCGTAAAGAAGAAGGGGCCTATCGTTCTATCTTCGATATGGCCAAGCGAGTAGACCTACGTTCTGCTAATAAAAAAGCTTTTGAAAACTTAGTGCTTGCTGGCGGCTTTGATTCTTTTCAAGCTACCCATCGAGCACAGTATTTTCACCAAGAAGGTGATGGCATAAGCTTTTTGGACAAAGTGGTGCGTTATGGCGCGAAGTACCAAGAGAATCGAGACTCAGCACAGGTAAGTCTTTTCGGAGACGCTAGCGAAGTACAAATACCAGAGCCTGTGGTGCCGCCTTGCGAAGACTGGAGCACCATGGAAAAGCTACGCCGAGAGAAAGAGGTAGTTGGTATATATATTTCAGGACACCCCTTAGACGATTTTAAGAAAGAAATCACTGCCTTTTGCAATGCCAGTATTGCGGTATTCAAAGACGATTTGGAAGCTTATGTCAACCGGGAACTCACTTTTGCGGGGGTCATTACCGATGTGCAGCACCGTGTTTCTAAGAACGGTAGGGGATGGGGGCTCTTCACCTTAGAAGATTATACAGACACCCATGAGTTTCGCATTTTTGGAGAAGAATACTTAAAGTTTCGACACTTTTTAATGATCAATTCCTTTGTACACCTCAAGGTATATGTACGCGAAGGGTGGGTTAACCGCGACACTGGTAAAAAAGGAGAGGCACGATTGCAGTTTAATGAATTTAAACAGCTGCAAGATGTGATGGATGCCTATGCCAAAAAGCTGACTATAAAACTCAATGTGGCAGCTTTGCACGAAAAGCGTATACAAGCACTACAAGAAACCCTCTCCGCACATAAGGGATCGCATCCGCTTAATTTTGTGATTTATGAGATGGAAGAGGAGATTAAACTGAACCTCTCTAGCCGTAAACAACAAGTAAACATTAGTAGCGACCTATTGGCTTCGTTAGAAAATCAAGAAGTACACTACAAACTCAACTAGAACATTGGTTTTTCCAATTTACTGATAACCAAAACGTATGTTAATGGCGTAAGGAAGCGGATAGGTATTTGACTAACTTTACACAATTCAAAAAGCGTAATTATGGCACTAGAAATAACTGATGCTACATTTGATGAGGTAGTTCTTAAAAGTGACAAACCGGTAATGGTAGACTTTTGGGCTGCTTGGTGTGGACCATGCCGTATGGTAGGGCCTATCATTGAAGAGGTAAGCGAGGAATACGATGGCAAGGCAGTTGTCGGTAAAGTAGATGTGGATGCTAATCAGCAGTTTGCTTCTAAATATGGAGTGCGTAACATTCCAACCGTTTTGGTTTTTAAGAACGGAGAGATTGTAAGTCGCCAAGTGGGCGTGTCTCCAAAAAATGTATATACCGAAGCTATAGATGCTGCATTGTAGCGGTACGCCTTAAAAATTTCAAGAAAGGCCCAGCAATCGCTGGGCCTTTTTGTGTATATTGAGGGATATGGATGTACGATCGGCTTTACAGAATACTAAGCTTTTTCAAAACCTGGAGTTGTTAGCGGGCCAGGTAGTCGAAGGTTTTATTAGCGGTATTCACAAGAGCCCCTTTCATGGCTTTTCAGCCGAGTTTGCCGAACACAAGATTTACAATCCCGGAGAAAGCACCAAGCATATTGATTGGAAGCTTTTTGCACGTACGGATAAACTGTATACCAAACGATATGAGGAGGAGACCAACCTACGTTGTCATATGATTTTAGACAATTCTCCCTCCATGTATTTTCCGCAAATAGACCAACTTAGTTCCGAACACCTTCACAAGTTGGGTTTTGGGGTGCTCGCTATTGCAGCTTTGATGACGCTACTCAAAAAACAAAGAGACGCCGTGGGGCTAAGCGTATATTCCAATACGTATAGCTTTTACGCTCCTGAAAAAAGTAGTGAACGTCATTTTCAAATGTTACTGGCGCAGTTGAATGGATTGGTTTCTCCGGGGAAAACCGAGGGCACCACAAAAACGTATCAATTCTTACATCAGATCGCCGAAAAGATGCATCGGCGTAGTTTGCTCTTTGTGTTTTCAGATATGTTGCAAACTGAAGTGGAAGAGCAACAGCTTTTTGAAGCCTTACGTCATTTAAAGTATAACAAACACGAGGTGGTCTTATTTCACTTGTTGGATCAGCGTTTAGAAGCTGATTTTGATTTTGACAATACCCCTAAGCGCTTCTTGGATGTGGAAACAGGCCTCCATGTGGATTTGCATGCAGAACAAGTTCGAGAGGGTTACAAAGTGGCGATGGAAGGATATTTGAAGCGGTTAAAGTTACAGTGTATGCGGTATCATATTCGTTATAGACCTGTAGACATCCATGCTGATTTTTCAACGGTATTGAATACTTTTTTGGTTGAGCGACAAAAATTTGGCTGAAGTATAATGCCAATTTGACTATAAAAAACGCTCTTTAAACGTATTTATCTTCTAAGCTACTTCCTTGCAAATTATTTAAATAGCTAAGGCGAGTAAAAAAGTTTTGCCCAAACCGAAAGATGTGGGTATATTTGCCCTCGCTTTAAAAAAGCATTGAACAAGATTTGAATCCCGCTGTTGCAGGAGTCTCAATAATAATTGTGATAAAATCCTTGGTCTGGTAGTTCAGTTG
>JBCDGY010000293.1:0-3968 GCA_039414375.1 Bacteroidota bacterium | reverse complement strand
TTGATAGCTTAATGCTAGCCCATGATTACAAGTATGGAGAAAATCTTATTCCTAGCTTGCAACGTAGCATGGTAAAGGGTAAGCGAGAAACAATTAACCTATTGATAGAGCAAATCCTTTTCTGTAGTCATTTAATTCTTACTAAGGCTGATCGTATAGAAAAGGCTAAATTACCAGAAATTGCCGCGTTTATTCAGGATATTAACCCATATGTCTCCACACATTCAGTAGTATTCGGAAAACTGGATATTGCATCTTTGTTAGCACTTAAGGAGTATGATTATTTTAGGGTAGAAAAGTTAATTCAGGAGTTAAAACCTTTGTTAGAATCGGAGGAACAAGCCGATAAACCATATGACATGGCAACTAGAGTTATAAAAGATGACCGCCCATTCCATCCACAACGTCTTTGGGATAGTTGTCATCGTTATCTTGATAAAAGAATTTATCGAAGTAAAGGTTTTTTCTGGCTTGCGAGTCGAGACAAACATTTGCTGCTTTGGAATCAAGCAGCCGGCGGTATTAACCTAGAATTAATTGGGTCTTGGCGATCAGGAATTCTTGCAGACGAGAACAACGGTCTTTCAAAAATGGAGATAAAACTACTCAAAGAAAAACTAGAAAAAGAGTCTGGGCGTTTTGGTGATCGTCACTGTGAACTTACGGTTATCGGAGATAAAACACAGGTAGACCAATTTACCAATGCGCTAAAATTCTGTTTTCTTACAGAAAAAGAAATAGAACTCTGGAAAGATGGTTATGAATTCGAAGATCCATGGCCTAAAAGCATAGTAAAAATGGTAAATTAAACTTCTCGAGATGTTTATTTATAAGTATGGAATCACTGACAATAAGGTTCTTTGATAGTTTTAGATGAGCTAGGGTAAAATTGTATAAGAGATTGTAATGATGGATTTATGGGTTTTATGTTGTAATCCAGTTTTATATCAAGTGGGCTAGTTTATGGCCCACCAAACTACCGATAGCTACTCCCATCCCCCCTAAGCGGACACCACAGTATACGCGGTTGGATAGCTGTTTAATAATAGGCTGTTTTTGAGGTCCCATGCCCATAATACCACTCCAACGATGTGCAATTTCAAAATCAGTATGGGGCAAGATCACTTGTTTTAGGAGTGTCTCAAGATGCTCTTGGATAAGGGTGGTTTGGCCAAAAGACATCGTTGTTTCTCCGTCAAAATCCAAGTTACGACCTCCTCCTAAAAGCACCCGCCCATCGATATTTCGGAAATAATAATACCCCTGATCGATATGAAAGGTACCTTGAATTGATAACCCTTTGATAGGTTGGGTGACCAATACCTGGGCCCGAGCAGGTTTTACGGCTTCCGCTAATAGTGTTGCGGCAAAACCATTTGTGGTAATTAGTAGGGTAGCAGTGCTAAAATCCAATTCCTGGGTCTTTACAAGAACCTCTTTTCCAATGTCTTCAAAACCAAGGGCGGCTACTTGGTTTAAAATAAATATACCCTGCTGCTTTACTAAGTTTAAAAGGTGTAGCATCATTTTTCCAGTATCCAACTGTCCTTCAAAACGATGGGTAATGTATTCTGAGGCAATATGTTGGAAACCAAATTTGTTTTGTGTTTTTTCAAATGGTTTTCCTTTAAAAATGGGAGATAATAAAGTATTTATGGCTTCCATTTGGTCAAGGCACCGTTCAAATAGTCTTTCGTCTTTGTTTAAAAAGAGCTCGTGCCCTCCAAAGCGTTGGTAATCGATAGCTTTGGGGCCAAGAAGTTTTAAAAGCAGTTGGATACCTTGCCATCGCTGGCTTACCATTTCAAATATGGTCTCTTCCGAATGGGTGTTTAAATCGTCCAAAAGCTCAGAGATACTGCCGAAGCAAGCAAAGCCTGCATTTTTGGTACTTGCTCCTTGCGGTAAAGTTCCTTTTTCCAGTACGAGAATCTTTGCCTTGGGATATTGTTGTTTAAGGTGGAGCGCAGTACTAAGGCCAACGATACCACTACCTATAACTGTGAAATCTACGTCACGAAGCCATGTTTTATATTCCCAATAGCTGAGCTCCATTATATTGCCAAAAAACCCCGATGGCTCGGGGTTAGGAATTAGTCTAAATATTTTGAGTCTATTTCAAAGTCCTCCATAAACTTGGTCGTGTAATTACCCGCCAAATAGTCTGGGTGGTCCATCAGTTGTCGATGAAAGGGAATGGTCGTTTTAACACCTTCTATCACAAACTCGTCCAAAGCCCTACGCATCTTATTGATGGCTTCCTCCCTAGTTTGAGCGGTGGTAATAAGCTTGGCAATCATGGAGTCGTAGTTTGGGGGAATGCTATACCCGCTATACACGTGGGTATCTAATCGCACCCCGTGTCCCCCAGGGGTATGTAAGGTGCTTATACGCCCTGGTGAGGGCCTAAAGTCATTAAAGGGATCTTCAGCGTTAATACGACATTCAATGGAGTGTAGTTTTGGGGTATAGTTTTTTCCTGAAATTGGAACCCCACCGGCTACTAAGATTTGCTCACGGATCAAATCATAGTCAATTACTTGCTCAGTAATAGGGTGTTCTACTTGGATACGGGTATTCATCTCCATGAAGTAGAAATTACGGTGCTTATCTACTAGGAACTCTACCGTTCCGGCCCCTTCATATTTAATATATTCGGCTGCTTTAATCGCAGCTTTCCCCATATCGTCTCGCAGTTTATCTGTCATGAATGGGGAAGGTGTTTCTTCAGTTAATTTTTGGTGTCTACGTTGCACCGAACAGTCACGTTCCGAGAGGTGGCAGGCTTTTCCATATTGATCTCCAACAATTTGTATCTCGATATGCCTTGGCTCCTCAATCAACTTTTCCATATACATACCGCCATTGCCAAAAGCGGCGGTAGCTTCCTGTACGGCACTTTCGAAATTGCCTTCTAATTCATCTTCGCTCCAAATGGCACGCATTCCTTTACCACCGCCACCAGCAGTAGCCTTGATCATAACGGGGTAGCCCATTTTCTTGGCTACTTTGCGCGCATCAGCAACATCTTTAAGCAGTCCTTCAGAACCAGGAATGGTAGGTACACCAGCTTTTTTCATGGTTTCCTTAGCGGTAGCTTTGTCGCCCATTTTATCGATTTGAGCTCCAGATGCTCCGATAAACTTAATATCGTGCTCCGCACAGATTTTGGAAAACTTTGAATTTTCTGAAAGAAAACCGTATCCAGGGTGAATAGCATCAGCATTGGTAATTTCGGCGGCGGCTATAATATTGGGAATTTTAAGATAAGACTCTGCACTTGGGGCTGGACCAATGCAAACTGCCTCGTCTGCAAAGCGAACGTGAAGGCTTTCCTCGTCTGCTTTGGAATAGACCGCTACTGTTTTAATGCCCATCTCCTTGCAAGTTCTAATAACCCGAAGTGCTATCTCCCCTCTATTCGCAATCAATATTTTTTTGAACATAGTTTTTGATTTAAAATTCAAATTCCTATCTCCCCAACGTTGGGTTTTCGATATGGAATTTTGGATTTGAAGCCTGAGATTTTGGAATGGAATAGTTTAGACTTCCTAACTAGGATCTACAAGAAATAAGGGTTGATCAAACTCTACAGGAGAAGAGTCGTCCACCAATACCTTGACAATTTTTCCCGAGACTTCAGATTCTATGTCGTTAAAGAGTTTCATGGCCTCAATAACACATAGTACATCTCCGGGGGCGATTGTAGAGCCTACTTCTACAAAAACGGGTTTATCGGGTGAGGGTTTCCGGTAAAAGGTGCCAATAATGGGCGATTTAATGGTAATGTATTTAGAGTCGTCTTCGGCTGGGGCGCTCCTTTGAGAGGGCGCTGAGGGGGCTGCAGTCTCCACGGCAGGCGGTGTAGTAGCCAAAGGTGCTGTTGCCATAGGAATTTGTTGCACTATGGTCGTTTCTGGGGTATTTCCTGAACTGCCAGTTTTAATGGTGATTTTGATATCCTCCAT
>JBCDGY010000292.1:0-3969 GCA_039414375.1 Bacteroidota bacterium | reverse complement strand
TCAGTTTCTTGATGCCCTTTGAATCGTTATTGAATACTTTGAACTCTTGGCTTTTATGGATACAACAATCCAATGTCAACTTGCTTACATCGATTCCGATGACCTCCTTAATTTCCATATTTTTACTTTGGTTTAATTAGGTTGTTTAAACTAAGACCTTTACTAGCTAAGGCTAAAATCCTATATGGTTCTGACAACCTGGTTATAAAGGACAGGGACTGATACACTATAAAGGCCATTAGCCTGGCCGTCGCTAAAGTTCACCCTGTCCTTTTTCAATCTACTCCATATAAATTTCCATAAATCCTTCAAGGAAAGGGATGGGGACCGAAACTCTATCAAGGCCCAGTGCCTAGCCGTCGCTTTGGTTCTCCCCATCCCCATTACACTTATCAACAAAATTGTGGGTTATGAGTCTCCCCCAGACCCCCTCTTTTCAACATCATTATCATAATAGATTTCATCTATAAGACAAATCTAAAGGCCTATCGCTGTTACCCTTTTTTGTTGCTGATCGGAGTACAACATCCTGAAATGAAATGGGCGTATAAAAAAGAGACCCCGCATTTGCGGGGCCTGGTTTATGCCGTCCTCAGATCAGGATGTTGTTGTTTTGCCAAAGAAAAAGGAGTGGTGATAGCTATCAGGGATGATGAAAAAGAGGTGTAATGGAAATTGCAAAAAAATGGAAGTGAAAAAGGTTTGTAATACTTATTGGATAGATTTCACGATAATTGAAGCCCTGGAAACGGGGAAGTCTTCAACTTCCCGTTAGCTTTTGGTCAACCTATAATCCTCCAATCTTTTGAACGGCCCTTTGTGCAAATAACTATTCAAAATGACCACATAAATACGTTCTTCCCTAATCGTTGGCTTTTAGAATAATATCATTCTTTTAACAAAGAACTAATGAGGCAAGTATAGTTTTGACTTTTCAATAACGAAATATGAGAAGAGTACTTTTGGTTTTTACAGCCATCGTAGCAAATTTTACAATCTGCCATTCGCAAGAGCAACGCCCATACCAAGAACCCTTTTTTGGAGACGAGTGGAGCAAACCTTCTGAACATCCTGATAGGATAGTGGTTAATTTTGGTGAAGATCCTGCCACTACAGCCAGTATCACTTGGCGCACCGCCCCAATCATCAATGAAGCTTTTGCTGAGATAGCCATAGCTACTGGGGCACCAAAATTTTGGCGTAACGCAAAAACCGTTACAGCAAAAACAACCACTTTTGATGCTTCTGCAATTGAAACTGCTAAAGTCGTTGCAAATTATCATTCGGCCACCTTCAATGACCTACAACCCAATACGACCTATGCCTACCGTGTGGGTGATGGAAACCGTTGGAGCGAGTGGATCCAGTTTAAAACTGCCAGTGATAATCCTGAGGGCTCGTTTTCATTTTTGTATGTGGGCGATACCCAAAATTTTATTCTAGAGTTGTGGTCGCGATTGATCCGCGAAGGATATAAAACAGCACCAGATGCAAGTTTTATAATACATGCTGGCGATTTGGTAAATAATGCGCATCGTGAGCAAGAATGGGAAGAATGGTTTATAGCGGGAGGCTGGATTCACAGTTCTTTGCCTTCTTTTCCCGTTCCGGGCAACCATGAATATCGACCCTTAAATGAAGAGGAACGCGCCAATAAGGTAAGAAGTTTATCGGCGCAATGGAAACCTCAATTTACGTTACCAGAAAATGGTCCAGAAGGATTAAAGGAAAGTGTATATTACATGGATTATCAAAATACCCGAGTCATCGGTCTGAATAGTAATGAACAGACCGAAAAGCAGGCCAAGTGGGTAGATGAGGTGCTTTCAAACACATCTCAAAAATGGAAAGTAGTCACCTTTCACCACCCGTTGTTCTCAGCCTCTGAGGGTAGAGATAACGAAGAACTCAGAAACCTATGGAAACCTATTTTTGATAAGCACGAGGTTGATTTGGTTTTACAGGGGCATGACCATAGCTATGCGAGAGGGCGTGTATCGCCAGGTGACAATGTTTTGGATGGGGTCAATCTAAGGGATAAAACAGGTACCGTTTACGTGGTATCGGTTAGTGGGGGAAAAATGTACAAGTTACGCCCCAATGCCTGGGATGGATGGGAAGCTGACCGTGATCGGGCTGCAGAGAATACCCAATTGTTTCAGGTCATTACCATTGAGGATGACAAACTATCATTTGAATCATACACCGCCATTGGTGAACTTTATGATGCTTTTGATTTGGTTAAAAAGTCCAATGAACCGAACAGTTTTGTAGAGCGAAAAGATCAGGGCATCAATGCAAGACGATTTGACAATACCATTCCCTACCAAGATACCTTACCGGATAACCTAAAAGAAATCATCTTTAAGCAATATAAAGGGCATCAACTGAATCGAGTAAGCTTTGTAAGGGAAGATGGCGTAACAGGCTACCGTGTTCGTATTCGTAATGACAAACAGAGTGTCAACCTATTTATTGACCAGTCAGGCAAAATACTTAATGAGGATATTTATACCTTCTAGGTCGTATTTGTAGTCTTGGAAATTAAGTCGATGGGTGCTTTCCATCGGCTTTTTGCTTTTTAGAAATGATGGTTTTTCAATGATTTCACCAAGATATTTTATAGTTCTATCGACTAAGGTGTTCAAGTATAATTTGAAGTGCTCCTTCATGTACCACCAAAACTTGGGTGCCCCGCCCTGCTATATGTATAGGTCCTTTTAGGGTGTCTCCTGACCATAAATAATTAAAAGTTACCGTGGCAGAATTAGTGTCGATATGAATTATTTCGACAGTATTCATTATATACTTTTCGTTTTTGATATCATGTGACCACGTATTTTCAAATGCCATTTTAATATTGGTAATACCTTGATAGTCCCCGTCATTAAAACGAAACAAGGCCTTGGGGTGAATCATTGGTTTGACCTCTTCGAAATTTTTAGATGCACTGGCCTTTTGAAAGGTGTTGACGAAAGCTATAATGTTTGTCCTATTAAATACCATATGTAAATTTATGTATGTGACAATTGGTCCAAAAAAGACTATAGACACGAAAAAAAGTAGCTTTTTTGGACTTTCATTTGATTTTTGACAGCGGTTGAGCGTTCTACCGTTGTTGTATCGCCTTCAATCTTAATAACCTGACATTTTAAGGTTTCCAGCCACTGGAGGTGATTTTTTCTACTACGTCCCCTGAAAGTATCGTCTTCATACAACTTTGCCCAAGCTATAAAGTCGGCAAACTTTTTCTTCATTGAAGTATCGGTATGGATTTTATCGCCGTAGCGCTCGTATTCTCGTTTTTTTAGACGCGCTATTCGAATGTCTTGTGGAACGTACAGATACACCACCAAATCAAAATCATTCTTAATAAAATCACCCCAGCTGATTAAAGAACCACCCAGTATCCAATGTGAAAAAGGAGCAACATCATTTAATATTTGCTGCTGACGAACAGGAATGGGACTTTTCTCAGAAAACGGAATCTCTGTTTGCTTCCAATAATAATCGTCTACATCAAAATAGGGTGTTTTTTCAGTTGCCAATGCTTTTCCCAATGTGGTAACACCTGATCCTGAGGGACCGAAAATGTGGATTTTCATAAAACAACTAATTGCCCTTTAATTTAAAAAACAAAAAAAGCGGAATCCGTTTTCTTCTTAAGTATTCTTCCTTACTTTCAAAATTGGATGGTATGGGCTTTGATTCTCTCATTTCTACCACCTCAAATTGGGTATTCTTTATGATTTTCCAATATTCTTCAAATGTCCTATGATATTTTACCACTGGCTTGCCATGCCAGTTATTTGTACGTTCTCCCGAATCAAAATAATTATCGACAATCCAATTGCTCCTTTTATCATTTTTATGATATGATTCGTAATTGCTGGTAATCTCCGGGTGCTCCACTGAAAAAAGGAAGATTCCCTGATGGTTTAAACAGCCGTTTATTTTTTGAAATAGAAT
>JBCDGY010000291.1:0-4004 GCA_039414375.1 Bacteroidota bacterium | reverse complement strand
CTATCCCACTAGGTATCATCGGCGTGGTTGTTGGTTTACTGGTTTTTCAGGAAGCTTTTGGCTTTATGCCTTTTCTGGGTGTTATCTCCTTGGCCGGTATCGTAATTAACAATGCCATTGTGCTCATCGATCGTATGGAGGTAGAATTGACTTCCGGTCGAACGAATCAGGATTCGGTTATAGCGGCTTGTTTAAAGCGGTTTCGACCAATATTATTATCTACATTTACCACGATTTTAGGCTTGGTTCCGTTGTATCTTTCCGGAGGTGAAATGTGGGAAGGTATGGCTGTTAGTATTATGATCGGCCTGTTGTTTGGAACCGTGATTACCCTGCTCTTTATTCCTTCGCTGTATAGTGCCCTCTTTAAGGTCAATTACAAAGGGTACGAATTTGATGAAGCGCTATTGGATGCGTAGTGATGAAGGAACAAGGACGAAACGCACAACAATTTCTTAAACTGCTAGGGCAATCTGTAGTGTATTGGACAATGGCGATGGTGCTTTTTTCCATTTTCAGATATTACGGCCTCTCAGAAGAAGAAGGGATAGTTGTATCTACTCAATACGGCTTTTCCCGTGCGTTGTCCATGTTCTTACTTTTTGGTCTATTAATTGGTTTGGTAAGCGCCATTGTAGAATTTCTTTTGGATAGATACCTATCAAAAAGAATATCCATCGGACTTACTTTACTTATTACTTTCGTAATATATCTTATTTCAATTATCATCCTTTCAACCTTGGTTATTGAAATAACGAATACATTCTATGATTTGGGTATAGACAATGATAGAGGGTGGTGGATATATGATAAAACCTTTTGGGCCATAGTTATCTACATTATTTTTTCTGCCTTGATTTTTTCCTTTGTGCAAATCGCCAATGACAAGTTTGGGAAAGGGGTATTTGTAAAAATGCTTTTCGGCAAGTACAGGGAACCTAAAGAAGAGAAGCGTATTTTTATGTTTTTGGACCTTAAATCATCGACCGCAATTGCCGAAGAATTAGGACATTTGAGGTACAGCCAGTTGATTCAAGACTGCTTCTACGATTTGAATGAAGTTGTTCCTGAATACGATGCCGAAATCTATCAGTATGTAGGGGATGAAGCTGTGTTGAGCTGGCCTTATCAAAAGGGGTTGTCCAATAACAACTGTGTCAAACTCTTTTTCGCATTCCAACAGAAGCTTTTGGAGAAAAAAAAGTATTACATTGATAAATATGGTACTTCACCTATCTTTAAAGCAGGTTTGCATGGAGGTGTTCTTATGGTTGCTGAAGTTGGGGTGGTAAAAAAAGAGGTAGCCTATCATGGCGATGTCATAAATACTTCAGCTCGAATACAGGCGGAATGCAACAAACATGAAGTGCCGATTATCATTTCGGAAAAGTTATTGAACGATTTAAATACGGATAATTTTTTTGTGTCCAGGCATCTTGGCGATGTGCTATTGAAAGGAAAGCAGAAAAAAGTGAATATTCATACGGTAACGACCAATGTTTGACAAGTTATATCAACTTCGTTTTGAAATCTTTTTGGTAATCCAACTGGCTATCCTGTTCGGATCCTTGTTGGTACCCCCCAACCTATATGAGTTTGCTTTGCTTCCCCTATTCTATCTGGCAAGTATATTGGCCGGAATTTTGATCATCTCAAAAAAGAAGTGGATGACACGGTTTTTTATATTGCTTTTTGTGCTGGCTACTTTTATATTCGGAAGTTCGATGATCAACAGGCAGGAATCCGAGACGGGAGTCTTGATGAGACTTACCGTTTTTTTTATCTTTAATATTGTGGTTACCTGGCAGATTGTCAAACAGGTATGGCAAGCCACTCAGGTAAGTAAGAATGTTATATTGGGGTTGATGAGTGGGTATATCTCTTTGGGATTTTTAGCCTTTTTTTTATTTATGTCCATTGCGTTGACCCATCCAGGGGCCTTTAAGGGTATTTTGTTGAATACGGACGATATGGTGCTTTTTAGTGAAGGGATGCTGTATTATGCCTACATCACCTTATTGACGATCGGATATGGCGAAATTGTGCCGGTTATTCCCATAGCCCAGAAGGCGTCCATGCTTGTTGGACTAATGGGACAGTTTTATCTTGTTATCCTTACAGCGGTGGTCGTAGAAAAGTATATTCGGCATTCCTCCTCGGGCTAACAGCTTTTTTATGTACCTTAAGAAAATTAGCGGTAATACTGGCGATGGTTAAAAAGATTACGGTTAAAAAAGGGGCTATTTTACAGCGACCTGGCGACAAGGATACCAAAGTGTTCCTGGTGAAAACCGGGCTGCTTCGCAGTTATCTCCTAGATGAAAAAGGGAAAGAGCATATTTTTCTTTTTGCTGCCGAGGGAGCAGTAATGACCGATCATTTACCATCGGATCTTCCGGCTGAATTATATATCGATGCCTTGGAAGACACTACAGCCGTAGTTCGTGAAAAGAATCTGAAAACGGCCAGGAGAGAGGCTCATAAAATGGCGCGCCAGATGGGCTTGTTACAAAAGCGGGTGGTGATGTTGATGAGTTCTTCGATCATTGATCGCTTTCATCACTTTGTAACCACGTATCCGCAAATTGTAAATCGCGTACCACAAAAAATGATTGCTTCCTATCTTGGTGTCACTCCTGAGGCCCTAAGCAAATCAAAAGGTCAGTACCTGCAAACCCGGCAATAGCTTTCTTAATTTTAATTAATGCGCAGGGACTACTTGCAATTTACTTTAGCGCTTATTTTATTTAATGAGCACCATAACCCTAAAAAAAGGAGAAATCCTGCAGCGTCCGGGAGAATTAAATTCCAAGATATATCGAGTAAATTCTGGGTTGCTACGCAGTTATTCCCTTGACAAGAAGGGAAAAGAGCACATTTTCTTATTCGCCCCCGAAGGTACTATCATGGTAGATCATATTCCCCCAAATGTTCCGGCAGATCTATTCATTGATGCCTTGGAAGACTCCGTGGTTAGTGTTTTGGATAAGAATTTTTTTAATAGCCATCAGAATATGCCGGAGATGATCCATCGTATCGATGGCCTTCAAAAGCGTGTCATTATGCTTATGGGGGGATCCATCCTGGATCGCTACCAACATTTTGTGGCCACCTACCCCCAAATTGTAAGTCGCATTCCACAAAGGATGATTGCCTCGTATTTGGGAGTTACTCCCGAGGCACTAAGCAAGGCAAAGCGAAAAAAATGAAAACACAAAAAGTGAAGAAATTGTAGAATCTATAACGTCTTAATTTGGATTAATGCACAGGATGGGTGCTTAGGCTAACTTGGGTGGTAATGTAAAGTTAACCAACCGAAGCTTTGAGAATGAGAAACCCGAAACGCTTTTCCCTCCTTTTTTCTCTATGTATTGTCCTTGGGATACAGTCCCAAGAAGAGGAGCAGAAAGAACCTCCGGAATTTATGAATGATAGCGCCGATGAAAACTATAGCTATCTGCAAAATGAGGAGACAGCCAAGGAATATGAACGGATGTTTGCCCAAGGACTAAAATTCATTCCCTTCAACAAAAGTAAAACCATCTACCTCACCCTGGGCGGGGCCTACCGACCTCGTTTTGAAAGTACCATCAACGAAGACTATACCGAAGAAGATGATAGTTATTATTCCCAACGCCTGAATTTGAATTCCGCTGTGCATTTTGGTAAAAATATCCGTTTATATGCCGAACTGTATCATGGTTTTACCAGCGGAGGTATGGATAGAACATTAGAAGATGATCAATTGGATCTTCATCAGGCCTTTGCCGAATTTACGATTCCACAAAAAGAGAATGCTTTTGTCTTCACTTTCGGGAGAAAGCAATTGACCTTTGGAGCGGGAAGGTTGGTAGATCGAAGGGATGGCCCCAACATCCGAAGGAGTTTTGAATTGATAAAAACCGATTACAGGATTGATCAAAGTTCTATCCAGGTATTTTATGGGACTGAAGAGCAACCGCAATTTGATGCTTTTGATAATGAATTTAACTTGGTCGATGACG
>JBCDGY010000290.1:0-4004 GCA_039414375.1 Bacteroidota bacterium | reverse complement strand
CCGTAAACCAAGGTAACGTTGCTGATGGGACAGCACCAACCTTGGTAGAAGAAATTCAATCGGTTTACGGCTTTGGTGAGATTTCATATAAAAATGCACTTTTCCTCAACTTAACAGCAAGGAACGACTGGAATTCTACCCTGCCTACGGCAAACAATTCCTTCTTTTATCCTTCAGTAGGCCTTACTGCCATTTTGAGTGACTTAGTAGCGTGACCGGAGGCCATCAGCTTTTTAAAGCTTAGAGGATCTTATGCAGAGGTTGGTAACGCCACAGACCCATTTGGTCTTGACCCTCAGGTTGAAATAGAGAATGGTACCGCCAGATTGAATGAAGTATTACCGAATCCAGATTTACTTCCAGAGGAAACTACCTCATTGGAATTGGGAATGGATTTAAGATTCCTTGAGAATAGATTGAGGTTGGATGCAACGTGGTACCGCACCAATACAACCGATCAAATTTTTAGGGTGGCTGCTCCACCAGGAACATTAGGCAGAGACCGTGTAGTGAATGGCGGTGATATTCAGAATACTGGTATAGAATTGGTAATGGGTGCAACTATTATTGACAATTCGGATTTCTCCTGGGACTTGGATGTCAATTTTGCCACTAACCAAAGTGAGGTTATTGCTTTAGCTGGAACAGATAGTTTTACACTATCCCAATTCACTGACTTTATAAGGGAGTACCGCCTAGAAGTGGGTGGAGAGTTTGGAGATGTGTATACCAGGGGCTATGTTAGAGACGATAACGGTAATGTACTTGTCGGGGACGATGGCCTCCCTGTGACCACGAGTGGTTTGGAAGTAAAAACCGCTAACTTTACACCGGACTGGTTGGGTGGTATACGAAACAGTTTTAAGTATAAGGATTTCACGCTCAGTGCTTTGATAGATATAAGACAAGGGGGTGACGTTATCAGCTTTACAGAAGCAGTTCTCGCAGGGAATGGGTTAACTAATTACACGGCAAATGGCCGTGATGGTCTGGTATTCGACGGTGTAGATGCTAATGGCAATCCCAATACCATTTCTACCACTTCAGAAGCGCTATGGACAAAACTTGGCGGTCGTAATACCGCTGTAGGTGAAGCATTTGTTCGAGATGCTTCTAACATTAGATTGCGGGAACTTGTTATTGGATATACCGTGCCTCAGCGCTTTTTGGATAAGACATTTTTAACCTCTGCAAGTGTATCCTTTGTTGGTCGCAATCTATTCTTCTTAAAAAATAATGCGGAGATATTAGATCCCGAGGCTGTAGCATCTACAGGGAATTCGTCGGAAGGTAGGGAATCTTTTGCTCCCCCAACTACAAGAACTTTTGGTCTATCTTTTAATTTTGGCTTTTAAAAAAGAAACTATGAAAAAAAGTAAATTTTATTCACTATTCGCTCTAGTAATATTAAGTGTTACGTTAGGAGCTTGTACCGATGATTTTAAGGAACTGAATACAGATCCCGCAAATGCAACGCTTACATCTACTGAAAGTGAGTTTGTGCTGTTTGCCAAATCGGCACTTTATGGTCCACACTATATGAGATTCGAAGGCAATGATGATGGAAGAGGACCTTTTCAGTTGGGACACTCTTTATTCCCTGATGTGTATGCCAATTATTTTGCCACCACACAGCCCGTTTTTGGCAGTGATCAATATGAACTGGTAGGAAGATGGCTTAATGGCGCTTGGACTTATATCTACGAGGAGAATCTTAGAAATGTTGTTTTTGCCGAACAGATAGCACGTACTAATGAGCTGGCTATTGAGGAGGCTATGATGAAGGTTTGGCGAGTCTATGCCTTTCACCGGGTAACTGATTTGTGGGGACCAGTTCCTTATTCTGAAGTATTGACTTCCGAGAATGCATTACCCTACGATTCGCAAGAATCAATCTACAGAGATTTCTTCACCAGTTTAGACGAAGCTGTATCAGTGCTGAAGGCGAACGCTGGTACTGTAGCACCTGCATGGAATGGTGCAGACGAAATTCTTCACGGCGGTTCTGTTGACCTTTGGTTAAAAACAGCAAATACCTTAAGGTTACGTCTTGCTATGAGAGTGCGTTATGTAGATGCGGGGCTTGCCCAAACGGAAGCGGAAAAAGCCGTTGCTGATGGTGTTATCCTCCTCAATGAAGAAAATGCAATTCTGGAGACTACTGACAGATTTAGAAACCACTATACAACAATTACCCAATGGGGAGAGTTTCGGATGAGTGCTGATGTGGAGAGTATCTTAAAAGGGTATCAAGATCCGCGTATGGCCACATATTTCGCGGAAGCTGCTACGCCAGATCCAACAGACGATCCCACTGGTGTTACCTTTAATTTTGAAGGAATGCGCAATGGACAGGAAGCTACTACTAAAACAGGAACCGATTTTAACTCCACATCGTCTAACATGGCTACAGAATACACTACAGCCAACACTGCAGGTCCTGCATGGGTAGTGCTCCGCGCAGCGGAAGCTTTTTTTCTGAGAGCCGAAGGAGCCTTACTTGGGTGGAACATGGGCGGTACTTCTCAAGACCTATATGAACAAGGTATTGCTGCATCTCATGTAGAACAAGGTTATGACGGTAACGACCTTTCTGGGAACGACTATGTTACTAGCACCAATGTTCCCGCGGCTTTGGATGCTTCAAACCCAGCGGTTTCAACCATTCCGGTTGCTTTTGAATCTGGTGCTTCCCTAGAAAGACAGTTAGAGCAGATCATTACACAAAAATGGATCGCCATCTGGCCAGATAGTGAAGAAGCCTATGCAGAACGCAGACGTACGGGTTACCCAACTTTGTATAATCGTTTAAATTCAATCAATCCAAATATAGCAGTGGATGAAATTCCAAGAAGGATGCCATATGTGGCAATTGAACAATCAACAAACCAAGAAGCAGTGAATACTGCGATTGGATTACTAAATTCGGAAAGTTCTGCTGCGAACGGAGATCAGGGCAATACCAAGCTCTGGTGGGATAAAAAGAATTGAGCTTGTTAGTTTGAGTTTAGCTTAGAAAATGCCAATAATTACTGTATTGGCATTTTTGTTTTTGATGCTTTTCATTAAATAATTTGATTAAGGTTGGATTGGGATTGCGGTAATCATCAAATCCATTGCTTCAATATTCCTAAAGTTAGCTTTAATAACCCGATGTGCGAATTCCAATTCACGTGAAACCTAGGCATTTCTTTACAACTGTAATAGTCGGTCTATTGCTCTGCTCTTGTGCGAAAGTTGATGATTCTAAGCTATTCTCATTGATGCCAGCATGTAGTACAGGAGTTGATTTTGAGAACCTGTTATTGGAGACTGAAGAATTCAATGTGTTGAAGTATGGATATATGTACAATGGAGGAGGGGTAGCCATAGGCGACATCAATAACGATGGCTTGCCTGATATCTATTTTACAGGAAACATGGTAGGAAGTCATTTATATCTAAACCAAGGAAATTTAAAATTTAAAGAAATCGCTAAGGACGCCGGAGTTTTCGCAGAAGGATTTTGGAATACCGGAACTACGATGGCCGATGTGAATGGCGATGGTTATTTGGATATTTATGTATGCCGATCTGCAACAAGAGATCCTAAAAAAAGAAAGAACCTGCTCTTCATTAATAATCAAGACCTCACCTTTTCTGAAAAAGCAACGGAATATGGGATTGATGATTCGGGGTATACGACCCAAGGTTCCTTTTTCGATTATGATAGAGATGGTGATCTCGACCTTTATGTACTCAATCATTCCGTACAGGAATATGCTGGTTTTGGACAGATAACGTCCTCGCTAAAGAAGAGAAACAATCCCTCTTATTCGGATAAGCTTTATAGAAATGACAATGGTAGATTTAAAGATGTGAGTCAAGAAACAGGCTTAGTATCTAATATTCTGGGCTTCGGACTTGGTATCGCCATATCGGATATTGACAATGATGGCTGGTTGGATATTTATGTTTCCAATGATTATAACGAGCAGGATTATCTCTACATCAACAATCAGGAT
>JBCDGY010000289.1:0-4007 GCA_039414375.1 Bacteroidota bacterium | reverse complement strand
CAAACCGAATCGTTTTGAGGCCTTGGAATACTACCGAAGGGTGGCAAGCAGTTGGGAGCTTAATTTAAATTTGTATGAGAAGGTAGAAACTGTAAACAAAGAAGAAGCGGAGTTTGTGATCAATACTGATCGTGGAAATTACAAAGCTAAAGCTATTATTCTGGCCACCGGATTTTATGACTACCCTTATTTAATGAATGTCCCGGGAGAAGATACATCTAAGGTAAAACACTACTATGATGAGCCTCACCCCTATTTTGGTCAAAAGGTGGTTGTAGTGGGAGCTGCAAACTCTGCCGTAGATGTAGCCCTTGAAACCTTTAGAAAGGGCGCTGAAGTCACCATGGTGGTAAGAGAGCCAGCTCTGCTGGACTCCGTCAAATACTGGGTAAAACCGGACATTGAAAACCGTATAAAAGAGGGTTCCATTAAGGCCTACTTTAATTCACAGATAACCGAGATCAGAAAATGGGAAGTGGACGTCAAAACTCCTGATGAGGCATTGACCATTGAGAATGATTTTGTACTGGCCATGACTGGCTACAAACCTAATTTCGAATTAATGGAGAATATGGGCATCATCTTTAATTCCGATGAATTCCATACGCCTTTGTATAATGAAGAGACGCAGGAAACTACTGTCCCTAATATCTTTTTGGCAGGAGTGGTGTGTGGCGGTTTGAAAACCAATAAATGGTTTATCGAGAATTCAAGGGCACATGCCCAAACGATCGTAGATACTATTAAATCCAGGTGATTTTATAATCGTCGTATTCATCGCCGTTGGCTATAGATTGTAGGTATTCTACCTTGGGACTGAACACTTTTGTTTTTCTTATAAGTTCATCAAGCAGCCCTGATTGAAGCGCTCCATTAAATGTTTGTGTTCTCCGCATTATAATTTGCTTACGACCGCTACTTAGAATTTCCCATCCTCGCTTTTCAGGATCCTTAATTACTAACTCGGTTACTCTTTTTAACCCTTTCATAAGCGCTAACGGAGTTGTTTCTTTTTTCACCAGCTTCATTTCTAACATATTTCTATATACCGTATTACCTATCTTTCTACCCAATTGCCTTGCGTTCGTCTTACCAATTTGGCTTTCAATCCAGTTGCACATATCATTATACAATTTGATGGGCACCTGTCCCATTGGGTCAGATAGTTCATGGGCTGAGGCCATCTCTTTCAAGTGGTTTTGGAACTCTGGTTTTCCTTCATATTGATTGATTATGTCCAAAATGAAGGCTGAATTTAAAGTTACATTTTGTGTTGAGTTGTTCATTAGTATATAATAATTCGGTCGCCTGTTCACTGCATTCATTCCAAAATATCATTATTAAATACCAATCACAAGTGATATCCTCTTGCGCCCTTAAAGATTTGCACATTAAACAAAAATCATAAAAAGTATAATGTAGCTTTAAAAATGTTCTATTTTAGGCGCTGTATCGATAATACGTATTTATGTTGGTCTACATATTATTTGTAGTTGGTTTTGTTTTTTTAATAAAGGGAGCTGATCTACTGGTAGATGGCGCCTCCTCGATCGGAAAGAAATACAATGTTTCCAGCATTGTCATTGGTTTAACTATTGTTTCATTCGGCACTTCTCTTCCCGAGTTATTGGTAAACCTAATTGCCAGCTATAATAATACCCCTGATATTGGTGTTGGTAATGTCCTGGGTAGTAATATAGCTAACATATTGCTCATACTCGGCGTATCAGCCCTTATTAGCCCACTGCCCATTACCAAGAACACTTATTTCATAGAAGTACCCTTTTCGTTAACAGCCACGTTGCTTGTAGGTTTTTTGGCTAATGCCTCCATATTTAATACTACTAACGATTTTGTCATTAGCCGTAACGACGGTATAGTATTACTGTTCTTTTTCTTTCTGTTCATGGGATATGTATATATAGTTGCCAAGCAGCGAAAATCTGAGTTCAGTAGCGAGGAATACAAGGAAATGCCTATGCCCAAGTCTATTACATTGATAGTCATTGGTATGATTGGCCTTTATTTTGGTGGACAATGGGTAGTAGATGGCGCCGTGGAAATAGCACGGCTTTTTAAAATGAGCGAGCACTTTATCGGCTTGACGGTAATCGCGATTGGAACCTCGTTGCCAGAGCTGGTTACGTCTGCTGTCGCAGCGTTGAAAAAGGATACCGACATAGCTGTTGGAAATGTGGTCGGTTCCAATATCTTTAATCTATTATGGATTCTCGGTCTGAGCGCTATATTGAAACCTATACCCTATGATGTGATCTCGAATTCTGACATTTTCATGATCATTGCATCAAGTACTGCTTTAATTCTTGCGGTTGTGATTGGAAAAAGACCAATAATCAGCCGCTGGGAAGGTGGCTTCTTTTTGATCGCATACATTTGGTATATCATATTTCTGATCCAGCGAGGCTGATCACGCCAGAAAAACCAACTTTTTTTTTAGTAGTTTAATTGTCGTTGGCTCCAAACCTATAAACTCCCCGTCGGCTTCGATTCCGAATTTAGAATCAATTGTTAGCACACCCGCTCTTTTATATTGGACCGCTGGATGATCTATTCTTTTACCTCTCTTGATTTGACCCAGGTAGCGAATGTAATCACGCAAAGTAACGTCGCCAATGATAACTATTGAAAACTCGTCTGCATAAAAATTTGCATCAGGGGCGATACACATTCCACTACCAAAATACTTACCACTAGCTACGATAAAAGAGTTTATTTTTCCTTCCCAAGTCCAGTTATCCGCCTTCACGGATATGTATTGATTCTTGTAGGTCAAAAATGACTGTATTATAGCTTTGGAAAAAGTAAGACTTGATCCAAGTAGTTTGCCTGACCTGTCTACGCGTTGGACTACGTCTACACCCAGTCCTAAATCTGCTATATTTATGAAATATTCTACTTTACCGCTGGCCAGGGATACCCTTCCTAGGTTTACTCTTTTTGTCTCCCCCTTGTTAATTTTATTAATCAAATCAATCAATTCATTTTTAGATCCAATACTTTTAGCATAGTCATTGGCAGTGCCGAAAGGTAACAGTCCTACAATACAATTTGTATTATCAGACAGCATCACACCATTAGTAACTTCATGTAGAGTGCCATCGCCACCCACTCCCACAACGTGCGTGTATGAATCATTTGCCAGCTCCCTGGCTAAAGCCTTTGCGTGGCCGCTTTCTGATGTCAATACAACATTGTATTCACCCTCAAGCAGTTTGCCAAATCTATCAAACTGTTTGTTGAACCTGTTTACAATAGAACGTCTGCCGTGAACGATAAAACCTGTTTTATTCATTGAGTTAGCGAGTTGTTATGACCAAGAATGGTAGCAAATGTCGTAAATCCATCATAACAGTATTGGATAATTGGCGTTTTAAGTATTAAATTAAAATTGAAAGAAATGAAAGCTATTTGGAATGGACGTATTATTGCCGAAAGTGAAAATACTGTAGTGGTAGAGGGTAATCATTACTTCCCAAAGGAGTCAATTAAGAAAGAATATTTTAAAGAATCCAGTACCCATAGCGTATGCCCATGGAAGGGTACAGCATCTTACTATACTGTAGATGTTGAGGGAAACGTAAACTCTGACGCCGCCTGGTACTATCCGGAGACAAGCGACCTGGCTAAACAAATCAAGGATTATGTAGCCTTTTGGAAAGGTGTGGAAGTAACCGAGTAAGTTACTTTTTACTTCGTCTGGTTCTTCCTAAATATTTAAAAGCATCTACCAGCATGTAGGTGCCTATCCCACCTGTAACACCTCCTGTCACAAGTAAAACCTGACCCAGCTCATCATTATCTCTCCCTAGCATCAGCCCTCCGGCTATGGTGACCGTATAACCCAAGGTAGCCACGAAAATACCTTTTTGAAATTTGTTTTTTGACCTCTCCAGATTCAGGTTGATATTTTCTACATCAGCTCTAATAGAAAGTATCTCTGCTTTCACCGAATCTAAATTTCCCTGTGCAGAAACATTTATGAAAAT
>JBCDGY010000288.1:0-4014 GCA_039414375.1 Bacteroidota bacterium | reverse complement strand
TCCCTTACCACCATTCCAGAGCCTAACACGGCAGCTTTGGTTGCCGATAATTTGGTACACTATCTTGAAGAACTGGACTGCCAAGTGGTAGTTAAGCGCAATGACCAACTAGATCTGGACGAGGTAGCATCCTTTGATACCATCATTCTTTCTCCTGGCCCTGGCATTCCAGACGAAGCAGGCCTCCTAAAACCCATAATTGAGAAATATGGTGCGCACAAGAAAATATTAGGAGTCTGTTTGGGACAACAGGCCATCGGAGAAGTGTATGGAGCTACTCTTGTGAATTTAGAACAAGTATACCACGGCATTGCAACCCCTGTTACCATAACCGAAGCCGATCCTATTTTTGAAGGAATGCCTAAAGAGATTCAAGTTGGACGTTACCATTCCTGGGTGGTTAATGCCAATTTACCCGATACGCTAATCGCTACTTCGGTTGATAGTAATGGACAAATTATGTCCCTGAGGCATAAAACCCACAATGTGCGGGGGGTACAATTTCATCCAGAGTCTATTCTAACCCCTCAAGGAAAACAAATGTTATCCAATTGGTTAGAACGAACTTGAAAAATAAATTGAAGAAATTCTAAATAAAATCAATAGAAGAAAATATATCAAATCTAAAAAGCTCAATACAGTTGTTAACGAACTAAAACCAGACATCATTTAACAATAGGTTAGACAATAAGAAAATATATGTATTTGAAAAAAGTTATATCCACATTGTTTTTTTTAGCCTCTTTAAGCTTGTTCCCTTTTCAAGACGAAGGTAATCTGGTCTTTTTTGTTACTGCCGAAAGTGGATTATCGATAAGGGAAAAACCATCCCTCAAGTCAAAAAAAATAGGCTTATTAGCTTTTCAAACTAAAGTAGTAGTTAAAAAAGTGTTAGCTGAAAAATTACAATCAATATATGATGAAGGGTTAAAGATTTCTGCGAACTGGGTACAAATTGAAAATCCTTTGAATCCAAGTCTGGAATCTTACATTTTTGGTGGTTTTCTTCAGCAAAAAGACTTCAAAGAGGATCAAAGGATTGATACATCAGATTGGATCAACTTCAAAATTGAAAATCATAATATCATTTTGAAACAACCACAAGATTGGTTGAACATGACTAAGAATGTAAAGTATCTTGATCAAGGAAATGATAGTACTATACTTGTAACACATGAGGATGGAGTGGATCCCACACAAGTTATTATAAGAGCTAAAAATAGATCTTTAGAGACAATCGAAAATGAAATTATATCTAAAGGATGGTTTAAAAAAATTGAAGAAATCGTCTCGGGAGGGAAGAAAATTTTAAAGTGTACTTACTTTTTTGATAATGGATGCTCAAACGTTAGATATTTCCATAAGGTCACTAAAAATAGAACATACGTTGTAGAAGTTTCAGGCACCTGTAATAGTCATCCAGAAGGATACGATGAAAGCAAAATAATGGTCGCAGAAAGTATCAAGTTTTCTTATTAAATGAAAGCAGTACAAGTTTTACCGGTTGTAACACGGCGAATAAGACGTATAAAGTAATATTACAAACGATTTTAAGCCAATGCCAATCACTGAAAGAGCAAAAGTTTATAGTTTATTCATTTTCAATAAACTACACAATTTTAAATAAGAGATGAAAGCAACATTAAACCGCCTAATTAATCACGAAATCCTAGCCAAGGAAGACGCCAAACAGATTTTGGTGAATATCGCTAAAGGTGATTATAACACCAGTCAAATAGCAGCCTTCTTAACGGTTTACATGATGCGTAGTATTACCATTGAAGAACTGGAAGGTTTTAGAGATGCCCTGCTAGAACTCTGCCGTGCTGTAGACTTTAGTGCTTATAATCCTATCGATTTGTGTGGCACCGGAGGCGATGGTAAAGACACCTTTAACATTTCTACGCTGGCTTCTTTTGTAACAGCAGGTGCTGGTATTAAAGTGACCAAACACGGCAATTATGGAGTTTCTTCTAAATGTGGCAGCAGTAATGTGATGGAACATCTGGGGATCAAGTTTAGTAACGAAGCTGATTTCTTAAAAAGATCGATTGAGGAAGCGGGGATTTGTGTGTTGCACGCCCCCCTCTTCCACCCTGCCATGAAAAATGTAGCTCCTATCCGCAAGGAATTAGCGGTCAAAACATTTTTTAATATGTTGGGGCCTATGGTAAATCCCGCATTTCCAAAAAACCAAATGGTGGGGGTGTTCAATTTAGAGCTGGCCCGTATGTATGGTTACCTCTATCAAAACATGGATAAGAATTTTACCGTATTGCATGCCTTAGATGGTTATGACGAAATTAGTTTGACGGGGGCTACTAAAACAATCTCCAATGGTGCGGAAGGCATATTGGCCCCTAGTGATTTTGGGGTGCCTCAAGTGAGTGCTGAAGCTATCGCTGGTGGTGAAGATGTTGCGGATTCCGCAGACATATTTATGGCGATTTTAAAGGGACAGGGCACTACCGCCCAAAATAATGTGGTTTGCGCCAATGCCGGGGTAGCCATTGCTACGGTTGAAGGGATTTCCCCAAAGGAAGGCTTTGAAAAAGCGCAAGAATCGTTGATGAGTGGAAACGGCATGGCCGCACTCCGCAAATTACAATCCATAAGCAAAGCGTAATTGGTAGTGTAACTGTTGATGATTTTACAGGCCAAAATATGCAAATCAACGAGTTAACAAAAAGAAGATTAGGATAAAGACTAAAAGGTAATCAACTAGTAGACATGAACATTTTAGAAAAGATTGTCGCCGATAAATACAAAGAAGTCGAACTGAAAAAGCGTTTGATACCTTTGAGCCAGTTGGAAACTAGTGCGCTGTTCGACAGAACGTGTTTTCCCCTTGCCGAAAAACTGCGACAATCCCCAAATGGGATTATAGCCGAACACAAAAGACGTTCCCCCTCAAAATCAACTATCAATCAAAACACCAATATCGCTCAGGTAGCGCAAGGCTATGAAAAGGCTGGCGTTTCGGGTATGAGTGTGTTGACGGACTTGAAGTATTTTGGGGGATCGCTAGAAGACCTCATCCTGGCGCGAGCAGTAGTCGACCTTCCCCTACTCCGCAAGGAGTTTATGGTGGAAGAATACCAAGTGATCGAAGCCAAAGCCCACGGTGCGGATGTAATTCTATTGATCGCTGCGGTACTTACCCGATCGCAGATTAAAACCCTATCAGAACTAGCACAAAGTCTAGGAATGCAAGTGCTGCTCGAAGTACACAACCAACAAGAACTAGAAAAGTCGCTGATGCCAAGTCTAGATCTTTTAGGGGTAAACAACAGAAATTTAAAGACCTTTGTAGTAGATCTGGAGACCAGTGCCGCTTTGGCTACAGCCATTCCTAACGAATTTGTAAAAGTGTCTGAAAGTGGTATTAGCTCAGTGGCAGCCATACAAACCTTAAGAGCCTTTGGATATCAAGGTTTTTTAATAGGAGAAAACTTTATGAAAACGGAACATCCAGGAAAAAGTGCAGCTGCCTTTTTAGCTGAGCTAAACCAGTTAAATTGAATCATAGAAGGCCTAGAAGATGAAACTAAAAGTGTGTGGCATGAATCATAATACCGAAGCGGTGGCGGCCCTATTACCCGACTACCTCGGTTTTATTTTTTGGACACCTTCTTCGCGGGCTTTTACCGGTACTATGCCTGTCTTACCCAAAACCATCAAAAAAGTAGGTGTTTTTGTGGATGCACCCCTAGAAACAGTTCAAGAAAAAGTACAGCAATACGGGCTGGATGCTGTACAATTACACGGTCAGGAAAGTCCAGAGTATTGCCAAGCCCTCCTTCACAATTTAAAAGGCTACGGAAACCCAGAACTCATTAAGGTATTTTCCATTAAAGGAAACGACTTTGATTTTAGTACTTTATCTGCTTACGAGACAGTATGCGATTACTACCTTTTTGATACCAAAGGCGCACTACCTGGAGGGAATGGGTATACTTTTGATTGGACGATACTGGAAGAATACCCTTCTACCAAACCTTATTTTTTAAGTGG
>JBCDGY010000287.1:0-4045 GCA_039414375.1 Bacteroidota bacterium | reverse complement strand
TGATTTAACATTGTAAAAATCGCTTTTGCTTGGAGAAAAATCTTGACGAAGGTGTTTGCAACGAAACCTTATTTGCTAATATATACAATAAATACGCCCAAGATCTACAAAACTTCCTCTATTATCGATATGGAGAGAAATTGAATCCTGGTGATAAAATGCAGGATGCCTTTGCGAAGCTATGGGAAAACTGCGGAAAAGTTTCGGCAAACAAAGCCAAATCATATCTTTATACTGTAGCCAACAATTTGATGCTAAATGAAGTAAAGCATCAAAAGGTAGTCTTAAAGTATCAAAACGACGCGCCTAAAGGTCACACCAATGAAAATCCAGAATTTTTATTGGAAAAAGAGCAATATTTCAAAAAATATCAAAAGGCACTATCAAAATTGACCGAAGAGCAAAGAACGGCCTTTTTATTGAGTAAAGTTGAAGGCAAAAAACATGAAGAAATAGCACAAATGCTAGGCGTGACCAGGAAAGTAGTAGAGTACCGAATCTACTCTGCTTTTGATGTTTTGAGGCAGAATTTGGAAGATTTTAAAATTAAATAACAAAAAAATAAAAATAATTTCAGGAGAAAAGGAAAGAAGATTGTTCTATATTCGAATACCACAGAATCATGAACCAAAACGATTTAATCAACAAATGGCTTCTTAACGATCTTTCCGAGACGGAAAGACTAGCTTTTAATGGGCTAGAAGAAGCTTCTTTCTACAAAACAATAATTGAAGATGCTGTCCACTTCAAGGCGGCGCAGTTTACAACAGCGCCTGATTTTGAAGTCTTTAAAGAGAGAATCACGTCTAACGATAATAAAGTAAGAACATTGTCATGGGTAAAACCTTTCACGCGCATAGCGGCCAGTGTTGCCATTGCTGCGTTCGGTCTTCTTTACTATCTCAATTTAGGAACAACTACCGAAGTAGAAACATTAGTTGCCCAAAAGACAATAGTTTCTTTACCGGATGACTCCCAAGTAACATTAAATGCTTTAACGGAGCTTAGCTTCGATGAAGACGATTGGAAAACCAATAGAGCCGTAAAGCTAGAAGGGGAAGCCTTTTTCGATGTTGCTAAAGGCTCTAAATTTGATGTTGTCACTTCGGAAGGTACTGTTACTGTAGTCGGAACTGAATTCAACGTTAAGCAAAGAGGTGATTTCTTTGAAGTAGCCTGTTTTGAAGGAGTTGTTCGCGTAGAAAGTAACGGACAAACTGAAATTCTACGTGCTGGCGATAATTTAAAACAATTCGAAGGAGCTTTCTATAAAGGAAAGAACAATTACCAAGAACCACAATGGACCAATAATACTAGTTACTTCCAAAGAGTACCGCTTATAGAAGTATTTGAAGAGCTAGAACGCCAATATGCCCTCACCGTGATATTTGACGATATCAATACGGACCAACTATTTACTGGAGGCTTTGCCCATCAAAATCTTGATAGTGCACTTATTGCACTAAGTGAGCCTCTAGGTCTTGACTATGAGATACTAAAGGAAAATACTGTTCGTTTTACTATACGTGAATAAAAGACTGCTCGTATACGTTTTCCTCGCTCTCTCCCTCTTTTCTTTAGGTATTCGTGCACAAACAGATACGAAACGGTCCTTGACTTCTATAATAGAAGTACTTCAGGACCGTTTTGACGTTAATTTTAATTACGCTTCTGCGCTAGTAGAAGGTATTGAATTAGCACCACCAACCGAAGATTTAGACCTCGCACAAACTTTAGCATACCTCAACACCAACTGCCCCCTTGATTTTGAGTTACTCTCAGATACTTTTGTCTCGGTAAAAGAAAAATTAGTCACCATTTGTGGGGTCGTCAAGGATAGGGATACCAAAGAAGTACTTCCCTTTGTAGCCGTGCAACACCTAGATCAGGGTACCTTAGCAGACGAGGAAGGTAAGTTTAAACTAGAAGAGATTCGAAGAGGAGATGTTATTGAAATACGATTGATGGGCTACAAGCCTTTTGCCATAGTCATCAAAGATGTTAATGATACTTCTTGCAAAACCTACCTTCTTACTCCCTATCAAGAAGAACTATCTGAAGTAACCGTCGTTGATTATCTCGTTCGCGGAATGGATCAACTAGAAAATGGAGCCGTCTCCATAGATTTGGATCGTTTTAAGATACTACCAGGACTTGTAGAGGACGATGTGCTCCAATCTGTTCAGGCACTGCCTGGCATCATTAGTATTGACGAAACCGTATCAAACCTTAATATAAGAGGTGGTAGTAACGATCAAAACCTAATTTCGTGGGATGGCATTAAAATGTACCAGTCAGGGCACTTCTTTGGTCTGATCTCCATGTATAATCCGGATATTACTCAAAAAGTTATTTTGCAAAAGAATGGGAGTCGCGCTTCGGATACTGATGGAGTCTCAGGATCTATCTTTATGAAGACAGAAGAATACCTCAATACCAAGCTCAAGGGAAGTGTGGGCGTTAATCTCATAGACACCAACGCTTATATTGATGCGCCTTTGGGCAAACGTGCTTCTTTGCAGGTAGCGGCACGTAAGGCACTCAGTGATTTTTTGGAAACCCCTACCTATGCTCGCTATTTTGATCGTATAGTTCAGGAAACAGAGATTACCCAAAACGCTATAAACGTAACCAACTCAGATATCAGTTTTGACTTTTACGATGCTTCAATGCGCCTACTCTACCAGCCTTCTTTTAAAGATCGTATCAGAGCAAATTTTATGTACACCTCCAATGCCGTAGTTTTTGATGAAACCGCAGAGGTTATGGGTGAGTTGGAGGTAAGGCAAAGTGACTTAAGCCAAACTACTTTGGCTGCGGGGCTTACCCATCAACGTGAGTGGACTAAAAATTTCACTTCCGAATTGGCCATCCACAACACGATCTACTCCTTAAAGTCGACCAATGCCGATATTTTATTGGATCAGCGCTTTGTACAGGAGAATAAAGTAGAAGAATCTGCACTAAAAGTAAAGACTACTAACAAACTAACGCAGCAGCTAACTTTAACCAGTGGCTATGACCTTATTGAGACCAAAATCACCAATATCGACGATGTCGATAACCCACTTTTTGTGGAAATTGATGGTCGGGTGCTTCGCACACACGCAGGTTACACCGAGCTTGGAATGACCTCTTCCGAAAAACGAACTAATTTGATACTGGGGCTACGTTACAACTACTTAGAGCGCTTCAAAAAACATTTATGGGAACCAAGACTTAGTTTTAATCACAATTTTTGGGAGCATTTTAGTGTAGAGCTACTAGGCGAATTTAAACACCAAGGCACGTCGCAGATTATCAATTTTCAAAACGACTTCTTAGGTATCGAAAGAAGACGTTGGCAACTTTCTAACGATGATGATATTCCTGTAATTACTAGCCAACAAGGCTCCCTAGGCCTCACCTTTAATGATAAAGGCTGGCTTGTGAGTGCCGTTGGTTTTTATAAAGATATTCAGGGGATAACATCGCAAAGTCAAGGCTTTCAAAACCAATTTGAGTTTTCTCGAGCTCCCGGTAACTATGACGCCCATGGGGCGGAATTGCTGTTTCGCAGACAGTTCCGCAATAATAGCATCTGGGCTAGCTATTCCTATTTAAGGAGTCGTTATAGTTTTGAAGAACTGCAAGATGGACCTTTTACCAGCAATTACGACGTTACCCATGCCCTTACCGTAGGCACCAACTATTCTATAGGTAAACTATTGCTCGCCGGTGGATTAAACTGGCGTCGTGGCAGACCGCTAACCTTGCCCATCCCAGAAGATCCCGTGGTTGACGGGGATATTAATTTTGGCCCCCCAAATAGTGAAAGAGAAGAAGAATACCTCCGTGTTGATATTTCAGGGAAGTATGAGTTTGATTGGGGAAAGAAAAGGAGAATACAAGTAGGCCTCGCTATTTGGAATGTTCTCGATAGAAGAAATAATCTAAATACTTTTTATAGACCTAATGCCTTAGGAGAAGCCCAAGCTTTCATGCAAAACTCCTTGGCCATAACCCCTAATGCCTCGATTAGAATGATTTTTTAAGTCATCAATGG
>JBCDGY010000286.1:0-4058 GCA_039414375.1 Bacteroidota bacterium | reverse complement strand
TGCTTTAGCACACAATATGAGAAAAAAAGCAGCTTAACAAGCCTAAATACTTCTCTGGCTATATTTAAAAACCTATAATGAAAACCGATATCACCTAAAATGAAAAAACCGCCCCGATCTGGTATCGAGACGGCTTCTTTTTATGCGTATAATACAGCCTGTGATTATAGTACAGGCCTCAGCCACTCAAAGTGGAAGGACTTGAAAATGATAGTAGTCATTTCTGGCAGGTTTTTAGATTTGCATATTCCAGAAGACATTAATCGCAGTATTTTGTTAAAGTTTTTTATGCCCAGCAGTGTGAGCACAGCTACGAAACCTACGATCCCTGAACAAGACTTTTGCAAATGCAAAAAGGGCTAAAAGTTGTCAAAGCAGCAGTGCTTTTACATCAATAGAAACCCTATTTTAGCAACGAGTGATATAGTTCTATTCATTGCCTGGCTTTTTTTGAAAATTTAACTTTAAGTGTTGAGAAGCAAAAGCTCCATAAAGTATTTCTCTTATTTAATGACTCTTGGCCTTTGGGTTACACTAATTCCCAATTGTGGTTATGCACAATTTGAGGCAGCAATATGGTACTTTGGAAGAAATGCAGGTCTGGATTTTCGTTCAGGTGCTCCTGTCCCCCTTTTGGATGGTCAGTTAAATACCCTAGAAGGTTGTAGTGCCATTTCCGATCCTGCGGGCAACCTACTGTTTTATTCTGACGGCACCACTGTTTGGAATCGCAATCACGACGTGATGCAAGCTGGTACCGACCTAAAGGGTCATCCTTCCAGTACAAATTCTGGCATTATCGTACCAGGTCCTGGGAATAATGGTCTTTTTTACCTTTTTTCAGCTGGTGCTCTAGAAGGTAATACCCTCGGGATTCATTATTCCATTATAGACATTAATGAAGATGATGGGTTAGGCGCAGTAACTAGTAAGAATATACCGCTGATTATTCCGGCCGCGGAAAAGCTAAGTGCTGTACGGCATAGTAACAAAACCGATATATGGGTAGTAGCTCATGGTATAGACGATGGTTTTTATGCCTATTTGGTCTCCGCTATGGGGGTGGCAGATCCTGTAGTTAGTCGTGTTGGTTTTGACATAGGGCCTTTCCCTAGGTCATCAGGGGTCAGTGCAGGGGATTTTAAATTTTCTCCAGATGGTACCAAGGCTTCTATTGTGCATTCCCAATATTTGGCAGAACTGCTGGACTTCGATGCTGCTACTGGGCAATTTAGCAATCCTAAGAAACTAGTAGATAATATAAAAATAGATCCTAATAACGGCAACGAATTCTTATACGGTACGGAATTTTCACCCTCTGGGCGGTATCTTTATGTGGGTCATTATCGTGGAAGAATTTATCAGTTTGATACGGAACTTGATACTCCAGTACCTCTAGAGATCCATACCCCAGATCAATTTTTGAATTTGGGAGCCATGCAATTAGGGATAGATGGTAAGATTTATATTGTCCAGCGATGGCAACCTGCTATCCATGTGATCAATACTCCCGAAGCAGCTGGTACTGCCAGTGACTTGCAATTTGGAGTTGTTGATTTAGGGGGGAGGGAGAGTGCTATTGGGTTGCCACCATTCATTCAGTCCTTCTTTATTGTAGGGGATATTGAAGTGTCCAATCTTTGCTTTGGTGATACGACTACTTTTTCAATCGACGTACCAGACTCCTATACTACTATTGAATGGGACTTTGGCGACGGTACCACCACTACCGGAGAAAACCCTACACATGTTTATGCTGATCCAGGTACGTATACGGTCTCAGTTACTGTTACCGCCGCTTCAGGCGCGACAATAGAGCGTAGGCCTGTCACTATTTTGGAACAACCTATAGCCAATGCTCCCGCGAATATTACGGTCTGCGCTACTTCTGGTGGGTACCCTTTAGATCTCAGTACACTCGACTCTGAAATTCTCGGGACACAGTCTATGACTGATTTTTCAGTAGCCTATTTCTCTACGGCTTCAGATGCTGAACTAGGCGTGAATCCATTGTCTCCACAAGCGACATTTCCCATAGGAATCAATACGGTTCACGCTAGAGTTTCAAATAGACGCAATGGGCTCTGTTATGTAACTACCAATTTGGAAGTTATTGTAAGTCTCATTCCTGAGCTAACGGTAGTTTCTGATTGGTACCGTTGCGATAATGATAGTCCTCAAATTTTTGATCTACAGGAGAAAGCTACCGCTATGTTAAGCGGAAGAACGGATATACAATTATCCTTTCATCATACTGCTGCTGATGCAGATTTAAGACAAAATGCCATTGAGGAGTCTACGGTAATAGTGGGCCATCCGGAAACGCTATATTTCCGATTAGAAAATGCCAATAATTCCCATTGTTTTGCCAGCGGAAGCTTTGGCATTGGCGTGTTTGCCATTCCCTTGGTGAACACTCCCCAAGATTGGGTAGTTTGCGCACAGGATGAAGCCGGTAACTACACTTTTGAGCTTGCTCAAATGGATACCGAGGTATTGGGTGTTCAAGATGAGGATCCATTGGAAGTGAGCTATCATAGCTCAGAACAAGAAGCAATCGATGGTGTGCAACCATTATCAAAATCTGAATACCAAAGTTCAGGAACTACAGTACTCTATGCGCGGGTTCAGCAATCGCAGTATACGGTCTGTTACGACATCACTAGTTTTGCTTTACAAGTGAATCCATGGCCTGTTCCAAGTTTAGAGACTTCCTATGTAATCTGCCCCGATAGTCCAGAGCTGATCCTTGACGCTGGTGATTTTGAAACCTATAGCTGGCAAGATGCTTCGGGTCTAGTGCGCGCCAACACCCGTCTTTGGGCAGTGCCTGAACTAGGTAGTTTTACTTTAACTGTTACCGAACTTACCGATGGTGTCGTATGCGAAAATACGGTGCCTTTTGAAGTATTATCGTCTGGTGCTCCCGAAAGTCTTACCGTAACTACGGAAGGCAGTGCAGATCGTATCATCCTTAATATTGAAGCTACAGGAATTGGAGATTTCGAATACGCTATAGACGGCTCGCCATTTCAAGACACCCCTCGTTTTGAAGTGTTTCCTGGTATTTATAGGGTATATGTTCGGGATGTGCTAGGCTGCAGAGAACTGGCTCAGGAGGTAGTCGCAATGGGCTATCAAAAGTTCTTTACCCCTAATGGCGATGGGCAACACGAGCATTGGAATATTATTGGAGGAGCGCGTTTTCCAAGTTCTAGAGTCTATATTTTTGATCGTTATGGGCGACTACTGAAACAACTTACACCTACCAGCTTAGGTTGGGACGGTACCTATGCAGGAGGGCCTATGCCTGCTGCGGACTATTGGTTTCGTTACGAGTATGGCGCAGGGGAGGTTATGACGGGGCACTTTGTCCTAAAGCGCTAAAATATCTAATAAATACTAGGTTAAAATCACTTTGCCCTATTCTGCATAGGCCTTTATCTTTGTGCTACAAAATAAAATCTGATGATTGCCACCATATGTAGAAAGGCTCATTTTAATGCCGCGCACCGACTACACCTACCAGATTGGACCGATGAAAAAAATATTGCAGTCTTTGGTAAGTGTAATAGTCCCTATTACCATGGTCATAATTTTGATTTGGAAGTGCGCATTCGTGGAGCAGTAGACCCAGAAACTGGTTTTGTGATGGACTTAGGGCAATTGGGGAAATGGATAAAACAGGAGATTGAAGAACGCTTTGATCATAAAAATTTAAATGAAGACTGTCCCGAGTTCCAGGACTTGCAACCCTCTACAGAGAATTTTGTGCATGTCATTTACAACCTCCTAAAACCCAAATTAAACCAGGGACAATTGCTCCATATTACCCTACACGAAACACAAAAGAATTCCGCTGAATATGGCGATTGGTAACATTTTTACGATATTGCGGGATTAAAGGAGTATTAGCTCAGTTGGTTTAGAGCGCTGCCTTGACAGGGCAGAGGTCACTGGTTCGAATCCAGTATACTCCACAATAGTTCTTATAAGTATCCCAACACAGAATAACCTTCTTTTAACTGTTGGGTGATTTGGTCGACAATACTTGTAAC
>JBCDGY010000285.1:0-4063 GCA_039414375.1 Bacteroidota bacterium | reverse complement strand
TCCTTGATTTTACCACAAACCGAAGGCCAAGGGGTATTTCTAAGGAAAAACTAGACCCGCGACCCTTAACTACATCTATAGTTAACTGGGTGTGTTTCCAATACTCAAATTGATCTCTAGACATGTGAAAATCACACTCATGTATGGAGCCTAGATATACATCGGTATCGTTTAACATCAACTCCCCTTTCGGAAAGCACATCGGAGAAGAGCCATCGCAACACCCACCACTTTGATGAAACATCAGTGGACCATGTGTTTCCCTAAGGGTGTCGACAACCCGCTTTGCTTCCTCGGTAATTAAAACACGACATACCATTTTAAAAGAAGCCAAGTGCATTTTTATCGTGCGAGATCAACATATTTTTGGTCTGGCGATAATGGTTAAGCATCATCTTGTGGGTTTCTCGCCCAATACCTGATTTTTTATAGCCACCAAATGGTGCATGGGCAGGGTAGAGGTGGTAACAATTTACCCAAACACGTCCTGCTTGTACCTGTCGTGAAATTTGGTAGGCCTGGTGGGTATCTCTGGTCCACACCCCAGCACCCAAACCATAAAGGGTGTCATTGGCGATCTCCAAGGCCTCGGCCTCGTCTTTAAAGGTGGTTACACAAGCTACGGGGCCAAAAATCTCTTCTTGAAATACCCGCATTTTGTTGTTCCCCTTAAGGAGGGTGGGTTGAATGTAGTAACCCCCTTCTAGCCCTTGGTTGAAAGCTGCATCTCCACCAGTAAGTACTTCGCAACCTTCTTCTTTGCCAATGTCGATATAATTCAAAATTTTCTCGTATTGGTCGTTAGAGGCTTGGGCACCCATCATGGTCGTAGCGTCCAACGGATGACCTAGTTTAATGGCTTTTACACGCTCAATAACCCGTTCTATAAATTCCTCATAGATACTCTCTTGGACCAAAATACGCGAAGGACACGTACACACTTCCCCCTGATTTAAGGCAAACATGGCTGCACCCTCCAAGCATTTGTCAAAAAAGGCATCGTCTGCAGCCATAATACTCTCAAAGAAGATATTAGGACTCTTACCACCAAGCTCAAGAGTAACGGGGATAATATTTTTGGAAGCATACTGCATAATTAACTGCCCTGTAGTAGTTTCCCCGGTAAAGGCCACCTTGTTAATTCGTGGGCTAGAAGCCAAAGGCTTTCCAGCTTCCACCCCAAAGCCATTAACAACGTTTAATACGCCTTCAGGAAGTATATCTTGAATAAGCTCCATTAAAATCATAATACCTACGGGAGTTTGCTCGGCAGGCTTTAGGACTACACAGTTACCTGCGGCTAGGGCAGGAGCTACTTTCCAAGCGGCCATCAACAGGGGAAAGTTCCACGGAATAATTTGTCCTACAACGCCTAAGGGTTCTTTCACATTCATAGAAATGGTGTTGGCATCCAATTCACTCACACTCCCTTCTTCGGCACGAATAACACCTGCAAAATACCTAAAGTGGTCCACTGCCAAGGGTAGGTCTGCCGCCATCGTTTCGCGAATGGCCTTGCCATTGTCCCAAGTTTCCGCTCTCGCCAGAGCTGCTAGATTTTGTTCCATAATATCAGCAATTTTCAAAAGCAAATTGCTCCTTTCGGTGGCCGAGCTGTTGTTCCAAGCAGGGGCGGCGACCCAAGCAGCATCAATAGCCAAATCAATATCTTCGGCAGTGGATCGCGCTACTTTCGTAAAACTAACCCCATCTACGGGTGAAACATTATCGAAGTAATTTCCTTTAACAGGGGCAGTCCATTGGCCACCTATAAAATTGTCGTACTGGTTTTTAAATTGAGGCTTCATTAAAGCCTCTTTTGCGGTAGTGCTTACATCACTCATATCCTTAATTTTATATTTTGTAATTAATTGAAGGTCAATTTACTGAGTGATGGTCCCCAAATCTTTGAACAATGCTACGAACCTCATGAACAATTCTATCATTTTTTGCAATATCCTTAAAAATGCCTACCTTTTATTATCAAAAATCAGATATTGTTTTAAAATTTTGACAAGTGTTTAAACATTCTTCACGATTGCCAGATACTTTCTTCCAAACCCGCAAGTTGGTCGATCTGGTCGAAAACAAAACGTCTTACGAGTTGGAGGATTCCGCCATGCATATTTTTGAGACGCATCTGAGGGCAAAACAGGTACAATTGCAATTTGGAACTCCGGTTTTGGCCAGTATGTTCCAAGGAAAGAAAATAATGCACTTGCGGGATAAAGATCCCTTTGAGTTTTTACCAGGAGAATCGCTGATTTTACCAGCGGACGAGCCTATGAATATCGATTTTCCAGAGGCGAGAGCAGACAATCCAACACGTTGTTTGGCTATGGAAATTGGTCCTCATCGTCTAAACAAGGTAATCGACTTTATGAACGAACGTATGACGCGAATCGATGGGTCGGCATGGAACCTCATGGACTATAATTTTCATTTTACCAATGACCACAGTATCTATCAAATTCTACAACGCTTGGTGTATTTGTACACTGAGAACCACCCCTCAAAAGACTTTTTTGTCACCAATATGATACAGGAATTGGTGATACGTATTTTACAGGTTAATTCGCGAAAAACCTATCAAGACAATACGCAAGCGCTTGCCAGTAGCAAACGGCTGGCTTATATTGTTCAATATGTTCGGGAAAACTTACGAAGTCCCCTTTCTGTTAAGGTATTGAGTGAAAAAGCCTGTATGAGCGAAAGTCATTTTTACAAGGTGTTTAAGCAAGAAATGGGCCTTTCACCTACCGATTTTATCAATCAAGAACGCATTCGAAGGGCTTCACAATTATTGGAAGACCCCTGTTGTAATCTCACTGAAGTATTTTTAGCCTGTGGTTTTACCAATCGTTCTTATTTTAACCGGATGTTTAAACGTTTAAAAGGGATAAGCCCTAATGCTTACCGCAATCGGTTCGTGTTGTAGGGAGTTGTGGGATATTTATCATTATGGCTATTGGCTATTTCCATGATAGATGTTACCCGAAAATTCTTAAATTTTGGTAAAAACCTTAGTAATTAGCGTAATAGTTTATAAGTTCCCAATACTTGAGACAGCCGATAATAATGGCTTTTCAGATTAAATCATAATTACTATAGTTTTTTCATTACAAATACAACTAATCGGCAAATCTCAAATAATTGATTCCAAAACAAAACTCTAATCAGACTATGTTTTTATGATAATCCGCTCTTTACTTATAATCTTATTAATCCCTATTGTGGTCTCCGCGCAGTTTAAAAATCATTCAATTTCTGATTTAGCTACAAAAAGAGCGGAGTTCAGCAGGACTATAAAAAGCCTGAAAGATTCCATTTCGATCATAGATTTATATATGGAGAATTTAACGAGAGAAATAGACAAATCAAAACTTGAAGTCATCTATGCTATGTCAAATTCACCTTTACGGTCACAGCCAAATTCAAGCTCTGATTTAATTTTTAGAATGGCCCGAAATGCTGAATTATGTGTAATTGATAGAGCAGGAGATTTTTACTACGTTTCTTCTGCTTATGGTAGGGGTTTTGTCAGTAAAGTACTGACTAGCAAAGAGCCATTAAGCCTAGAACGAAAAAGAAAGTATACACCACTTTTTGAATCAAATTATTCTTCGACAAAATCAAAATCAGGCCACAACAACAGCAGCGGTTACTCAAATAACAGTTCACGTTATTCTCGGCGAACTTATTATCGCGGTCCTCGAGGTGGATGTTATTACATTAATTCGAAAGGCAATAAAACCTACGTTGCACGAGATAAATGTTATTAAAACGGTAATTCGATCAAACACAAAAATACAATGAGGCGTAAATTAAAGTCGAGATTAAAACGAATCACAGAAAATAGGAGAACCTTATAGAATTTAGAGGAATATAAAAGAAACATTTCTTGACATACTATCATTAAAGCGCCCTTAAAGTAATGCACAAATACATCACAAATGGAATACAATGTAGTAACCGCAGCGCAAAAAGATAACCTAGTAAGATTAGTAAATGATAGAATAGCCGAGGGATGGATTCCCAAAGGAGGAGTTGCTGTATATTTGGA
>JBCDGY010000284.1:0-4092 GCA_039414375.1 Bacteroidota bacterium | reverse complement strand
CTTCCAAAACCCTGATGCTTATGAAGTGACTCAGACACTTAGAGACTGCAAGAGTGATTAACTATTACTGAAAAACTCCAAGAAATCAATTTCAAGTGCTTACAACCAGGCAGGTTGATGCCATTATAGATTCTAAAGACATTATCGTAACTAAAAAAGGCCGAGTTTTCCAATAAGTGCGTTCTTAAAGATTCGCTATTTACCAAAACCTTCGCTTTAAAAGTATTGAAGACAAGGTGGTATTTTAGTCCGTTACGAATCTTTCTTTTATTTCCGAGATATAAAATTACTTGAGGCACCCTGGCCCATCGTGCTGCGACCGTGACAAGCCACCAGTCCCTTTTTAATGAAGCAAAAACCACTTTGGGTTTTATTTTTCTAAGAAAACGATAATAGTTTAGAATTACCGATGCATTAAGGTCGCCACCTCTGGAAATTATGGTCTTTACAACGACATTATTGAGTCCTTGAAAACGGTCTTCAAAAGTATTCTCCAAAACTACGATGTAAATAAGATATCCTTTGGCACCAAGGTATTGAGCCCTAAGACGTACATTCTTTTCAATACCACCCCAGTTTTTGGTAGGACAAAAAAGTACAGCCGTTGGTAGATTAGTTTCCATTGGTTTCGGTTTGAAGCCGTTTTAATTCTCTAAATCGCGATAATACCCCTAAGGTGTTTAAATAGCTAATGGTGATACCTTTTTTACCATCTAAGAAGCCAAGGCGAATAATGTAATGATAGAAAAATTTATAAGTTGGTCGTAGCACGAAGTGGTACCAATAGGCTCTTTTTCCTTTTTTAAACTCCTCTTGCGCTTTCATTTTACCATATTTCACCATTTTTCCTTTATAGTCTTCATAGCTTTTATAAGAATAATGGATGAGTTTGTTGCGTAATGTGGCAGAGGGCCCGTCTACTTCCAGAGTTTCATGTACTATTTTTTCTTGCAAAAAGCGCACTTTGTCTTTTTTGAACAAACGGTAGTTCTTATCGGTCTGCCAACCACTAAAACGCAGTATTTGATTTTTGAACATAAAAGTTCTTAAGAAGTAGTAGGCCGATGCCGTCTCTTCCTTAGCGTTGACCACTTCTAAAAGCTCTTTTTTTAGATCAGGGGTAATGCGTTCATCAGCATCAAGGAACAAAACCCAATTGTGAGACGCTTGCTCTAGGGCAAATTGCTTTTGATCCGTATAGTTTTTAAACGGGCGTTGGAGCAATTTTACACCATGGTGCTGTTGAATAATAGAGACTGTAGCATCGTTACTATAAGAATCCACTACTAGAATCTCGTCAGCAAAGTCTAGATTTTTTAAGACTGCGGAGATGTTTTCCTCTTCATTTAAGGTAATTAGAAGGGCAGATATTTGGTGCTGTGTTTTACCCATTCATCAGATAGTCTTCAATTTCAAGCAATTTCTTTTCTTTATCAAAATTTTCGGTAATGTGTGCAAAGCCAGCGGCTCCAAGACTTTTTGCTTTTTCGGGGTTTTGATAGCAGTCTTCTACAGCATCTGCAAATGCATCCAGGGCGTTTTCTTGAATTAAATACCCTGTCTTTTGGTGGATTACCAGCTCTGGGTTACTACTTAAATCAAAAGCGACTATAGGTTTTTTACACAATGCCGCTTCTGCCAATACATAACCAAACCCTTCCCAAAGTGAAGGCAATACAAAAATATCGGCCTGCGCTATAAAATCTAGGGGTTTCTCTATAAAACCTTTCAGAAAAACGTACTTTGTTAATTTAAGATTAGCGATTAACGCCTCTAAATCCCGCCTTAGCCTCCCTTCTCCACCAATAACCAAGGAAAAGTTGAGTTTCCGTTTAACAAGCTCTTTAGCCATATAAATCAAGAACTTTTGATTTTTTTGTGCCTCCAACCTCCCCAGACTAGCGATAACAAATCGTGTTTCTTTTGGAGTGGTTTTAGAGATAAGGGTGCTAGTTTGGATAACCTTATCAAGAGCAATGCCATTATGAATGACTTTTATTCTTTTTTCGGGAAATAGCCTGGGATTGTTTTGCAGCACTGTCTTTTTTGTGGCTTCGGAGTTCGCCAGGACATCCGTAATTACGGATCTAAAATAGTAACGGTTTAAGAAGGTGTTGGCAATGGGGATGGCACTTCCGCGGCGGTATATAATTCTTTTTATACCTACCGCTTTAGCACAACTTCCTGCGATTTTTACATCTCTAGAAAGATTTAAAACGATGCTATCCAGTTTTTCTTTAGATAGTAGCTGTCTTAACCGCCCATGTTGTAATGGGTTTAAAAAACTTGTATTACTTATGTTAATGCCTACACAAGGGATATTCGAAGCTTTTAGCCTTCTTAAGAGCTCACTTTTACTGTGGGCAACCACCCATACTTTATAACCTTTGGCATGTAGATATGCACTTACCTCAAAGTGCCATTTTTCCCCTCCGCCCCAAGCTATTGCAGTATTAAAGAAGCAGATACCCCCCATTAGATCATTTTTTTATAAACTTCTAAGAGATGTTTTGCCACTTCTTCATCCGAGAAGCGTTGAGCGTAAGTATAGCCTTGTTCTACAAGCGATTGGTATTCTTCCGGATGTTCAAAAACCCTGTTGAGTTGATTCCGTATGTCCAAGGGATCATTTGGATCGATGTAAATGGAGTTGGGACCAGCAGCCTCTGGAAAGCAGCCTCCTTGGGTTACTATAACAGGTATTTTACTGTATAATGCTTCTATAATTGGAATTCCAAAGCCTTCACAAATAGAAGGATAACAAAAAACCGTAGCATTTTGATACAAAATGGCTAGCTCACGAACAGGAACTTTTCTTAGAAAAGTAACCTGCGAGTCCATCTGATATTTTTTTACATAGGCATATAACTTGGAGGCATATTTTTTGGCTTCTCCGACGAGCACTAGGTGATATTGGCTGCCGCGAATGGCTTTTAACAAGGGAAGCACGTTTTTTCGTTCTTGAAGTGTCCCCACATTGATTATGTAGTTTTCCGGGAGCTCATATTTTTGGCGTACTGTAGCTTTTTCATTGGCACTGTACTCCTTTTTAAAGGCAGCATTACAGCCTTGGTAGACCACACTAATTTTATGGGGATCTATTTTAAAGTATTTAATAATATCAGATTTTGTGTGCTCGCTAATGGCAATCACTCGATCTGCCGTTTTTACAGCATACTTAAATTTTAATCGATAAATGATACGGTCCCAAACATTGTAGTAGTGCGGATGGCTCAAAAAAATAAGATCATGAATGGTGACTATCTTGGGGATGCTCCGCTTTTTAAATTGAATCGGAATCTCGCCGGATAATCCATGGAAAGCGTCTAGTTGTAAAGAAGATATTTGATTCCATTGCCCAAAAAGACGCCATAGGGAGGGCATCCACTTCCAAAACCAATGTAATGGATAAATGATGGTAGTTCGCTCCGAAGGCGTAAACTTATCCATTTCCGATGCTTTGGTATTGAACAAGCAAAATTCAGTTATGGAAGAATGGTCATTAAGGATTCGAATAACGTCTCTACCGTAATTGCCCAGGCCCGTGCGGTTATGAAAGATTCGCTTGGCATCGTAACCTATTCTCATGGGCATAAAACTTGGAAGATAAAGCTACACATATTTCTTGTATACCAAAGCCGTCATTTGTGCAGTTTTAGACCAGGTGTGGCCTAATGCAAACGTTTTGGCTTTCTCTAAGTGCTTCGTATCAATACCAATCAGTTGGTCAATTCCTGTAGCAATGCTTTCTGGTGCAAGTGGGTCAACCAAAACAGCGAAATCCCCAGCGGTTTCCGGTGCAGCTCCAGTGGTGCTGGTAAGGACAGGAATTCCAGCAGCCATAGATTCTAGAATTGGTATACCAAAACCTTCGTATAGTGTGGGGAAAAGAAAGGCTTTTGCATTGACGAATAACGCTTTGAGCGCCTCATCTGGCAAGTATTTTGTAATAATGATATCTGATTTTAAATCATTTCGATTAATAAAAGAACGCACTTCTGGCTCATGTGCTGCCTCAACTTTGCCCGTAATTACCAATTTAAAATCACTCCTGGATTTACATAATAGGTAGGCCTTAATCAGATTTAAAGT
>JBCDGY010000283.1:0-4095 GCA_039414375.1 Bacteroidota bacterium | reverse complement strand
TTACGAACAGCTACAAACATTATGGTAGTGGTATTCTCTTTACATGTTGGAGCTGCAAAAATTGTAGCCCAAGGGGATTCCAATACAAGACCTATTCTTGGAGACAATGCAACTGAAAGAATAGATGATTACTTGAGTCTTCTAAACCAAGGTTATTCTGAAGTAGAGATTTTTCAGGATCTTGGCAATGCCAATTTACTGAGTAAGAATTATGAGTCTGCTTCATTTTGGTATGAAAAATTGCTACAAAATGCAACTAGTGCTGCCCAAAGATCGAGATACCAAGAGCGGTTTGCTTATGCCACTCAAAAATCGAAAGGCCAGCTTAGAAATGTGGATAAGGACTGGACAGAAGAAATACTCCAGGACTACAAAGCCATAGGAAAATCACATTTCCTATTAGATGCCTCCTTCCTATCGCACGCTGGTGCTACTAGCAATCCAAGTAAAAAGCTAGGTGGCGCTGAAGAATATACGCCAAAACTTACCGTAACCGGTAATGGAAAAATCGCCTTTTTTAGCAAAGCGGTTCTTGGGAAGCCTGAAACTGGTATTTTCTCTAAAAAAGAGGTATTTCATGAAATCTACCGTGCCGAAAATATCAATGGTAAGTGGAGAAATATTACAAAATTAAATGTGTGTCCTAAATATGCTTCCGCCAAGCATCCTACAGTATCGGCAGATGGTACTCGCCTATTCTTTGCATCCAATATGCCAGGATCTTATGGTAAATATGATATCTATGTAGCTGAAATAGGCCGTAACGGTAGCGTTGGAAGAGCAAAAAATTTAGGGAGTAAGGTCAATACCAAAAAGAATGATCTTTACCCAAGCGTTGTTAATGGTTCTACTTTAGTATTTGCCTCTGATGGTAGAAAAGGACAAGGAGGCTTAGATCTTTTTGCGGTAACCGTAAAAGGAAATCAACTTGGACAGTCTAAAAATCTTGGTAACAGCATCAATAGTAGCCATGATGATTTTGCACTAACCTTTTCACCTACTAAAGGTATGGGCTTTGTAGTCTCCAATAGAGGAGATCAAAGAACAGTGGGTCAATATTCTATAACACCGCAAAAAGAACGCTCCCTAGCGACTTTTGAAAAGGATGACGAAAAGCTTTGGAATGCCTTAAATGACGATTCAAAAATCGAGTATTCTTCAACCTTATTTGAGGATAACTAAGGTTCCCGACACCCCCAAATCTTGATCTTGTACTAAGGTGCTTTCCCTTAGATGACCAACTATAGTTTCACTTTAACCCCGAAAAGATGAACTTATTTAATAACAATTTCAAAAAAACAGTATTCCTACTAGCTTTGGTGATCACAGCACCCATGGTAATGCAAGCACAAGAGCAAACGCCACAGGTACAGAATCAAACCAGAGATCCCTTTCACAATCAATTGTTTTTTAATCGATTTTTGATTAATCCTACTTTTTCTCTTGTACGAGAAAATAAATCCTATCTCAATGTTTTGCTACGTAACCAGCACGCCGGTTTTGAAGATAATAACCAAAACTACTTTTTAGGGTTTAGCAACAAACTCGATGAAAACACAGCACTAGGCCTAGGCGTCTACGGTAACTGGTCAGGTGTTATGCAGGAGTTTGGATTTCATGCCAATTATGCGACAGCAGTTTCTTTAGGTGAAAAGAGCGCTTTAAGTTTCGGTGCTAATGTGAACTACCGTAGTCGAGGGTTAGATAACAACAGGGTAATTATTAACGAAGCAGACCCGCTATTGGCAGAAGCGCAGAAAACCAATTATTTGTCAATTGAGCCGGCAATGAATCTTTCTTTGGGCAAGTTTGACTTTGGGATGTTCTTTACCAATATGGTGCGATACGATCAAACCAATGATGAGATTGCCACCAATTTTGGATTAGAAGATTTGCGTTCTACAGTGCAGTATACGCATACGCTTAAAAATGGAACTGGAATCTTGAAAGATGCCCGATTGATGCCTTTAGTACAAGTAGGTCAAGATGTAAATCAAGAATGGTCTATGACTGGTTCTTTATTGATGGATATGCCCAAGGTAGGATGGTTACAAGCTAGCTACGACCAGCGATATGGTATTTCTTCGGGACTTGGTTTCAATTTAAACAAAAGACTTTCCTTAGGTTATCTTATGGAGAAAAGCCTAAACCAACAAGGCGAAAACTTAGGATGGAATCACGAGTTGTCCCTTGCTTACACCATGGATGATGAATTAAGAGGTATGGGTATTAACGTTCAATTGGCCTCAAATGAAGAAGATAATATGGTGGACGAAATCGTACGCAATTATGAAGAGCAACTCAATGACTTGAAAGAACAAATGAATACTGCTCCAGCTACCGTCAGCTTAGGGGAAAATGCGCTAGCAGAACAGAATAGAATGTTAATTGATGAGCTTATTCTGAGACAAGATTCCATAGAACGTGCACGCAACCAAATGTTCGAACAACGTTTTGAAACTATGGTGAGACTGCTAAAAAGTGAAATGCGTTCTGAGCAGGGCAGATCACAACAACGTATGAACAGTAGTTTTAGCGGTTCCCAAACGGGAATGGCAAGCAACCATACCACACCAAAAACCACTAGCGAGAAATACAATATGAAAAGCAATACAAGTAATAGTACTTATGGAACCCAATCGGGCATAGCAAGTACCGCAGTATCCTACAATGAAAACAAACCAAAGAATAGGGAGGAGCGGTTCGAGCAGTTCAACGAGATTCCGATAAGAGCTAAAAATCGGTCAGAAGCAATCGGGGTTGATTCTGGTTTCTATCTAATCGTCAATGTTTTCAAAAACGAGTCTTACCTGAATGCATTTATGGAAGACTTGTCAAGAAAGGGATTGAAGGCAGGACGATTTTACAATAGGGAAAACGGGTTACATTATGTCTATCTGGCCGATTTTAACGAAAAGGATGCTGCTGATGTTGCCATTGTCTCTGATTTGGACGGAGCGTATAAAGAAGACAAATGGATCATGGAAGTCTATAATGACCAGCAAACCGCTGATATAACTTTTGAAATGGAGTAGCGTTTTTTTGACTGAGGGCCCAATTCTTTTGGGAAATGTTAGGTTGCCACTGCCCGTTAATACGGGCAGTGGTTTTTTATTTTTAGGTTGGTCTACTCCTTAATTAAAGGCCACAAAAAACCAATTAAAGCTTCAAAACCACCATTCAACGATTTTTGAAGTGCATTTTAACGAAAATCTCCTCGAGTTCTAGTTAGCCTGAAAAAAATATGCTAAATTGATTTTGTAATTAGAAATAACCCCGAAATTCTAATCTATGTTAACCTACAATCTACACACTAAAGGTGCGGACCCACCATATGCAATTACTGGTCAATATCAACAACGTATTTCTCTAAATCCACCAGAGGTATTTTTTGACTAGTTTATTTTAGGCTCTAGTTTATTAGCGCACCATATTGAAGTATACTATTGTCCCATAGTATAGTTCCCCTATTCCGCAATAGTCCCTTTTGACCCCTTCTTGTGGAGTTAATGCTGTGCTTATTGAACTATACCAGTTTCAACCCCAAATCTTAGACATAATATGAAAGTTTCCCCAAAACAAGTCATGGTATTGGACCATGACACCAAGACGGCAGGCTTATGTCGTGCCATCTTCGAAGATTCTGAACGATACCAATTTAGGGTAGAACGCAATACCTTAAGAGATGCCATTTTAAACCAAGATTTAGACTATGCCGATTTACTAATTACCGAAACTAAGGTAAACGGACAGTCTTCATTTCGATACATTGCCAATCTTTTAAGAGCAAATCCAGCACTACGTGTATTGATCGTGAGTTCTGTAAATGATTTCGATGTTATTAGACAAGCCTTTAGACTTGGGGTTAATGGTTATCTGACCAAACCCTTGACGATAGATCGATTGATGGGTGCTATAAAAACAATAGAGGAAGAAGGTACTGCATTAAGCAGTGATGTTTCCAAAAAGATCGTTTCTGTTTTTCAGCAACAGACTTACGAAGTACTCTCTCGCAGAGAAAACCAAATTGTAAATTATTTAGGACAAGGCGCCACCTATTAAGACATTGCAAAAAAGCTTTTTGTTACTCCCAGT
>JBCDGY010000282.1:0-4116 GCA_039414375.1 Bacteroidota bacterium | reverse complement strand
AAAATTCTTGAAAATAGCCAGCGATTTCCGGCGTATTTTTAGCGAAAATCTAAAGCGATTTATAGCATTCTGTAAAAGCAATAATAATCGAATTCAGGTTATGAAGATAATGAGTACCAATATTGCAGAACCTACGCGTATCAATTGGCGTGGCCGATCGGTATGGACTGGTATTTATAAAAAACCGGTAACCCATCCCCTTTTTTTAGGCATGGAAGGCGTACAATCGGATGCCGTAGTAGATACCAAGCATCACGGAGGTATCTACATGGCCTGTTATTTGTTTGGATCGGATTATTACGATGACTGGAAAGAAAAATATCCCCATTTGGAATGGAACTGGGGTATGTTCGGCGAGAATCTTACAGTTTCCGGGCTTCGCGAAACTGAAATTGAAATGGGTACCACTTATTCGGTAGGTACTGCTGTAGTTCAAATTACAGAACCCAGACAACCTTGTTACAAACTTGGTATACGTTTTGGATCGCAGCAGGTAATCCCCGAATTTTTAAAATATGGACATCCCGGTACCTACCTAAAAATAGTTGAAGAAGGCCATGTAACGGTAGGAGATACTTTTCAATTGCTAGAAAAGGCCAATAATAGCCTAACTGTGGCGCAGTTTAACACATTGGTAAATCAAAAGGAAAAAGATAGGGATCTATTGCAATTGGCTATTGAAAATGACGGTGTGAAACCGAAGAATAAAAAAAAGTGGATGAAATATGTATAGAAAAGCCCCGATGAACACCATCGGAGCTTTCGCATTTGCTTAATTTACTAAAACTCACTTCACCTCTACGGTTTCTTTAAACACTTCTTTGTTATCGACAACAATAACAGTGTATTCATTCTGGTACGCATTCTCAAAATTGAATGCTTTTTCGATAACCAGTTTACCTTTGATCGTTTCAAGAAAAACAACCCTTCCGGCACTGTCTATGATTTTAATGGTCACATTGTCCTGATCTAGATTTAGTAGATTCATGAACAATTTGTCGCCCTCCTTTTTAAATACAGGGGCCTTCTCCACGTTGATAATGCCTTTTTCAACCTCGTTGATCTTTGGCTTAACCGTGTTTTTACTTTCATTGGCCATGCCCATTACTGTAACGAACATTAAGGCCACTCTTAGGGTTTTTGTAATCATTGTTTTCATGGCGTTTTGTTTTTTTAATTGATAAAAGATTACCCTACAAACCTACGACCAACAGATCCCCTTGAGCTACTACGATGTTTGCTGTTTTCTATGGTATTTTAACTAGGATTACATTTCTATAATTACATAGGGTTAATATTCCATATATTATGGGTAATTTTACATAGATAACTGGATTTGGGCTGGTGTAATTTTATAGTATAAAAGCTGTTATGGAATCGAAACCCCAAAAACCAACTTTTGAGGCTATTGCTCCCAATTTTGGCCACTCCTTCGCCTATAAGAGATATGGCGAAGACAGTTCAAAAGACCACACCATATGGCATTATCACCCCGAAATAGAATTGGTATATGTGAATGGAGGTACCGGAAAACGTCAAATAGGGAGTCATGTATCTTATTACACCGTCGGTGATCTTATTTTAATAGGTTCCAATCTACCCCACTGCGGTTTCATGGGAAAAAACGCCGGGAGCCAAGGACAAACTGTTATTCATATGAAGCAGGATTTTTTAGGGCATGACTTTTTTGGCATTCCTGAGATGAGCAATATTAAAAAGCTGTTGACCCTAGCTGAAAGCGGGATTGCCTTTGGTGGGAAGACCAAAATGAAAATTGGCGAAAAAATGGAAATCATGGAGTACCAAACCGATTTTCAAAGACTGCTTTCAATTCTTAATATATTGAATGAGTTAGCCATATCCCCGGATTTTAATGTTTTGAATGCAGGTGGGTTTACCCTACAAAGTGAAGTAAAGGACAATGACCGCATTAATGTGGTTTTTAACCACGTTAAAAACAATTTTAAGGAGGATATTAGCTTAGAGACCATAGCTGATTTGGTGAGTATGACAGTACCTTCTTTTTGCCGGTATTTCAAAAAAATCACAAACAAAACTTTTACGCAGTTTGTGAACGAATATCGCTTGGTACATGCCTCTAAACTTTTAGCAGAACAGCCCATAAGTATCACCGAGGTATGTTATGCCAGTGGTTTTAACAACTTCTCGCATTTCAATAAGTCTTTTAAGTCCTTTACAGGGCAAAATCCTTCAGAATATCGCAGTCAACTTAAAACCGTTTTGCACTAAATGGAATTATTCCAGGAAGACCTTACTCTAAACCTCCCTGATGCTGATGTGGTTTATATTCCGCAATGGCTTTCACCAAAAGTTGCCGACCATGCTTTTTCCCAATTAAGAAGAGAGGTTCCCTGGCAACAAGATGAGATTACGGTATTCGGCAAAACCTATGATCAGCCTCGTTTAACCGCACTTTTTGGTAATAATGGTAAGCCCTACTCCTATTCCAATATTACCATGCACCCCCATCCCTTTACAGGTCTAATAAAAGATCTTAAGGAAAAGGTAGCAGCCAAAGCCAATATCGACTTTACTACCTGCTTGCTCAACTTATACCGTAATGGACGTGACAGCAATGGATGGCACGCTGATGATGAAAAGGAACTGGGTCAAAATCCAGTTATTGCTTCTGTATCCCTTGGACAAGAACGCAATTTCCATTTTAGACATAAACAGGATAAAAACTTAAAACATAAAATGACCTTACAGCACGGTAGCTTACTATTAATGCGCGGTACTACCCAGCACTTTTGGCAACACCAAGTTCCTAAAACAGCTAGAGCGGTTGGAGAACGGATTAACCTGACCTTTCGCGTTATTCAATAACAAGAGACCCTTGCTGAAAGGATAAAAAGTGGTGCGTTATCCAAACCATTTGAAATTGCTGGCGCTCTGAAATTCTAGACCTTTGTAACCGAAGGTTGCTTTAAAATGTCCTTAAGCGTCGAACTTTCGACATACTTTGAATTTTATAAAAGTCTCAACAATATCAAGATGATGCATTGTATCTTTGCACTGCTATGGATAAAGAATTCACTCCACGCGAGATAGATCGCATTATTGAAATGGCCTGGGAAGACCGTACCCCTTTTGAAGCCATTACTTTTCAATTTGGCTTATCGGAACAGGAAACGATCACACTGATGCGTCGTGAAATGAAACCGAGTAGTTTTCGTATGTGGCGTGCTCGTGTACAAGGTAGAAGAACCAAACACGCAAAATTAAGATCTGGCACTGTAGATCGTTTTAAGTGTACCCGCCAACGCTCAATTACAGGCAACAAAATTTCTAAGCGATCATAAAGCGTACTATCCAAAAATCTCGTTGAGGACTTTAGCGAGGCGCAATCCACCTTTTTTTAAGTGCTCCAACAATAGCTCTTTGTATTGGTACGCGTAAACATAGCCTAATTGATCGCCTTCTTTGGCAGATGCATACACAGTTTTGGCTACAGCATGCGATTCGTCTGCCCAAGATATTATACTACCTTGTTGTAGTTTTCGCCTGGTCTTACGATCAGTTTGAAGATTTAATGCCTCACTTAATTCCGAATAGGACATACCATAGTGTTCCAAAAGGTTGGTATCCCATAGGCGGTGTAAATTTGATGGGGTTCCGAACCATTGTAATTTGATGTCATTTCCACCACGATCTTCCGCACGACCTACATGGAGGGGTTGATGCAAATCACCCATAAAATGCACTAATAATTTCAGATGAAAAGCTTTGTCCTTTTTTGAGGTTGAAGGGTTTTCTAAAATTGATTGGCATTGTAGAATGGCCTGCACTACGTCACCAGAAGGGCTTTTAGAAGACTCCGCATAGGTAGCATTCATAGGGTAATTCACATAATGCCAAGGTCCATATGCAGCAAAACCCATATCAGACTTAATGTCATCTGCATACGTCGCCACAAATGCCAAGCTCTGCCCTTCTAATAACATCGCAATTTCTTTTTTAGCTTTTCTGGTAAGATGTTGCTCAGCAAGATGACCAATTACACGATGGCCTATTTTCCCCCAAATCATATGACTAAAAGCGCAGAAAGGAACGAAAAACAATATAACAAGCCACTTTTTCATGTCTGTTGTTTTT
>JBCDGY010000281.1:0-4121 GCA_039414375.1 Bacteroidota bacterium | reverse complement strand
CTAGGCTTTAAAGAGGGATAAGCCGATGTCGATCCTTCTGCTACAGAATGCAAATATTCTGTCATCTCTTTTTGAGTCAATAAATAATAGACAAAATAGGGCGATATGGAATTACAACTTATTACACAAAATCCTGTAGAAACGACCAAGTCTTCTTTTGGATTTCTTACTATGCCATAATGAAGTTGATTTGGTCTAACTGTTGAATAAAGTATATCGTTATGTTTAACCAACCTTTTTGCCCTGCTTGGTGCTTTTCCTAATGGAAAAGGTTGCAATTTGCTCCATTCGCCCCGTGTCAATGAACCTGTATCTAAGTATTCTATTTCTTTGAATGAGTAATCTTTGTTAATTGAAGAGATATTTGTGAAAACGAAATCACCTAACTCAACTTCCTCCCAACTTTCATCCGCTTCCTCCACAAACCACTGTCTGAACACAGTCTCCGCCAATTGCTCCAAGGTTTGGTTTTGGCGGTGCAACAGGTCTATTTTGTCGTCTAAACTGGAAAGGACTTCTGCGATGGCTTTTTGTTCAATAAGTTCAGGTAATAATACAGGTAGTTGTCTTAAAGCGGAAGCCTTTATTCCAAAAACGGTGGTTCCCGAAGCTCTTGAATGTAACTCGTATTGACCTTGATTACTCTGCAAATAATATTTGAGGAAGACATTTGATACCATATTTGGATTCCCTCGCATCGTTATTATCCTCTGTGCCAATGCAATCTTATTGTCTTTTACTAAAGCTACTTCCCCAAGCGGAGCTTCTGTCGTTAATACAACATCATTCTTTTTTGGATATCCTCTTGTCATCCAATTTTCATATTCATTCTCAGATAAAAATTCATTTGGGGAAAGAATTTTTCCAGATTTAACAACTTTTGCCGTTACCAAGGGAATTCCAGAATCACTCTTTTTGGGTGTTTTTCCTCTGTAATCAATAAAAGTGCCAATTATATCTTCTAACTTATATTCCTTCCACTCACTCATGCTGAAAAGCGTTTAGGTAGGGTGCAAACAAAAACAGACGGTTTCGGCTCTGCCCCGTCATTTCGGTGAGGTACCCGCTATCTTCCATTTTTGCAATAAGGTCATTGGCGGCTTTATAACTAAGGTTACAGTGTTGTCGTGCCCTTTCAACGGTGGTCAAAGGGTTTTGGAACAGTGCATTCAATAGTGCCAAGGCACTTTGGGTACGACGGCCATAGTGGTCTTGTATCTCGCTTTCAACCTTGGCCTTTAGCTGCACTACCTGGTTCAGGGTATCAACCGCCTGGGTTGCGGTCTTTTCAATACCCACTAAAAAGTATTTTAGCCATTGTTTTATATCGTTATGGGTACGTACCCGTGTCAGGTTGTCGTAGTACAATTGCTTGCGCTCTTCAAAATAGGTCGACAGGTAGAGCAAGGGGCGTTCCAATATGCCCTTGCTCACTAGATACAGAGTGATTAACAAACGCCCAATACGGCCATTACCGTCCAAAAAGGGGTGAATGGTCTCAAATTGGTAGTGTACAATACCAATGCGTACCAATTCGGGCACATCAATATCATCATTGTGCAAAAACGCTTCAAGGTCACCCATCAGTTCTTGTACGTACTTCTGGTGGGGCGGTATGAACACAGCATCTGCTAAGGAAGCACCGCCAATCCAGTTTTGGCTGCTACGGTATTGCCCGGGCATTTTATGTTCGCCCCGCACAGAAGTGAGCAGGGTCTTATGGGCTTTGCGAATCAGTCGGGAAGAAACGGGCAGTATCTTCAGTTCTTCGATGGCCTGGTTAAGGGCAGCGATATAATTGTTGACCTCTTTCCAATCTTGTCGACGTTCGGGCCGTACTTCTTCTTCGGGCAATAGGGCCTCATCCATTTTGGTCTGTGTGCCCTCTATTTTGCTTGAAACCACTGCCTCTTTGGTGACGTGCAATTGAATAAAGAGGTCAATGTTCGGTACAAAACGGGCATACGAGTTCAACTCGCCGAGCTTTACGGATGCTTTTTCCAAAAGGGTGTTTAGTGAGGGATCGTTCCAAAACCACTGATCATTGATTTTTGCGGGAACAAAGTATCGGTAACTTACGCCTTTCTCCGTATGCCCTGATCGATATGTTTGTAGGTCTATACCCATTTGTTTTGTTGTGAAACTACAATAAAATATATTGTGTTTTACTTTTATAATCAAAAGTAAAATAAAAAGTACACTATTTTACTTTTAGTTTTCCAGTTGAATCTTTTTTAGATTGTTCATAATGCGTTGATTCAGAGCTTCTTCTTCCTTCAGTTGGGCTTCAAACTCGGCCTTTAGGCTCGTAAAGCGTTCGGCAAAATCAAAATCGTCTTCTTGTTCGGCCAAGCCAACATAACGGCCAGGGGTAAGTACATAGTCCAGTTCGGCCACCCGTGCTTTGGGTACTGAAGCGCAAAAGCCTTTAACATCTTCATAACCACCCCTCCCTTCGGGCACCCCTCCTAAGGAGGGGAAAGGACCACCCCGTCCGCTTGAGGCGGACACCCCTCCATCGGAGGGGAATTTGTTGCGCCAATTGTGATAGGTGTCGGCAATGACTTTAATGTCGTTGTTATTGGGGTCTTTTTTGCCATTGGATAATTCCCTTGTTCTCCGATTGATCAGATGCCCCAAATTGCGGGCATCGATAAAGAGAATTTCCCCTTTGCGGTTCCTAAACTTGCCATTGCTACGGTTGCGGCTCATAAACCATAATGAAGCGGGTATTTGCGTATTCAAAAACAGTTTGGCCGGTAGATTGACGATGCAGTCGATCAAATCAGCCTCGATCAGTGCTGCCCGAATCTCGCTTTCTCCGCCACTTTTAGAGGTCAAGGCCCCTTTGGCCAATACAAAACCGGCCTGCCCATTGGTTGCCAAGTGGTACAGGAAATGCTGGATCCAGGCGTAGTTGGCGTTGCCCTTGGGGGGTATGCCATATTTCCAACGCCCGTCTTTACGGAGTAAATCACCACTCCAATCACTTACGTTAAAGGGTGGATTAGCTATGATGTAATCGGCTTTTAGGTCCTTATGGGCGTTGTTCAGAAACGAACCTTCATTGTTCCATTTTACTTGGGAGCTATCTATACCGCGAATGGCCAAATTCATTTTACACAATCGCCAAGTGGTTTGGTTGCTTTCCTGTCCGTAAATGGAGATATCATTGATTTTCCCTTGGTGGCTGGTCACAAACTCCTCAGACTGTACAAACATTCCTCCAGAACCGCAACAAGGGTCAAAGACCCGACCTTTGAAGGGTTCCAACATCTCCACCAATAATTCAACAACACTTCTTGGCGTGTAGAACTGTCCTCCCTTTTTCCCTTCTGCCAACGCAAATTCCCCAAGGAAGTATTCAAAAACGTGCCCCAGCACATCGGCACTTCGGGCTTTCGCGTCTCCAAGGGCTATGTTTCCAATGAGGTCAATGAGTTCCCCTAAGCTAGTGGGATCTAAATTTTGACGCGCATACACTTTAGGGAGTACCCCTTTCAATGAGGTATTTTCTCGCTCGATCGCATCCATTGATTCATCAATGGTCTTTCCAATAGTGGGGTGTTTGGCATGACTTTGAATAAATCGCCACCGTGCCGAAGGCGGTACAAAAAACACGTTTTCGGCTTTGTACTCATCCTTATCTTCTGGGTCGGCTCCCAAATCTTCTTCTGCTACAAGTTGCTGGTATTTTTCTTCAAAGGCATCGGAGATGTATTTTAGAAAAATGAGACCCAGTACAATATGTTTGTATTCCGCAGCATCGATGTTTTTTCTCAGTTTATCAGCTGCTTTCCAGAGTTGTTTTTCTAAGGGTTCTTCTGTGGTTTGTTTAGCCATTTGTTTTTTTACGATTACTTGTGTGAATCCCGAATCTTTAAAATAATGCTTTCGATTGATTCTTTATTCTTATCAAAATCAGATTTTGTTAAGGCGAATGCGAGAATTTTTTCCTTTCTGATATTGTAGGTCTGCCCTATGGTTTCGATAATTGTTTTTAATTCTTCCATATTATCTTTTGTGGTTAATATTTCAATATGAATATATCCTTCCGTCTTTCTAGGTCGTAACCACAAACAATTCCTATTTGAAGTTCCTATGGCAACATGATGTTTGTT
>JBCDGY010000280.1:0-4123 GCA_039414375.1 Bacteroidota bacterium | reverse complement strand
TAGGAGTCTGGTCCGTGTCTCAGTACCAGTGTGGGGGATCCCCCTCTCAGGGCCCCTAATCATCGCTGCCTTGGTAAGCCGTTACCTTACCAACTAACTAATGATACGCATCGCCATCCTTGTCCGATAAATCTTTAATTAACATATCATGCGATATATTAATATCATGAAGCATTAATCCACGTTTCCATGGGCTATTCCTCTGACAAGGGCAGGTTCGATACGCGTTCCGCACCCGTGCGCCGGTCGCCATCTGGTACAAGTACCAATGCTGCCCCTCGACTTGCATGTGTTAGGCCTGCCGCTAGCGTTCATCCTGAGCCAGGATCAAACTCTCCATTGTTGTCTCTTTATAAATTCATGAATGTATATCCGAAAACATACACCCACCTCAAGAAACCCAAACGAAAAGACCGCTCCCAAGCTGTCAAAATGGTTATTCTAAAATTCTACGCTGTCGTATTGCATTCTTTCAATGAACTTTGCCCTAAAGTCTCCTAAAAAACCCTAAAACTTCACCAGATTATTATCAAAATCTTCCAATCTCAATCCCTAAACTGATATCCCTTCGTCTCCAAAGCGGGTGCAAATATAGAAAGAGTTGATTGTAACCACAAAACGTTTTTCAATAAAATTTTTGATAAAATTTCAAGAGATTGATCACAAGCTATTTACTCCTATAAAAAGAAGCTTTAAACCGTATTCTTAGAATTGTTAAGCCGTAAAATATAATCCTCCTAATGATATCCTGAGGACGGAACTTGCTACTTGATATGGAGCACTTATATTTGCAGCCACTTAAAATATTATAATAGGTGAGCACAATAAAAATCACATTGCCCGACGGGGCAGTTAAAGAAGTACCAAAGGCCACTACTCCCCATGCTATTGCCCAATCCATTAGCGAAGGATTGGCCAGAAACATTATCTCAGCAAAATTTAATAGTACCACCGTAGAAACGACCACGCCACTACAAGAAGATGGTACCCTCACCTTATTTACATGGAATGATGCAGAAGGTAAAAAAGCATTTTGGCATTCTTCTTCCCATATTCTGGCACAAGCATTACAAGAAACCTATCCTGGTATAAAATTGACTATTGGACCGGCAATAGAACAAGGCTTTTATTACGACGTAGACTTCGGGGAACACCCTTTCTCAGAAAAGGACTTTACCACCATTGAAAAGAAAGCCTTGGAAATTGCTCGTGGCAAACATGATTTTACCATGCGCCAGGTATCTAAGGCCGACGCACTTTCTTATTACAAGCAAGAAAACAATCCCTATAAGATAGAACTTATTGAAGGTCTCGAGGATGGCGATATCACCTTTTGTGACCATAGTACTTTTACGGATTTATGCCGTGGCGGGCACCTACCTAATACGAGCTTTGTTAAGGCTTTTAAAGTTTTAAATGCTGCGGGCGCCTACTGGCGCGGTGATGAGCAAAACAAACAACTTACTAGGGTATATGGAATTTCTTTCCCCAAGCAAAAAGAGCTTACCCAATACCTTGAGCTTTTAGAGGAAGCCAAAAAACGTGATCACCGAAAGTTAGGGAAAGAACTGGGACTCTTTACTTTCTCACAACGAGTTGGACAAGGACTCCCACTATGGCTACCTAAAGGCGCTGAGCTTCGCGAGCGGCTAGAACAGTTTTTAAAGAAGGCCCAAAAGAAAGCGGGTTACGAGATGGTAGTTACCCCACATATCGGCCAAAAGGAGCTTTACGTAACCTCTGGTCACTACGCCAAATATGGTGAGGATAGTTTTCAACCCATTCACACCCCTAAAGAAGAGGAGGAGTTTTTGTTAAAACCAATGAACTGCCCACACCACTGTGAGATCTACAAAAGCAGTCCATGGAGTTATAAAGACTTGCCTAAACGCTATGCCGAATTTGGAACGGTATATCGTTATGAGCAAAGCGGAGAATTACATGGGCTTACCAGAGTTCGTGGTTTTACCCAAGACGATGCGCACATCTTTTGTACGGCGGAACAGTTGGAGACCGAGTTTAAAAATGTTATCGATCTTACCCTTTATGTTTTAGGCTCCCTAGGGTTTGACCGTTATACCGCACAGGTTTCGGTACGCGATCCGGAGCGACCCGATAAATACATAGGAGAAACTACCAATTGGGAAAAAGCCGAACAAGCTATTATTAATGCGGCTACATCGAAAGGACTAGATTTTACCATTGAAAGCGGAGAGGCTGCTTTTTACGGACCCAAATTGGACTTTATGATTAAAGATGCCCTCGGTCGTAAATGGCAACTAGGTACAATACAAGTAGACTACAACCTTCCTGAACGTTTTGATCTCATTTATAAAGGCAGCGATAACGAGCAGCACCGCCCTGTGATGATACACAGGGCCCCTTTTGGAAGTTTAGAGCGTTTTGTAGCGCTGTTATTAGAACATACCGGAGGTAATTTTCCACTTTGGCTGATACCTACACAAGTTATTATCCTGCCAGTCAGTGAGAAACACGAAAAATATGCTCAAAATCTTTTGAATTCGTTAGAAAATCACGAAATTCGCGCGCTCGTTGATATGCGCAACGAAACCGTTGGTAAGAAAATTCGGGAAGCAGAGTTACAAAAGGTGCCTTTTATGGCAATAGTCGGAGAAAAAGAAGAAGCGTCTAATACACTATCCATTCGAAGACACGGTGGAACTGACGAAGGAAACTTGAGTGTGACTGCTTTTGCTGAATTAATTACTCATGAAATAAGTAATACGCTCAAAGCGTTTTAAATACCATCTGTACCTGTTTGATAGGAGAATAGTGTACAGATTAGTGATTTAAAGTTCAATTAAAACAGGAATACCATAGCAATAAGAAGAAGGTCAAGGCCGCAACCGAGACGAGAAAATAAGAATCCACACAATATCAATGGCAAGATAACAGCCAGAGAGGTGCGCTTGGTCGGAGATAATGTGGAAATGGGCGTGTATCCCATAAACAAAGCTTTAGACAAGGCTGTAGAACTTGGTTTAGATTTGGTGGAAATTTCACCCAAAGCCAATCCGCCAGTTTGTAAGATTATCGATTACAAGAAGTTTCTCTACGAACAAAAAAAGAGAGATAAGGCGCTTAAAGCAAAAGCCACCAAGGTTATTGTTAAAGAAATCCGTTTTGGCCCGCAAACGGATGACCACGATTATGAATTTAAAAAGCGACATGCTGAAAAATTCTTAAAGGATGGGGCGAAGTTAAAGGCGTATGTATTTTTTAAAGGACGTTCTATCGTTTATAAAGACCAGGGGGAAATTCTATTGCTGCGTTTAGCACAAGAATTAGAAGAACTGGGGAAGGTAGAGCAAATGCCGAAATTAGAGGGTAAGCGAATGACCATGTTTATCGCTCCCAAAAACACTAAGAAGTAAGAGGGGATTATTAGTGATCCACATATTTAATATAGAGAGATGCCAAAGATGAAAACAAAATCCAGTGCTAAAAAGCGATTTAAGCTTACGGGCTCTGGAAAAATAAAGCGAAAGCATGCTTTTAAAAGTCATATTTTGACTAAAAAGTCCAAAAAGCGAAAGCTTAGGTTGACGCACTCCACTTTAGTACACGAGTCTGATGTCAACAGTATTAAAGAACAACTAAGACTTAAATAAAGACAGTTGTTTAGGTTCTAATAAAATGTTTAACCATGGAGTTGGGCCCAAAGCAGATTTACTAAATAATTTGTAAAGGACCAAGTAGCCAAAAATGGTTCGCCCACTACAAAAAAACAAAATTTAAAATGCCAAGATCAGTAAACTCAGTGGCTTCCCGAGCCCGAAGAAAAAAAATAATGAAGCAAGCCAAAGGGTACTTTGGCAGACGTAAAAATGTATGGACTGTTGCTAAAAATGCCGTTGAAAAGGCCATGCAATATGCATACAGAGATAGACGCAACAAGAAAAGAAGTTTTAGAGCACTTTGGATTACGCGTATTAATGCTGGTGCTCGCCTACACGGTATGTCATACTCTCAATTTATGGGAGCAGTAAAAGCCAATGGTATTGAATTAAACCGAAAGGTGCTAGCCGACTTAGCCATGAACCATCCAGAAGCTTTTAAAGCTGTGGTGGAAAAAGTAAAATAATTCAATAATAAAATTTCC
>JBCDGY010000279.1:0-4142 GCA_039414375.1 Bacteroidota bacterium | reverse complement strand
TTCCCAAAAGAAACACCCTTATCCGTTGTTTTAGCCTTGTCAGCCAGGTACAACAAAAGAGCCGTAACCATTAACATAAGGCCAACCAAAGTAATAGCGCCGTCAAAAAGGACTTCCAAATAATCTTCTAATAAAAACCCAACTAAAGCAGCAGGAATCATAGAGATAACAATTTTGAGACAAAACTGGGTCTCTTCATTCCATTGAAAGCTAAACAAACCCTTGATCAGATCTATAACTTCTTTACGAAAAATGACCAAAGTGCTTAAAGCGGTTGCAAAATGCAGTACAACCGTAAATAACAAACTCTCTTCAGGAATAGCATCTGCACCCAAAAGCGCTTTACCAATTTCCAAATGCCCACTAGAAGAAACGGGTAAAAATTCAGTCAATCCTTGGATGATACCCAAAAGGATCGCATCAATGGTTTCCAATACCTACTTTTTTTTGGAAGGGTCTAAAAGAATGGCATAAATCTGAATGCCCAATCCAATTAACACCAACAAAGGCGCCAAACGTATTCTGCGGAAATTGTAGATTTCTGGATTGAAGACATTGGGATCGTCACTGCCACCACCACTCATCAAAATAAAACCTAAAGCAATAAATGCTATACCAATAAACAGGAAGGTATAATTCTTCCGTTCAAAAATAAATTGGGGCTTCTTCTTTTGATTTGTAATACTTTTCTTACCCATCAGTTTTCGTATTGATAACGCAAGTTAACCAATCTAATTGTTAGCGCCCCTTGTAATTTTATATAGATCGCGTTTTAACCTTCATTGCGCTCCCCTAACGCATAATTTGGGTTTAATAATAAAGATCATTGGTACGAAGATTCAAAAAACGCTGTGTCGCAAAAAAAGTGCTCACATAAGAGATAAGCGTACCCATAAGTAGGATACCTACAAACAAACCTCCTAAAAGTACCGTATCCTGAAAAATATCTAAATCTGGAAAGGTTTGATTCAAATAATACAATACAAGTGCGATCCCCAGTAAAGCCACTACTGCACCCAATATCCCAAGCTTAACATTATTTTGAATAAAGGGTTTCCTTATAAACTTTTTAGTAGCACCAACCATTTGCATGGTTTTAATAATAAAACGTTTGGAATAAATGGATAATCGAATAGAGCTATTGATCAACAGTACAGCAATAATGGTAAAGACCCCACTGGCCAATAAAATCCAAAGACTTAACTTTCTTACATTATCACTTAGGAGGGTAACCACATCGTCCTCGTAACTCACCTCTTCCACAAAAGTTTTTTGGGAGAGATTTTCAGCAATATCAGCGACTTGACCAGGAGAAACAAAGTCAGCCTTTAAATTGACATCAAAGGCATTCTTCAAGGGGTTGTGACCTAAGACTTCTTGAAAATTTTCCCCGATCTCTTCGCTATACTGCTCTGCGGCGTCTTCTTTAGACACGTAAACGGCATTTTTGGTATAGTCCGCCATGGTTAGGCTCTTTTGCAATTGATCAATCTCAACAGCCTTGGCGCTGTCTTTTAAGAATACCGACAAGGTAACCTGCTCTTTAAAATGATCAGCGAGTTTTTTGGCATTGAGTACCAAAAGACCTAGCATACCCATTAAAAAAAGTACCAAAGCAATGCTAAGTACTACAGAAAAGTAGGAAGAAATAAGCCTTCTTTTTTGATACCGTTCGATGTATTGACCCATGGAAACTATTCGAGAAGTAAAAATAGAAAAGTAAATCGGCATTGTAGGGATTAACCCTATTTTTGCGCATTGCTAAGGACAAGACCATGACATACGATTTTCAGAATATAGAAAGGAAGTGGCAGGCCGAATGGGCCAAAAGGGAAACCTTTAAGGCGGACTATCCTTCTGAAAAACCCAAGTTCTATGCCCTATCCATGTTTCCCTATCCCTCCGGAGCTGGATTACATGTAGGGCATCCGCTGGGGTATATTGCTTGCGATATTTACGCGCGTTTTAAAAGACATCAGGGGTACAACGTTTTACACCCTATGGGGTATGATTCCTTTGGCCTCCCTGCTGAGCAATATGCCATTCAAACCGGGCAGCACCCTGCCATTACCACAGCAGCCAATATCAACCGATACCGAGAGCAACTAGACCGTTTGGGGTTATCGTTTGATTGGAGTCGTGAAGTACGTACTTCAGACCCCGCTTATTATCGATGGACGCAGTGGGTATTCTTACAACTTTTTGATTCTTGGTATGATAACGCAAAGGATAGCGCAGCCCCAATAAGCGATCTTATCGCGCGCTTCGAAAGAGAAGGCAATGCAGACATTCAGGCTGCTTGCGATGCTGATACCCCTATTTTTTCCGCATCAGAATGGAAAGACTTCACTAAAAAAGAGCAGCAAGCCATACTACTCAAATACAGACTGACGTATTTGGCAGATGCCGAGGTCAACTGGTGCCCAGCACTAGGCACCGTATTGGCTAACGATGAGATTGTAAATGGCGTGTCTGAACGTGGTGGTCATCCTGTGGTTCGTAAAAAAATGACCCAGTGGATGATGCGCATTACGGCCTATGCCCAGCGGTTGCTATCTGGATTAGATACCATCGATTGGCCACAACCCCTAAAAGATTCCCAAACCAATTGGATAGGACGTTCCGTAGGAGCTTCTGTAACTTTTAAAGTGATCTCCAAGGAAGAAAGTACCGCGCAAATAGAGGTCTTCACCACCCGTGCTGATACTCTTTTTGGAGTATCGTTTATGACCTTAGCCCCGGAACACGTGCTGGTTGACCAAATTACTACTCCGGAACAGAAAGAAGCCGTAGCCACTTATGTTGCCGCTACTGCCAAACGATCGGAGCGCGACCGAATGGCGGATGTTAAAACCATTTCAGGGGTGTTTACTGGGGCCTATGCCGAACATCCTTTTACCAAGGCTCCCATTCCCATTTGGATTGGTGATTATGTACTTGCAGGTTACGGCACAGGGGCCGTAATGGCAGTGCCTTGTGGAGACCAACGAGATCACGATTTTGCTTCGCACTTTAACCTCCCTATTCCCAATATTTTTGAAGGGGTAGATACTACTGCCGCTGCCTTCGCTGATAAGGCCAACACCGTGATTGCCAATTCTGACTTTTTAAATGGTTTAAACTATAAAGAAGCTACCCAGAAGGTAATTGCAGAACTCGAAAAAATGGGCCAGGGTCAAGGTAAGGTCAATTACCGATTGAGAGATGCCGTCTTTAGCCGTCAACGGTATTGGGGAGAACCTTTTCCAGTATATTACGATGCCGATGGTATGCCGCAAATGATTGCTGCCGACCATTTGCCCTTAAAACTCCCAGAGGTAGACAAATACCTCCCTACTGAAACAGGGGAACCCCCTTTGGGCAATGCTACGCATTGGGCTTGGGATACGACTACCCATAAAGTAGTGGCCAATGAAAAAATCGACCATCAAACGGTATTTCCGCTAGAATTAAATACCATGCCTGGTTGGGCGGGTAGCTCTCAATATTTTAACCGCTATATGGACCCCCATAATAATGAGGCCATCTATGCCCCAGCGGCAATTGACTATTGGCAAGAGGTGGACTTATATATTGGAGGTAGCGAACACGCTACAGGACATTTGCTCTATAGCCGCTTCTGGCAAAAATTTCTATTCGATCGTGGAATAGTTCCAAAGGACGAGTTTGCCAAAAAGCTGATCAATCAGGGCATGATCACAGGGACGAGTGCGATCGCACATCGCATTTCTGGTACCAAAAAATATGTTTCCTTTGGCCTTCGCGAATCTTATGATGTGGAAAAACTACGTGTAGATGTAAATCTTGTAGATAGTGCTGATGAAGTTGCAATTGATGATCTAAGAAATTGGCAACCCGAGTATAAGGAGGCTGAATTTATTTTGGAAGATGGGAAGTTTATCGTTGGCCGAGAAGTAGAAAAAATGTCCAAAAGATGGTTCAACGTAGTGAACCCTGACCAAATATGCGAAGATTATGGGGCGGATAGCTTGAGACTTTATGAAATGTTTCTAGGACCTTTGGAACAATCCAAACCTTGGAATACTGCAGGTATAACTGGAGTACATGGCTTTCTCAAAAAGCTTTGGAAGTTATTTACGCCATTTATGGGTCAAGTAGGGTCACCTCGACTCCGCTCGGTG
>JBCDGY010000278.1:0-4162 GCA_039414375.1 Bacteroidota bacterium | reverse complement strand
GCTTTTAATGAGTTGTCAAGAAAAGCAGAAGACTATTGTTGCCGAAACAAAGGACAGGACTACAACTACAACAGATACGATCCCAGAACCCACAAAACCAGAAGAAACAGAGTTGTACGAGCCGGTACCCCCAAAAGTGGAACGCAGTGCAACTGGCGTTCCTAGTGATGCCATTGTCCTTTTTGATGGTAGTAGTTTTGACGAATGGGTAAGTGCCGTCGATAGTACAGCAGTACAATGGCACTTAAATACGGATGGGAGCATGACAGTAAAAGACAAAACTGGAGACATCCAGACCAAAAGAAATTTTGGCAGTGTGCAGTTGCACATAGAATGGCGTTCGCCAGCAGCAATTATAGGGGAAAATCAAAGTAGGGCTAATAGCGGGGTATTTCTTCAAAATCGTTACGAGGTGCAGGTGTTGGATAACAATGATAATCCCACCTATGTGAATGGACAGGTAGGGTCTATTTACAAGCAAGCTATTCCCTTAGCAATGGCTTCCAGTCCTTCCGGTGAGTGGAACACCTATGACATTATTTATCACGCCCCAGTATTCGATGAAATGGGAAACAAGACCACCTCTGGCTCCCTCACTGTATTACACAACGGCATTCTGGTACAAGACCATTTTGAGTTATTAGGAACCACGGAATATATCGGTTGGCCTAAGAATGAAGCACATGGAAAAGCACCGATTAAGTTGCAAGACCATCAAGATAACAGTAGGGTAAGCTACCGTAATATTTGGGTGCGCGAACTGGACTAAATGATGAAATACCCATTTCAAATCTTGGTGTTTATGGTGCTATTTGGGTCATACCTTATGGGTCAAGCCCAGACACCACTTTTAGAATGGTCCGACGATTATCGATTGCAACCAACGGACTTTAAAGCGAAAGCCCCGAATACCGGGCAGGAGCAATCAATTTATGCAAGTTGTGGGTTAAGCTACCAAGCCATTAACGTTCAGTTCCTCTTTTCAAATCTCAATCCTCTAGTACACAATCGTTTTAATTCCAATGCTTCTTGGATCGATGAAGGAAACGAAACAGAAGCGCTTTTGCGTACTGCTAAGATCAGTTGGGATATTTACGAAGTTAGTGCCCGTAAACTCCGAAAATGGATGCATGAAAACCGAGCGAAACTCAACTTTACCAAGATAGACGCTTACCTACAACAAGTGCACAATGAAGGTACTACCTTACTTTCTGAGTATTCCAAATCTAGACCTTTTGGTCGCCATACTGACCATCAAAAACAGTTGGAACAAAAGGTGGATAGCCTATTACAGGTATATGAAGCTTACTGCAAAACGTGTAAAAAACCTAAAAAAGTAAAGCATAAAAAATAAGGGGGCTTTTCCTCGGGAGGGTACAATTTCATTTCCCCTACCTTTGTCAAAATCCAAGCTTTTTTATGATTCTATCGATGACCGGTTACGGCAAGCAAGTGGTGCAACTATCTACTAAGAAAATAACAGTAGAAGTAAAGTCATTGAACAGTAAAAATTTGGATATCAATGCCCGTATTCCGCAGGCTTACCGTGACAAGGAACTAGAACTCCGCAAACTCATCGCTGGTTCGTTAGTTCGCGGCAAAGTAGACTTTGCTTTATTTGTAGAGATTACTGGAGAAGAGACTTCGGCAGAAATCAACTCGGGGATGGTTAAAAAATATATGGAGCAGTTGGGTAGTATTGCTGATGGTGACCCCATAAAACTATTAGAGTTGGCACTACGCATGCCCGATACTCTGAAAACAGAAAAAACAGAAATTGATGATGCGGAGTACCAAACTATACGAAATGCTCTTGAGGAAGCCCTTAAAGCCCTTAATGGTTTCCGAGATGGGGAAGGTAAAGCTTTAGAACAAGATTTTAAGCTGCGAATAGTGGCCTTGCGAACACTTTTGGATGCTGTTATTCAACTAGACCCACAACGATTAGAATCTATTAGAGAAAGGCTCCTAAAGGCAGTTGCCGAACTTAAAACTGCCGTAGATGAGAATCGCTTTGAACAAGAACTCATTTACTACCTCGAAAAGTATGATATTACTGAGGAAAAGGTACGCTTAGGAAACCACCTTGATTATTTTGAAACTACTTTGAATGCCCCCAAATCTAACGGTAAAAAGTTGGGCTTTATTTGTCAGGAGATCGGAAGAGAGATTAATACTTTAGGATCAAAAGCCAATTTTGCCCCTATGCAACAACTTGTTGTACAGATGAAAGACGAATTAGAGAAGATCAAAGAACAACTATTGAATGTTTTATGAACAAGGGTGGCAAGCTTCTCATATTTTCAGCACCTTCGGGCAGTGGCAAAACTACTATTGTAAAACATCTTTTAGCGCAGCCAGAACTAAATTTAGCTTTTTCGGTATCGGCAACCTCTCGTCCTAGAAGGGGTAAAGAAAAGCATGGCCTCCACTATTATTTTATGTCCATTTCTACATTCAAACAGCACATCAAAAACGATGATTTTTTAGAATGGGAAGAAGTATATCGCGACAATTTTTACGGAACACTAAAACAAGAGGTGGAGCGCTTATGGCAAGAAGGAAAGAATGTAATTTTTGATATTGATGTCGCCGGAGGATTACGCATTAAAAAAAAGTTTCCTGATAAAACTTTAGCAGTTTTTGTGAAACCTCCTAGTGTGGACGAACTTAAAATCCGACTAAAAAAGCGTAGTACTGAAAGTGACGATAAAATCAATATGCGCATAGCTAAAGCTTCAGTTGAATTGGCTACGGCCCCTCAATTTGATAAGGTAATTAAGAACTACGATCTAGCAGTAGCGCTAGAAGAAGCCCATGCTTTAGTAGCTGGTTTTATAGGCACAGATACCGAGGCTGATACTCTAGAATAGGCTTTATGAAAAAGATTGGCCTATTTTTTGGCACTTTTAATCCTTTACATATAGGACACCTAGTCATCGCCAATCACATGGCCGAATTCTCCGATTTGGATGAGGTTTGGATTGTAATCACGCCTAGGAGCCCTTTCAAGCAAAAGCAATCCCTACTCAGCGACCACCATCGTTACCAAATGGTTTCAGAAGCATTGCTACACTATCCCAAATTAAAAGCAAGCACTGTTGAATTTCAATTACCGCAACCGAATTATACTATTGACACTTTGGTACATCTTCATGAAAAGCATGGAGATACCAAGCAATTCTCCTTGATTATGGGGGAAGACAACCTAAAAGGCTTTCATAAGTGGAAAAACTACGAAACCATCCTCGAACATCACCAGCTATATGTCTATCCAAGAATTTCGAAAGGGTCAGTAACGCACCAGTTTAAAGGTCATCCTAAAATACGTGCCGTGGATGCCCCCATTATAGAAATCTCTTCAACATTTATTCGCAAAGCGCATAAAGCAGGTAAAAATATCCGGTCACTTTTGCCAGAAGCCGTATGGCAATACCTAGATGATATGAACTTTTATCGATAAGAGACCCCTTTATGTCATTCTACAGCGGTCCCATGGATGTAATGAAAAAGGAGCTGTACAAAAAGTAACTACCATCGCTATTCTAAAAAAACAGTAGTATGATTTTTATACAGCTCCTGGGTATTAATTATTCAGTGGTCTCCTGGTATTCGTCGACAAACTTGATATCTCGAATGTTCTTTTGAATAGCCACTGCGGCAAAGAGGCTCAAGGTATAAGCCATACCATAAAAGCCTTTTTCGCTGAGTTCCAGATCGGCATTCCACAATCCAATAACAAGTAGGAGAATGGAAGCCACTGTTGTGAACCAACTAATGCTGTAATAGGCTGAGGTTACCGGGAGTCCTTCTTGCTTATCGCGAACACTTTTTTGTACCGATATTACCGAGAACAAACCAAAAAGCAATAACGTAAAGTAATAGCCTTTTTCGTTAAGCCACATGTCTGCATTCCACAAGCCAATACAGTACGAAAGCATACCAATAACAAGAGCCGTCCAGGAGGCTGATACAAATGCAGAAGTTGGTTTTAAATCAAATCCTTTTTTTTCTTGGGTCAATACATTATCTTTTTTGAATGACTGATTTTCCATAACTGAAAAAATTTAAAAATGAATATGGCACAAAGATGCAGGTACCCCCTAGGTTTTCAAATACAAGATAAATGGATTAATTACGAATCAAAAATCACAATATCTAT
>JBCDGY010000277.1:0-4168 GCA_039414375.1 Bacteroidota bacterium | reverse complement strand
GCTCAAGGTGGGTGAGTGCACCTAAACTTTTAGGTAGTAGCCCACTTAAATTATTATTAAAAAGATTGATGCCTACAACATGTCCGTTATTTAGCGTGACACCTTCCCAAGAAGCGACGGGAGCCTCTAAATCCCAACTGACAGACCATTGATCTCCGTTGGTATGTTTAAACAAGTCTACAAGCGCTTCCTTTTCAGTTTGAGGTACAGCACTAAAACTCGCCTGTATGATTAATAAAATAAACAAGAGGGAAACTTTCGAAAATTTGGGATATATCCTATTCATTGTTTAAGTATTTTCCTACAAATTAAATATAGGATTGCCACTCTGGCAACTTCTTTAGCTATAAATTTCTGTATTTGTTGTGAAAATAAAGAAAAGCGTGGTGAATGTTTGCGATACGTTGGCCAATGTCATTAATGTTCAGCCCAATTCCTCTGCAAGCACTTCCCATTGCGCCATAAGATCGCTTAACAGTTGCTTTTTCCCATGATATTGTTCAAAAAAGGCTGGATCAGCAGCGGTTTGCTCGTATTCCATAAGTAGTTTATGATCCATCTCGGCAATATCCCCCTCTAAGGCAGTAATCTTTTTTTCAATGCCACTGAGTTTGTTCTTAAGTGACTTCTGCCGCTTTTGCCATTGATAATCTTTAGCTTGCCCCGAGGTCTTATCCCGTTCCTTACTTGCTTCGGTTTCACTTGATTGTTCTATAGCTCTAAAATCTTGAACATTACGTTGTTCCAAATAAAAGTCAATATCTCCCAGATACGGCTTAATACGACCATCTTTAAACTCATATACCATACCAGTAAGTCCTTGTAGAAAGTCACGATCATGAGATACCAATATTAGTGTACCTTCAAAGTTTTGCAGCGCTCTTTTCAGTACTTCTTTGGATTGTATGTCCAAATGATTAGTGGGCTCGTCCATAACCAGCACGTTAAAGGGCTGCAATAGTAGTTTGGCTAATGCCAGTCGATTGCGCTCCCCACCAGAAAGCACCTTTACCTTTTTTTCGATAACATCACCTCGAAAAAGAAAAGACCCCAAAATATCTCTAACCTTAGTTCGGTTGGTTTCGTTAGCCGCATCCAACATGGTGTCATGGATGGTTTTCTCACTTTCTAAGTAGTCTGCTTGGTTCTGAGCAAAATACCCCAGTTGCACATTATGCCCTTTTGTAAGCTGTCCTAGATGTTCAAGCTCTCCTACAAGTATTTTGGCTAATGTTGTTTTTCCCTGGCCATTTTGTCCTACAAAGGCCAACTTGCTTCCACGCTCTACCATTAAATCTATATTCGTCAGCACGCAGTTGTTGCCATAATGTTTTTCTAGGGCTTTTCCTTCGAGTACTACCTTACCCGGTTGTATGGATACGGGAAAACGAACATTCATAACACTTTGATCTTCTTCCTCAACGGTTATCCGTTCCATTTTGTCCAATTTTTTGATCAGTGATTGTGCCATGGCAGCTTTGGAGGCTTTGGCTCTAAACTTCTCGATCAATTGTTCGGTATGCTGGATCTGTTTTTCTTGGTTTCGCTGGGCATTGCGTTGTTGCTCCCTAATCTCTTGGCGATATTCCAAATATTGTGAGTAAGGTTTACTATAATCGTACAGTCGTCCCAAGGATAACTCAATTGTTCGATTAGCCACATTATCTAAGAACATTTTATCGTGAGAAACGATAACCACCGCCCCCGGGGCATTCCTAAGAAATTGTTCTAACCATAGAATAGACTCAATGTCCAAGTGATTGGTAGGTTCGTCTAGTAGTAAAACATCGTTTTTTTGAAGTAGGAGCTTGGCCAATTCAATACGCATACGCCAGCCCCCAGAAAAGGTCTCTGTAGGTCGATTGAGGGAATCCCTTTCAAAACCGAGACCTAAGAGTACCCGCTCTGCTTCGCCTTGATAGCTATAACCGCCTAAAACTTCGTAATGCTGGGTAACTTCATTGAGATCTACCATTAGTTGATGGTAGCCTTCACTTTCGTAGTCTTCTCTTGCCGCCAGTTGTTCGTTAATGGTTGCCAACTGTTGTTCTAAAGCTTGTATCTCTGCAAAAGCGAGGTATGCTTCTTCTAAAACCGTACGGCCTTCTTCAAAGTCAATATCTTGGCGTAAGAATCCAATCTTTATCGATTTTTCGGTGGCGACCACCCCCGAATCTGGCTCCATATCTCTAGAAAGTAGCTTGAGCATAGTGGACTTACCTGCTCCATTCTTTCCGATTAAGCCAACCTTATCCCCGGCATTTAATCGAAACGAAATCGATTCGAACAGAAAAGCTCCTGCAAAGGAGACACTAAGATCATGGACATTCAACATGATTTGTAATTGAAGTTACATTGGCGCCCCAATGTTCTTTGTACTTTTACATAAACCATTGCAAATGTTAAAAAAAGGCTCAAAACTATACAGCATTTTAACAGGAAGTTGCCCCAAATGCCACCAAGAAAGCATGTATGTAAAACGAAATCCCCACCATCTTGGGCAATTGTTCCATATGCACGAGCGGTGTTCGCATTGCCATACAAAATACAAAATAGAGCCTTCCTTCTTTTACGGCGCTATGTATGTAAGTTATGGCCTTGGCGTTGCTTTTGCTGTAGCCACTTTTGTAATCTCTTTTGTGTTTCTTGAGGCCTCGCTCAAATCTACGTTTATTGCTATTGTCAGTATTTTGATAATTCTATTGCCTGTTATTATTAGATTATCTAGAAATATTTGGATCAATTTTTTTATGAGTTACGATGAAACCTTAGTCCGTAAAGATTGATCCCATTTCTTAGCAAAACGTTGAATGTCCATTTCGCTGTCTATAGGCGTTCCTTCTTCGAGGTGTTGGAATAACTGTGTGGCAGCATAAGGCGCAATAAGCACCCCTCTTGAACCCAATCCGTTGATAATGGAGAGCCCCTTATGTTTGGGATGTACTCCTACCAAAGGCCTGCGATCTGCTACTGTTGGACGTATACCTGCCACATGATTTACTACTTTAAAATCACAATTTAAAAAGGTGCCCAACTTATCTAAAAGCTCCTTTCTAGAAGCTTCGGTAGGAAGATTGGTCTTATCTTTCCATTTATAGGTAGCCCCCACTCTATATCGATGCTGGCCCAAGGGAATTAGAAAAACCGAAGATTTAATAACCCCTTCTTCTTGAAGCTTCGGCGCTTCAATGGTTAGCAGCTCTCCCTTTGTCCCATTCAAGGGCAAGTAGTTGAACCATGGATTTTTATTTAGACCAAAGCCTTGTGCAAAAACCAATTTGCGGGCTTGTATGCCATTGTAATTAACCCCATTATTCTGTAATTGCAGGTGCTGGTGATCAAAACGCGCTACTATAAGACGCTGATGTTGCTTTAAGTAGTCTTGATAATGTGTCAACAGTGTTTGTGTAGCAATTCGCCCGGTATGCAATACTTTGCCGAGTCCATATGGGGCATCGATGTGTGGATTGGTATTATCAACCACAGAGGCAGATAAAAAGGATTGTAATATCGGTTTATCGGCTGCTTCATACCAAAGATTTTGTTCTTCTACTGAAGCTAGCCTCCGATAAACTGGCAAAGGATAATCCAAAGTAACCCCTAGTTTCTTTTCTAGGCTTTTATAAAAAGGTATGGCTTGGCGCAACTGCTCATCCGCTTTCCAAGCTAGGGTAAACCTTTTAAGAATTACCGGATTGTATAAGCCCCCAGCTACTAAAGAGGCCTGTTGCGAAGTATCTGAAATTACAAGATATGACTTTCCAGCAGCGTCAAGCTCTTCACAAAAGGCAATTCCGGCAAGGCCCAAACCAACTACAAGATAGTCGTACATGATTACAAAAGTAATTCAGAAGTTTAAATGCCAGCGGACCTTTACAAAATTTGATACAATGAGTAGGAATAACAGAGAAGCCGTCTCGATACCAGATCGGGGCGGTTTTTTCATTTTAGGTGATATCGGTTTTCATTATAGGTTTTTAAATATAGCCAGAGAAGTATTTAGGCTTGTTAAGCTGCTTTTTTTCTCATATTGTGTGCTAAAGCATGTAAAGCGAACTCTAATTCAACTTTTTCTAATCCTCTATGTGTAAATCGTTTGAAGTTTCGGTTAGATTTAATATGCCCAAAGACAGGTTCTACGTCAGCGGTACGTCTTTTACGTCTGTGC
>JBCDGY010000276.1:0-4179 GCA_039414375.1 Bacteroidota bacterium | reverse complement strand
TTGAAAATGGTCATCCAACGCTTTTATAAAGTTGAATACAGATTCTCCAGAGAAGTCATATAGCGCCTCAGATACCGTAAATCGATCAAGATTAAAACCAAGGGTTCTCAGAAAAATCATCCCTGTGTGTAATGCTCTATTCGCTGGACTGGCAAAGCAATGCCCTATCTCGAGGTTTTCTGCTTTTAAAGCCCTTGCCACCAAGTGCGCATCGGTAATACCCCGTAACTGCAAAGGACGATCTTTATCATCAACGGGGTAGTCCCACGATGATTTGCCGTGCCTTGCTAGAACTATGGTTTTCATCCTTGTGAATTTTTAGTTTATTGAAAATCTGGCAACTATTCATTACAACCTATTCGCAATGCGTAGCACAATTTTAATCCGATTAGTAAGCGCTACTGAAAAAGCCCCTAAACACATTTCATAGACTAAGGTTGTAAGCGTACTATGTCCCAGGAATAGTCTTCCTGTAATGCAAAGCGAATCCGATCGTGAAGTCGGTTCGGACGTCCTTGCCAAAATTCTACTGACGAAGGTTTTACCATATACCCACCCCAATGATTCGGTCGCTCCAATTCTTGACCTTCCAGCGCCGTCTCCAATTTTTTTAATTGGTCTTCCAAGGCTGTTCTGGAAGCAATGGGCTCACTTTGTTTAGAAACTATAGCTCCCAGCTGACTACCACGCGGTCGTGATTCAAAATAGCCATCAGATAAGTTTTCGGGTAGTTTCTCCGCATGCCCTTTCACGATAACTTGGCGCTCCATATTGGGCCAAAAAAAAGAAAGACAAACCTGAGGGTTATGAGTAATGGCCTTTCCTTTTTCACTCTCGTAATTGGTATAAAAAATAAATCCTTCATGGGTATACTTTTTTAAAAGTACCACCCTATTCTTTGGAAAACCGTCTATACCAACGGTCGATAAGGTCATAGCGTTGGGTTCTTCTACCCCATCCGAAGCCTCTACTTCATAAAACCACTGCTGAAAAAGTGTGATGGGATCTTCGGGAAGCGCCCCTTCCAACAACGCACTTTTCTCATACGATTTGCGATAGTCACTCAAGTCTTTTTGCATATCGCAAATTTCAGGAAAAGCAAGGAAAATTGAAAACAATTAAAATTCAAAAACCTTTCCATCCTCTGCCAATAGTACCTTATCAAAAACCTGCCGTGCCTCTTCTTGAAAAAGATCTAAGGTACTGTAACGGGTGGAATAATGCCCTAAAATCAACGTATCTACTTCAGCCATTTTGGCAATAGTAGCTGCTTCTAATGCGGTTGAGTGCTTCGTTTTTTGCACCAAGTGCTTTTGAGACTCTAAAAAAGTAGATTCATGATAAAGGACATCGGCCTTTTTGATTAGCGGTACTATTTGCTCATTGTAAGCGGTATCACTACAAAAAGCATAGGTCTTGGGTAGTGGTGGGTCTTTGGTGATCATGCGATTTTCAATAACATCTCCATTTTCAGTAAGGCCGTCTTGTCCTGCTTTGATTTTAAGAAATTGAGATTTATCAATACCGTAAGCGTTTATGGCGTCGATATCTAATTTACGAGGCATCGGGCGCTCTTGAAAGAGAAAACCATTAGTATATACACGATGAATTAGCGGAATAGTTGATACCGTAATTTGGTCATCTTCAAAGACAATTTCTGAACTAGTGCTAGTAAGCTCATGAAAAAAAAGTGGATAATTGGTCCAGGAGTCTCCTAATTTCAACAACAGGGTTATGGCCTGTTTGATCCCCTTAGGACCGTAGATATGAAGCTCTTTTTCACGACCTAAAAGTCGAAAGGTAGAGACGAGGCCAGGCAAACCAAAAAAGTGATCGCCATGCAAATGGGAAATAAAAATATGATTGATGCGTGAAAACTTGAGTTTGTTTTTTCTGAGCTGTACTTGTGTACCTTCACCACAATCAATTAAGAACATATGATTCTTTACTTCCAATACCTGGGAGGTGGGATTGGTCATGGTACGTGGTGTGGCGGAATAACAACCCAAAATGGTCAATCTCATAGCCCTAAATCCCTTTCTATTTCCTCCATGTCAAGTATATCTTTGGCTTCAGTTATTGTAGGGGTAACCATTAGGGTGTCGGGCAGTTCATCAAAATGCACTTGGTCTGCGACGACCACAAAAGATTTATGACGACTGCGATGCGTTGAAGACAGCGTTTTAAAATATAGTATGGCATCAAGATTTACTTCAGAAACCGCTATAAGATCTATAATCAAATGTTCGTTCTGCAATTCGGGATAGGCTTCTTCGAAACCTTTCTTAAAGCTTAAAAAGCTGCCTCCTTTATGGGAAACTACTGTAGCCGTGGCCGTCTTATCAAAAACCATATTACTTTATTTTGGAGGCTAACAAGTAGATAACTGCCATTCTAATAGCCACGCCATTCTCAACTTGGTCTAAAATAATGGACTGTCCAGAGTCCGCCACATCACTCGTTATTTCTACTCCTCTATTAATAGGACCTGGATGCATTACTACAATCTCCTTACTTAGGCTTTCTAAGATAGCCTTATTTAAACCGAACTGTTGGCTGTATTCTCTGGTAGATGGGAAGTAGCTAACATCAAAACGTTCGTTCTGCACCCGAAGCATATTGGCCACATCACACCATTCCAGTGCCTTTTTAAGATCTGTGGCTACCAAAACACCCAATTGGTCAATGTATTTTGGCAATAAGGTTTTGGGACCACAAACCATAACCTGAGCGCCTTGCATTTTAAGCGCAAAAATGTTGGAAAGCGCAACTCTAGAATGTAAAATATCGCCTACAATAACTACTTTTTTCCCTGCTACTTCGCCCAGGCGCTCTCTAATAGAGTAAGAATCTAAAAGGGCTTGGGTAGGATGTTCATGGGCACCATCGCCAGCATTGACAATCGCTGCTTTCACATGCTTTGACAAGAAAATAACAGCTCCCGGACTGGGGTGACGCATTACCACCATATCCACTTTCATGGAAAGTATATTATTGACGGTATCTACTAGTGTCTCTCCTTTCTTAACCGACGATTGTGAAGCTGAAAAATTAATTACATCGGCAGACAAGCGCTTTTCTGCTAATTCAAAAGAGAGCTTGGTTCTCGTTGAGTTCTCAAAAAAGATATTGGCAATGGTAATATCACGAAGCGTGGGTACCTTTTTAATGGAACGGTTGATCACTTCTTTAAAGTGATCGGCGGTCTCAAAGATGAGCTGTATGTCTTGTTTATTCAAGTATTTAATACCCAACAGGTGTTGTACACTCAATTCACTCATACTTTCTCCACTAAGTATACGGCATCTTTACCGTCGTTTTCGCGCCAAAGCACCTTTACGCGTTCTTGGTTTATAGCATCTACCTGTCTTCCCCGGTAATTGGGTTGTATGGGTAAATGCCGACTAAAGCGTCTATCGATTAAGGTTAGTAATTCTATCTCTTGTGGCCGACCAAAAGATTGGATGGCTGTTAGCGCCGCTCTTATACTGCGGCCAGTATGCAATACATCATCTATAAAGACCACCCTTTTGTCTTCTACCAAAAAATTGATTTTAGTCGTGTTGGCCTGCAGTGTTTTATCACCCCTTCTGAAATCATCCCTAAAAAAAGTGATATCGAGTGCCCCCAATGATACCTGAGATACCTGATAATGCTCCTGTAACATATTGGCCAATCGCTCTGCCAAAAAAATACCTCGCGGTTGGATACCAACAAGCACCGTATTTGAAAAATCTAAGTGGTTTTCGAGCAATTGACAGGCCAATCGATGTAAGATAATATCGATTTCTTGGGCCGTGAGCAAAATGCGTTGATTCATGAACAGCTAAGCATCATTCTGAATTGGCAAAAATAAACATTTCCCAACAACCCCTAGCAGTAACAAAAAGCCCTGGCAAATGGCCAGGGCTTGAATCCATAAAATCGTACCGTCTTACCCTTACTTTTTACGGGCGTCGGCTTCCATCTTATCTTTTAATGCTTGTAATTGTGAATTGGCATCTCCTAAGGTCGGTGCCGCTTCATCATTGGACATGTTACGCTTCACCGATTTAACGTTTCGCTCTTCACGCTCTCTAAATATAGCAGTGTGGCTGGCTACAACACGTTTGAAATCTTTATTGAATTCAATGACTTTGAACTCGATTTCTTCTCCTTTCTTGATCTTGCCACCTTCTT
>JBCDGY010000275.1:0-4216 GCA_039414375.1 Bacteroidota bacterium | reverse complement strand
CTGGAAAAAATGATTCTGATGCTGATTTTTTTAAGGCAGGTCGCCAATCACCTTGGTACTTAGTAGCTTTCGGGATGGTAGGCGCCTCCTTATCTGGTGTCACATTTATTTCTGTTCCAGGGTGGGTACAAGCTTCACAATTTGGATATATGCAGGTGGTTTTGGGTTATTTTATGGGCTACCTGGTAGTCGCTTTTCTTTTAATGCCACTTTATTATCGTTTAAACCTAACTTCCATTTATGGGTATTTAAAAATACGTTTTGGTCCTACGAGCCATAAAACAGGGGCCTTTTTCTTCTTTGTCTCTCGTGTGTTGGGTGCTGCTTTTCGACTATTTCTTGTGGCCTTGGTATTGCAGCGGTTTGTATTTAATGATTTTGGAGTTCCCTTTGAGGTAACTGTATTTATTTCTATTGCACTTATTTGGGTGTACACCTTTAAAGGAGGAATAAAGACTATTGTTTGGACCGATACATTGCAGACTTTCTTTATGATTTTAGCCGTAGTACTTGCCATTGTGCTCATCTTAAAAGAACTCAATTGGACCGTTGGCACTTTTTTGGCTTCTGATGAATTAAAAGCCTATAGCCAATTCCTATTTACCGATAGCTTGCTGGACCGTAACCACCTGATTAAATCCTTCTTTGGAGGCATGTTCGTCACTATTTGTATGACTGGACTAGACCAAGACATGATGCAAAAAAACCTCACCTGTAAGACCTTAAAGGATGCCCAAAAGAATATGGTGTCCTTTGGCTCTGTCTTGGTAATTGTCACTTTTATGTTTATGCTTTTAGGAGCCTTACTCTTTATTTATGCCGGGCAACAAGGTATTGGTATACCCACTATGGACGGCACTCCTAATACAGATCTCCTTTTCCCAGAAATTGCGCTTAACGGCAGTTTAGGGTTATCGGTGAGTGTTGTTTTTATGCTCGGCCTGATGGCCGCAGCTTACAGCAGTGCTGATAGTGCCTTAACTTCCTTGACCACCGCATTTTGCCTCGACTTTTTAAATCTGGATCAAAAGACAGAAGCGGAGCGAAAGCGCATTAGAAAACGCACCCATATAGGAATGAGCTTTGCTTTAATGGTTGTTGTGATCATTTTTAGATATGTGTTGAATAGTAATGTTATTGACAGTCTTTTGACTATCGCAGGTTATACGTATGGCCCCTTATTGGGATTATTTGCTTTTGGCATTTTCACCCCTTATGCGCTAAAAGATACTTATGTTTGGATGGTAGCAGTAGCTTCAGTTCTTATAATATCCATATTGGGTAGTCTTGATGCTGAATACTTGGGGGGCTATCAACTGGGCTATGAATTGTTACCCCTAAATGGATTATTGACTTTTCTGGGGCTCTGGTGTATTCGCAAAAAAACTAATAATCGCACTCAGGTTAATACTGCCCAGTAGCCAACAAGACCAGCGTGCAAGCTACTTCAACTTCAATGTGGTGGTTTTGTAAAACCGTATAAAACTCGGGATTTTCCGTACCCGGATTAAAGATGACTTTTTTGGGATTTAAATCGACAATGGTTTGATAGTATTCCTTTTGACATTGTAGCCCAAGATACAAGGTTATTATATCGATTTTAGGAAGATCTGCCACACTGGTCACAACCGCCACATCGGCAACAGAACCGGCCCTTATACCGAAGGCAAAAGTTGACACTTCATTTTCCCGTAAACGATGAATGACAAGATTTGCGTAGCGATTTGACTTTAAAGAAGCCCCGAATACTAAAGTATTACACATAGGTTAAAGCTTAAAATAAGGAAACTGCTAAAAGAAAAATAGTACTTCTCCAAGTGCCGCCTTTAACTATATTTCAAATTAAAAGATTACCAACGGATGATAGCACTCCCCCAAGTGAAACCACTACCAAAAGCGGCAAGCACAACCAAATCTCCCGTTTTTACTTTACCCTGCTCCCATGCTTCCGTTAAGGCAATAGGAATAGAAGCTGCCGTGGTATTGCCATAACTCATAATATTATTAAATACTTGATCATCGCTGAGTCCAAACTTTTTCTGGACAAACTGCGAAATACGCAAATTAGCTTGATGGGGTACTAATAAGTTAATATCGGAGGCTTGTAATCCATTTTGTTGCAATCCCTCAATAATAACCTCACTAAAACGGACCACCGCATTTTTAAATACAAATTGCCCATTCATATAAGGAAAGTAGGATTCATCATCGGGATCATTATCCTTCATTATCTCAGTTACCCAGCGGGTACCCATACCTGGTGCCATAAGCGATAGTTCTTCCGCATGCTGCCCCTCGGAATGCAAGTGTGTGGATAGTATACCGGTATCATCACTGTCTTCTGCCCTACTTAAAACTGCAGCGCCAGCCCCATCTCCAAATATCACTGATACAGAGCGCCCTCTTGTGGTCATATCTAATCCTCTGGAATGTATCTCGGAACCAATAACCAATATGTTTTTATACATACCGCTCTTGATGTATTGATCAGCCACCGAAATTGCATAAACAAAGCCTGAGCATTGATTGCGTACATCGAGTGCCCCAACAGTATCAATACCCAAATCACGTTGCACCAAAACGCCAGGGCCAGGGAAATAGTAATCCGGACTTAGGGTCGCAAAAATGATAAACTCAATATCCGATTTATCAATACCAGCTCTATCAATAGCGATTCGCGCCGCTTTTACGCCCATAGAAGTGGTGGTTTCTTCAGTGGTATTAACGTGTCGACGCTCTTTAATACCGGTGCGTTCTTGTATCCACGCATCGTTGGTATCCATCAGTTTTGACAAATCGTCGTTGGTTACTACGTTTTCAGGAACATAGTGTCCTAAGCCGCTTATCTTTGCTCTATACATTTTCGAAGGGTTGATTTTTTAAATTAAATCTTACGGTTCAGTTGTATTATTACAGGAAAATACTAAATAATATGAGTATTGCTACAAACCCATTGTACTTAGGGAACATCGCCTAGTTAAGGTATTTCTGAAAACTATTGACATTGACACGTGCCTTAAGATCGTAGAGTAAATTATACAGCCCAAAGAACGTTCGATTCATATATATAAAGTGCTTTGACCCCCGATTGGCGTTCATTTTTCGAATTTGTTCATCCTTAGCATACTGCTCGCTTAAGGCCGCAATCTTACCCCAAAATGTTTCATCACCAAAGTCAAATTGATCATGATTAAAAGGCGCGGTAAAAACAGATAACATTTCTTGAAACAATTTTTTAAAGAATCGCAATTCGTCTTCAGAGTCTGTAGGGGTTAGAATCTCAAGTTCGAATAGTTTTTTCTCGAAGAAGTTACTATCCGTCAAATGTTCACTTTGTGCCAATTCAAAATACGGTTTATAAAAAGTCTCCGGAATGGCCTTAATACATCCAAAATCTATGGCAATAAGTTGATTAGACGCGTTAATAAGGAAATTCCCTGGATGTGGATCTGCATGTACTTTACGTAAGCCATGAATTTGATACATGTAAAAATCCCAGAGAGCCTGTCCTAAAGTGTCACCTACTTCTTGTGGAAATGGGGTTTTAACGAACTCTCCCAAATGCTTTCCTTCCTTCCAATCCATCGTTAAGATTCGTTCACTAGATTGGTCTGGATAATACGCTGGAAATCGCATATCCTTGATATGCTGACATGCGGTTGTAATTTCTTGACTTTGCTTTAGTTCTAAAAGATAATCTGTTTCTTCGGTGAGTTTATGCTCTACTTCTTTAAAATATTTATCGGAATCTTTAGAAGGTAGGTTGAACATCTTTAAGGCAATAGGCTTTACAATAGCCAAATCACTTTTAATACTTTCCGCTACACCAGGATACTGTATTTTAACGGCCAATTGTTGCTCATTTTTGGAAGCTCGGTGTACCTGCCCGATACTTGCAGCATTTACGGAGTCTTGATTAAAAGTGTCAAAAATATCTTCGGGATATTGGCCTAAATACTTTTTAAAAGTCTTTCTAACCAAAGGCGCCGATAGTGGCGGCACTGAAAACTGAGAAAGCGAAAAACGCTCCACATAGGCCCTTGGTAGCAGGTTCTTTTCCATGCTTAACATTTGGGCTACTTTTAGCGCACTACCGCGTAAGCTTTTTAAACCGTCATAAATATCCGAAGCATTGTCTTCATTCAATTCATCTTTGGAAATTTCGGGATTCACCAATTTCTTACCATAGTACTTAACGTAATTACCCCCAATTTTG
>JBCDGY010000274.1:0-4220 GCA_039414375.1 Bacteroidota bacterium | reverse complement strand
TCCAGGAGTTTCTGGCGGTATTGTGGCTTTTGTAGGTGGTTTTTATGAAGAGTTTATCTACTCGCTACAAAAGGTAAACCCGAAAGCAATGAAGCTATTATTTAATCGTCGATTTCGCTCTTTTTACCGTTATATCAACGGAACCTTCCTACTATTGTTGGTTAGTGGCATGCTGATTAGTTATTTCAGTATCTCCCGTTTATTGGACTTTTTTTTAGCGAAAAAAGAGCTATATGTATGGGCAGCTTTCTTTGGAATGGTAATAGGATCTATCTACTATATCGCTAAAGATTTTGAGGGATGGCGTAAGACAACTATCGCCGCAGGTACCATTGGCCTATTTTTGGGAATTTCAATAAGCTTTTTAAGTCCCGCACGCGAAAATGACAACTTAATTTTTATTTTCTTTTGTGGCGTTGTCAGTGTTTCAGGAATGACCCTCCCAGGTCTTTCAGGTTCCTTTCTTCTCTTGCTCATGGGCAATTATGTATTGCTTTTGGTAGATGCCGTTAATAGTCTTTACGACACTTTTTCAGAAGTTTTTAGAAATGATTTTAGCTTTCTAGACAATGAAGAACGACTGGGCAATCTTAAAGTCTTAACCGTATTTACTTTGGGTTCTGTTATTGGCCTGGTAACACTTTCACATTTTTTTGGTTTTCTACTGACCCGTTTTAATAAAATAACTACAGCAGTGATTATTGGTTTTATTACTGGATCTCTCGGGGTACTATGGCCATGGAAGCGTACCATTTTTAAAGTAGATGCTTTTGGCACCCCTATATTAGATTCGAATGGCCATACCATAGTCGCCAACTATCAACGCTATTGGCCCAATGGCAGCGATATGGACACCTGGGGCGCCGTTTTTTTTATCGTTTTTGGCATCTTTGTATTACTCAGTTTAGATTGGTATGGAAGAAATCGTGAAGATTAAACATCGGTATGGGCTCATCGGAAAAAATATCTCGTATTCGTTTTCCAAGGGTCATTTTACCCAAAAGTTTAAGGAGCAAGGTCTTGTAGATCACGCTTATGACAATTTTGACCTTCCCAATCTAGATACACTAGAACAAGTATTTAAAACACCCGCTTTAAGAGGTGTTAATGTGACGATTCCTTACAAAGAACAAGTCATACCCTATCTGGAAGAACTGGATGAAGATGCCGCTACGATAGGTGCCGTGAATACCATCAAAATTGGAAAAAATGGCTTAAAAGGTTACAACACGGATGCCTATGGTTTTCAAGAGTCTCTAAAACCACTGTTGCAGCCCCATCATCAGCAGGCCTTAATTTTAGGTACTGGTGGTGCCTCTAAAGCAGTAGCTTTTGTCTTAAAACGTTTGAATATCCACTGTGTGTATGTCTCAAGAACAGCTGCTCAAGGGCGATTTACTTACGATGCATTGACAGCGACCCAGATCGAAAAGTTTACGATTATTATCAACTGTAGTCCTGTCGGCACCCACCCCAATGTATTGGAAAAACCGCTGCTACCCTACCAAGGAATTAACGCCAATCACCTGCTCTACGATCTCATCTATAATCCTGCCGAAACCGCCTTTCTGGCCGAAGGTCGAAAAAGAGGGGGCATTACCCAAAATGGATTACCTATGCTTCAATTGCAGGCCGAAAAGGCATGGGAAATTTGGAACTCTTAAACCCTGTCAAACCCAAATCGATTAAAACTTAAACACAAGGGTGGCGAATCGCCGACGAACCAAGCCAAGAATCCTTACTTTTGTGACTAATGGGGGTTTTACAACCTGCGGACAATCGCCTCTTGCCTTAACCTTTATAATTCACTCTCAGATGGACAACAACGAAAACCTACCCCTAGACCCCGCTGGCGAAGAAAAGAACAAGAAAGAAATTGTGGATACACCCAATACCACACCTGATGTGTCTCCTGTTACCACAACCAACCTCTCTGAAGAAGAGGCCTCTACTGCCGCAGTTAGCACCACTGAGGAAACAATACATTCTCCCCTGTCTGATGAACCCAAGATAGAAAAACCACTTGAAGAGCATGAACCTACAACAATTGAAACCACTGCAGACGAAGGGCAAAATAAGGTGGAAATAATCCCCTCAACCGAAACAGTAACAACTGATCATACGGAACAAGCGCAACATAAAACTGAAGAAGTTGCTGTACCGCTAACAACAGTAGATCATATTACTGAAGACACAAGCAATACCCACATTACCTCAGAAGAAACAACAACTGAAGATGTTGAAACGGCAGTAGCAGCCATAGAAAAGGAAAACGCCGAAGATGCCGAAGACACGGATAATGAAAACCGGCATAGTATTCCGCATTTAGACTACCATGCCATGAGTACGGAAAATCTTGTTGGAGAGCTACAGCGCTTGGTCAAAAATGAAAAGATACAGGCGATCAATAAACATGTGAATGCCATAAAGCATGAGTTTGACCAGAAGTTTCAAGAGTTTCTGGAACATAAAAAAGAAGAGTTTATTGCAGGTGGTGGTCATGAAATTGATTTTAGATACAACTCGGTTACCAAAAGACAGTTCAACGAGGTTTATAAAGAATACCGAGAGAAACGCGATACTTACTACAAAAATTTAGAGCAAGAATTAGCACAAAATTTAAAAAATAGGTTAGCGCTTATTGAAGAGCTAAAGGGTTTGGTTAGTATTGAAGAAGACATCAACCATACGTATAAGAATTTTAAGGGAGTACAAGAACAGTGGCGCAATGCCGGACCCGTACCTAGAAATAGCTATAACGATGTTTGGCGCACTTACCACCATCATGTTGAGCGATTCTACGATTTTCTGCATCTAAACCGCGAGCTGCGCGACTTAGATTTTAAGCATAACTTGGAAGAGAAGCTCAAGTTGATCGAGCAAGCAGAAGCATTGCAACATGAACCGGACCTTGGCAAAGCATTCCGTCAGTTACAAGCCCTTCATAAAATATGGAAGGAAGACATTGGCCCTGTTGGCAAGGAACAGCGGGAAGCCATATGGGAGCAGTTTAGTGCTGCAACCAAAGCCATGCACAACAGAAGGCAGGTACACTTTGCTGCCTTGGAAGCAACCTACCTTAAAAATCAGGAGAAAAAGCATGAAATCATAGCCGCTATTCAAGCAATTGCAGATAATATTAGCACCAACCACAAGGAGATTCAAAGCCAAATCAAACAAGTTGAAGCGCTAAGAGAAGGTTTTTTCAAGGCTGGGAAAGTACCACAAAAATCTAGTGAAGCAGTGTGGTCTCAGTTTAAAGAAGCCGTCCGCCGCTTTAATCGTGGCAAAAACAGTTACTATAAATCCCTTAAAAAGGATCAGCACGAAAATCTAGAAAAAAAGCGAGCACTTTTAGACATTGCTAAATCGCTAATGGATAGCGAGGACCTGGAAACAGCGACGCCGGAAATGAAGCGAATTCAAAATGAGTGGAAAAAAATCGGTCATGTTCCCCGAAAATATAGCGATAGCATTTGGAAAGAGTTTAAAGCAGCTTGCAACCATTACTTTGATAGGCTACACAGTGAAAAAAATGCCATCCACAAAGATGAGCAAGCCAATTATGAAGCTAAAAATGCCTGTTTAGAGCGTTTGCGAGCGTTTGCATTAAGTGGGGAACGGCAACAAGATTTGGCAAGTATCAAAGGCTTTATCGCGGAATGGAAAACCATTGGCCATGTACCCTACAACAAGCGATACATCAATGGCAAGTTCAACAAGATCATTGACGCACTTTTTAAGAAATTGTCCGTAAATCGCCAAGAATCAGAACTATTGAAATATGGTGACAAAATCAAGGATTTGGCCAAAACAGAGAACAAAGTCAGGGCTATTGGTAACGAACGTGTTTTTATTAAAAGAAAGATAGACGAAAGCAAAAGTGAGATTCGCCAATTGGAGAACAACCTACAGTTTTTCTCTAATGCTTCAGAGAACAATCCTTTAGTGCAAGAAGTAATCAAAAAAATTGATCGCCACAAAGCTGCGCTCGAAACTTGGCAAACCAAGTTAAAAAACCTCAACATTATGCAGCATCAATTGGCTAAGGAGGCCTCTGCCAAAGCTGATGAAGACAATACCGAAGAAGAAGCTACAGAGAACCAATGAGAACTTTGCGGAATGGATAAAAAAAGGATAGGCAATCCAAACTATGGAAAATTTCGTCCTTCTCAAAAATTTTAAGTCCTCACAACCAGGAGGTTGCTCAGGATTAAAAT
>JBCDGY010000273.1:0-4243 GCA_039414375.1 Bacteroidota bacterium | reverse complement strand
GTGTTTGATGCGGTATCAGTAAAGGGTGCGCTTCGGTTTAGATTGGAAGTTACTTTCTGAATTAGTACATCCAAAAATAGATCAATATTAGAAAACTTAGGTTTGGTTAAGGTCTTTTGGTCTTGGTAGCTATTGGAGTGGTGGTGCGATACGAATATTCCAATTTAGAACTCACTGCTAATCAGGGCGATGTCGATCGGCAGATTTCTCGCCTTTTTCCAACATTAAGTATAACCCGTAATTTTTCGGACCTCAGTCGCCTTACCTTGTCTTACAGAGAGCGTATAGGGTGACCTGGTTTTCAAAATTTGGTGCCAGCACTTTTCTTTTTTAATCCCTACACAGTATTGGCAGGAAACATCCAGGCACTACCGAATATCAACCGGACCCTCGAATTGGTGGTCAATCATAAATCCCTGTTTGTTGCTTTACACTATACTGTAGATGATGCTCCTATTGTAAAATATGCGACCCCGCTTTTGGACCAAGCCAACAATTTATTGTTTTGGATCTCTAATAATATTGAATCGCGCAATCACTTAGGTCTTAATGTCGATTTTCCACTAGGGATTACTGATTTTTGGCAATCAAATTATAGCATTGGCAGCTACTGGCGTAAGGACAAAGTGCGTTTTGCTGATGCCTTAATTGAGGTTAGCAATCCCTTTCTGTCTATTGATATGACTCATAGTTTTCGGTTACCGAACGATTGGTCTTTGGAGCTCAGTGGGCGTTGGAATTCAGTGGTATGGCAGGGTACTATTTATCAACCTGAGCAAACCTTTGTGAATTTTGGTGTTCAGAAAAGATTCAAGAACAGTACATTGGGGCTTTCCTGGACAGATATTTTCAATACGGGGTCTTTTAACGGTTTTAATAATGATTTACCAGAACAAGGTGTTGTTTATGATTGGATTTATGACTTAGAGGGCGGTATCGTTCGTGTTTCCTACACTTATAATTTTGGCGGAAAGGTTAGAAAAGCAAGGGATTCTGGGGCTGATGATGTATTGAAACGGGTTAATGATTAGCTTTTTTGGAAAACTAAATGAGTCGCAACATATTACTTACTATATCATTAATTGTATCTATTTAAAGTTTAGGACTATATCAGTGTTTTTTGAATCTCATTCAAAATTATAGATCATCGCAATTTGCAAGTTTCATTTTTCGACGATATTCCATTGTAATCAATAGGTCTGTTCATTCTTCGAATCAAAAGATTTCAATTTCTTATAATTTATGTAATTATCAAATCATTGATTTTTTCCACTAAAAAATCAGATAGTTGAGGATGCTCGGTTAAATCTATTCCCCAAAGTTGGGGGTTCGATAACACCTTTTCCACCAGAGCTTCTAGATTGTTTTCACGCCATGCTGCTTTAAAAAAGTCAATGTTTTGGGCTTCGTCATTCAGAGGAATAGACTCGTTATTAAAATGCCCACGATAAAAAAGCAACAAAAAAGCCATGGCCGTTGATAGACCTCGGGGCGTATTTTTAGTACTTTCTAAATGATGCAAAAGACTGGGTAAAACCCTTACTTTAAATTTAGCAATGGTATTCAAAGAAATATCTAAAAGTAAATGTTTGATAAAGGGGTTTTTAAATCTATCTAGAACATCATGAGCATATTGCGCCAATGCTGCTTTGGGCATATCTAGGGTAGGAATTATTTCTTCAAATATGATTTGCTTTAAAAAAGCAGCCATTTGTTCATCTTCTACCACGGTTCTTACCTCCTTAAATCCATGGAGATACCCTATAGGTACCATAGCGGTGTGCGCTCCATTTAATATGCGAACTTTTCTTGTTCTGTATGGGCTTAGGTCATTAGTGAACACCACGTTTAAGCCAGCATTTTCAAAGTGTAACTTGTGTTTAATTTGCGATGGCCCTTCAATAACCCAAAGGTGAAAGGGTTCTGCCTTTACAACGAGTTGGTCTTTAAAACCCAATCGTTGCTGTATCGCTGCAATATTGTCTTTTGGAAACCCTGGAACAATGCGATCTACTAGCGTATTATAAAAAATAACAGCCTTCTCTAACCAGTTTTTAAACCCTTCTCCTAAGGACCATAGCTTTGCATACTGTAAGACACAATCGCGTAATCTTTGGCCATTGGCCTCAATAAGTTCGCAGGGCAAAATATAAAGTGTTCCGGGAGGATCGCCATTGAAAAACTGAAAACGATGGTAGAGTAGGGCAGTCAGCTTACCGGGAAACGCGTTAGGTACATTTTTAGGATGCTTATCCTCTGCATTAAAAGCAATTCCAGCTTCCGTAGTATTGGATACGATGAATTGCAATTCCGGATTTTCACCAAGTTTTAAAAAATCCTTGTAACGCTTGTAGGGGTTTAAAACACCTTCCACAGAAGAAATCAATCGTGTCTCTTGAATCTTTTTTCCCTTTTCAATGCCTTCGAGAAGTACGTGATAAAGTCCATCTTGAGTATTAATCATTGCTTCCATACCGTTTGGTAGGGGCTGCACAATCTGAATATTACCATTAAAATTCGTTCGCTCATTTAGGATGTCAACCATCCAATCCACAAAGCCTCTGAGAAAGTTACCCTCTCCAAATTGTATGATCTTAATAGGCCTTTTAGGGCGGTCAGGGGCAGTACGACGATTGAGTTGTTTCAAAATACACGCTAATTAAAATTCAAAATAGGCCTTGGCATTGTGGTAACAGATATCACTTACAATTTTACCCAACCACTGCTCATCAGCAGGCAGTAGTCCGTTTTCCACATCGTCCCCTAAAAGATTGCAGAGAATTCTTCTGAAATATTCGTGTCTTGGGAAAGAGAGAAAGCTCCTGGAATCGGTAAGCATCCCAATAAAGCAGCTAAGTAACCCCAAGTTCGACAAGCTATTTAATTGCTGCTCCATACCCTCCTTTTGGTCTAAAAACCACCATGCCGATCCAAATTGCATTTTCCCTTTGATAGCACCGTCGTTAAAATTACCGATCATCGCGGCAAACACTTCATTATCTGAGGGGTTCAAATTATAGATTACAGTTTTGGTCAACTGATCTGTTTGATCTAATAGATTGAGAAAACGCGCCAACGATTTCGCTTGCCTAAAATCACCAATACTGTCGAAGCCCGTATCTGGCCCTAGATTTTGTAGCATACGTTGATTGGTATTTCGTAGCGCTCCCAAGTGAAATTGTTGTACCCAGCCCATTTCATGGTATCCACGACATAAATGCACTAAGGTTTCAAACTTAAAATAGGACACTTCTTGAGGTGCAAGGGTTTTTCCCTCCAATAGTTTTTTAAATAGTTTGGAGATGTCATGGGCTCCTAACTCGAAGTAGGGCAATTGTTCCAATCCGTGATCTGCACTTTTGCATCCCAATCGTTTAAATAGCTGCATCCGTTGTTTGAGCGCCAAAATCAAGTCTGCATAAGTTGTAATCTCTTGATTGATGCTAGCGGCCAATCGCAAAAGATAGTTGCGATAGACAACGGGATCTTCTACAGCATACGCCTTATCCGGCCTAAAAGAGGGTACTAAAACCAAAGGAGATTGGGTTTGTTGGAACTTTTGGTGGTACTGTAAATCGTCAGCAGGATCGTCAGTAGTTGCCACAACCTCAACCTTCATTTGTGCTAACAAGCCTTGCGTACTAAAACCATCTTCCGCTAGCTTTACTTTGGTCAATTCATAAACAGCAGCTGCATTTTGGGTATCTAAAAGTTCTGTAACGCCAAAATACCGCTGCAATTCCAAATGCGTCCAGTGATACAGCGGATTGCGCAGGGTATAAGGTACGGTTTCAGCCCATTTGTGAAACTTATCAGCATCTACGGCGTTCCCAGTAATAAAACGTTCCTCAATGCCTAGCGTGCGCATGGCTCTCCACTTATAGTGATCTCCTTTTAGCCAGACCTCTGTTATATTGTCAAAAACATGATTATTGGCTATTTGCTCTGGGGGTAAATGGTTGTGATAATCTATTACAGGGAGTGCTTTGGCATAATTGTGATATAACTTTCGAGCAAACTCACTTTTCAAAAGAAATTGATCTGTTATAAAGGGTTCTTGTGAAATGTTCAATTGGTTACCAACAATAGTATTAGTAGTGAGCGACATAGGTTTGATATTTCGTTTAAGAATTCGTCAACTTTTTTTGTGATGACTTTCTGATGATCAATTCTGGTTGAATCACTGTTTTTTTGGGAATTATTTTTTCTTGCTTGGTATTGAGCGTATTAAAAAAGAGATTGG
>JBCDGY010000272.1:0-4254 GCA_039414375.1 Bacteroidota bacterium | reverse complement strand
TCATCTCTTTTAATAATAACTAATTTTTTGTTTTACTATATTATAAATATTACGAAGATATGAAATCAAAATTTTCTTGCATAATTTTGTCATTCAAGTCTCTAGGCGTTTATACCTCTAAGAGTTTTGGTTGGCTGCCCTTTTTGTAAAATGAATTTAGAGCAACTTCTAAGGTTGCGCTATTATGCACTTGACTATATTCGAAACCATACTGTTCACAAAGCTTGGCTGCTGTCATCTGATGGGTAGTTTCAAAAAAAGTTTGAAAGCCATCAGAATCCTCCTTACCAGGCAATATCCGGAAAATACCCCCTCCGGCATTATTCAATAAAACAATTCGAAAATCGTTTCTAATGTATTTATTCCAAAGACCATTGCTATCATAAAAAAAACTAAGATCACCTGTAATTAGTAATGTTGGTGTATGATGATAAATTGAGGCTCCAATTGCTGTAGATACGGATCCGTCAATTCCACTAGTTCCGCGATTACAAAAAACACTCAAAGAGGCCTCACAATCAAAAAGTTGTGCATATCGTACCGTTGAACTATTGGACAAATGGAGTTGGTAATTTTTGGGAATACTACCTTGGACTTTTTCAAATACCAAAAAGTCGGAAAATGGTATGGTTTCTAAAAAAGCATTACGTTGGACTTCATATTTATTTTTAACTGCATGCCAGTGCTCAAAATAACTGCTGGTCGTATTTTGATAATCCTGAGTAAGCTGCGCTAAGAAATAGTCAATGTCTAGTTTAAAATGATGTGATAGGGAAAAAAAAGTATCTGTTGCGCGTGTTTTATCTACGTGCCAATGATGTTTAGGCTTATACTTACGCAAAAATGCCTTTACCTTTTTTGAAACTATAAGGCCGCCAAAGGTTAATAACAGATCTGGTTGTAGTTCTTGAAATCGATCTTCTTTATGTTTTGATTTTTCGATTGGAAAAATGATACTGTCTATACTTGGGAAAAAATGAGGATGGTGTAGATTGGAGGTCGTTTCTGTAAAGACCAGCACCGAAGGATCATTCGCCAGTATCTCTAAGAAATGCTGTTGTGCTTTGTCCGGCTTATTAACCCCAACCAAAATCATCTTTCGTTTTGCCTTTTTCCAAACAGGCATAAACTGCTCGAGAAGGTTCTGTGTACCTTGTTGGTTGTTAACAATTACTGGAGACACCTTATTATTCTCTTCTAAATCAACGACACCATATAGGGGCTCTTCAAAAGGAATATTGATGTGTACTGGAAGACTTTTTTCGAGTGCGGTGGTCAAGGCCTGTTCAATTTCCTTTGCATTGTAATGTTGCACAGTTTCTTGAGATGCTAAGAGCAATTCGGGGGCGAAAGCCTGTATTGTATTCTGAGCGTGAGATACATCGATCTTTAAATTGGCCGCGTAGCCTACGTGGTGACTAAATACTCCGGTTTGACGAATGGTTTGGCCATCACCGATATCAATTTTATAAGGTGGTCTGTCAGCAGATATGGCTATTAAAGGAATGGTACTATAATACGCCTCTGAAATACCTGGATAATAATTGAGTACGGCACTACCCGAAGTACAGACTAAAGCAACTGGCTTTCCTTGATTTTGGGACATTCCCAAGGCAAAAAAGGCCGCACAGCGTTCATCTACAATGCTATAACATCTAAAAAAGGGATTGGTAGTAAAACTAAGTACCAAAGGAGCACTGCGGGATCCTGGTGATATGACGATATCTTTGATGCCGTTGGCCATAAGATGATCAACCAGTAATCGTGCACTTGGAATGACAGAACATTTCATTGGTACAAAAATACGATGAGGGGCCGTCAAAAACCAATGTCTGCTATAGTACTGCTAATATCGTCTTGCTTTTGTGTTGTGTTTCTTCCCATTCCATTTCAGGGTCAGATTCTCCCGTAATACCCCCGCCTACGTATATATTGGCTTTGTTATCTAGGTATTTTAGGCATCGAAGATTGACAAAAAAATCCACCGTCCGCTGCGCAACTATATTTATAGGTCCCATGTAACCACAGTAAAATTCTCTATCATATTGTTCTTGCTCATTGATAAAATGTAGCGCAGCCTTTAATGGTAAACCACATATGGCGGGAGTGGGATGTACTGCTTTAACAACATTCATCAACTCTTCAAAAGGTAACTTTGCGGTAATCTCTGATCGTAAATGCCAAACGTTCCCGGCCCTTATGGATTGCGCAAGTGTTGTATTAACACTATTGGCTTTATCTTCCAAACAGCGCATGATATAATCGGTAACCATTTGTTGCTCTTCAATTTCCTTAGCGGTCCATTGTGGGGTACTTTTAGGAACATAGGGTAAGGTTCCTGCTAGAGCAGTGGTTTTTAATGTATCAACGGAAAAAGCCACTAGGCGCTCTGGAGTAGCACCTAGCCACATCCCTACACTTGGGTGATACCACCCGTAACAAAAAGCACTATTATACTTTTGCACCAAGCCTACGAAAATGTCTAAAAAACGTTTTGAAGTTTTTACTGTTATGCTTCTAGACAACACTACTTTTTGAAGATCTCCTTTACGGATTGCTTCCTTTGCAGCGGCAACGCGTTGGATATGATGATCACGGTATTTCGTAGAAAGTGAAACGGCTGTGCTATTTGAAGAGGTATTTGGAGGTAGGTCCCACGATTCCTTCAAAAGATCACCATAAATTAAAATATGTTGGTCTTTGGCACCTTGGAAAGGAGCAAAAACAAATCCCCGCTGATCCAAACTATAAAAAAGTTTTTTCTCCCTATCATTTTGAAAAACAGCCTGTATTGTTGATTGCTCTGGATATTTGAATAAGACAAAAGGCTTATGTGCAGTAAGCCATTGTTTCCCCTTCTCCAGTATTTGCGAATTACTTGGGAAGCGCAATAGTGGTTAGTTTACAATTGGAAATAAGCTGTCCTTCTTCATTAGTAATCTTAATTTCCCAAAGTTGTGTAGTTCTGCCTTTATGCACAATGCTGGCCTTAGCATAAACAAAGCCATCTCTTATGCCTCTAACATGATTAGCAGCTATTTCTATTCCGCGAACTTGAAACTGATTCCTATCTAGAAAAATATATGACGCAGCGCTACCAACACTTTCAGCCAATGCTACGGAAGCCCCACCATGAAGTACACCATCAGGTTGGTGTACTTTAGGAGTAACCGGCATTCGAGCGATTAAAAAATTCTCCCCAACATCTATATATTCAATCTCCAGGGTTTCCATTAAAGTACCCTGACATATTTGATTGCAGACGTCTAGAATTTTTGCCTTATGTTCTTCCATAGTGATAAACGTTCAATAATTTGATTTGGAACAAACGCTATTGCCTCTTAATCGGTGTCTAAAGCTTCTGAAGTTGTTTCGTAATAACTAATTTTTCTTGTCGTGTAATCGTTATCGGGAGTAACAATTTTCTTAACCCAGTTACTTACTTCTTGATCATCAAACTGAAATATATAGTCTTTCTCAGAAGTTGTATTTTCCCTTGCAATTACTTCTTTGGTCAAAACCTTATCACTATCGTATCGATAAGAGTGTTGTGATTGTGATACAAATTGATTTTCAGCAGGGTCGAAATAAAAATGTTCTTCGCGAAGTAACAATCCACTGGTATTGTATTGCTTTTCAACGGCTTTATTCGGGTCTCCGTCCAAATACGTTTTTTCAAGTATCACATCCCGCGTTCCTTTTCTGGTTTTCTTTCGAGATTTTCGTTCTGACTTGGTAATTACTCCGTTATGATAAAAGGTTGCCGTGCGTTCTCCGCGATATCCCGTATAAGTAATAGCGGTTTCGTCCACCGCATTTTCATGAGAGGTAACGATTTTAACCAATTGATCTTTACTATTAAAGTGATATTCTTGGAGTTCTATAAACGCCCTATCATAAGAAACTATTTGCTCTGTTATCAAAGTGTTACTGGTACTATCGATTTTGTAAAAATGAGCCATTGACGAAGAGCGATCGAGCACATTACCCTTATAGCTTTCCGTTCTTTTTTCAACCAAGTGTGCCCCTTGATAGCGATAGGTTGTAATGTCTTTATCTTGAGCGCTAAACTTTGTAGTCGATTTAATGAGTCTACCTTGCGTATCAAAATCAAAAATTTCTTGTCCGTAGCCCGTAACAACCTGACAGGTTTTTACGGCACCTTTTAAATCGAAATCCTCCAATTGAAGCTTCTTAATACCCTGAGCGTGGCTATCCCAAAGCATAAATATCACCATTATGGCGGTAGTATGG
>JBCDGY010000271.1:0-4257 GCA_039414375.1 Bacteroidota bacterium | reverse complement strand
CCATTCTGCAAAGGTCTCAAAATGGCTTGCCTAATGTTGTGAAGGTCTCCTCACATTTTTTTAATGACTCTAAGGCTGTGAGAGTACCGACGCAACTGCGTATTAAAAATACCGGTGTGGTCTAATCGATCGATACGCACCTGACCATGTGCATGAATAATATAGTTATCTTCTAAGATGATCCCCACGTGATCGATAGTACCCTCGCTATTGTCAAAAAAAGCCAAATCTCCAGGGGAACTTTCTTCAATAAAGCTAAGGGCTTCCCCTTGTGTAGCCTGTTCTTCACAACTGCGTTTTAATTGCTGTCCGTTAATTTGATAGACCATTTGTGTGAGTCCAGAAGCATCAATACCAAAAGGCGTTTTTCCACCACATAGGTAGGGACTATGTAAATAGAGCAGGGCAATGCGTACCAAATCAAAGGTGTCCGGGGTGGTACTATGATCGTTATCTTCTATCTGATGCTGTAATACGCTTGGGGTGGTATCTACTCTTGACCCCAAAACAATGGGTATTAGTTCTTGGTGGGGTGTAGCGGCATAAGACAGAAAGTCGAGGTTGTATCGGGCCTTTTTAAGATCGGCGAAATGGTCGAATTGCGCCTGGGTAATCTTGGTAATCTGGTTGTTTTGCACCCATCCTTCCAAACCATCTGCACTCACTTGTATGCGGCTTACTGTTTTGCGTTCTTCCTTGATTTTAAAACACTCTCCATACAGTAATTGCGAAACCATGGTAGCAGAAAGCTCCGCAGTTGAACGGATGGGAATGGTGCTCAAATGGCCTAGCCCGTATTGCATGTTTACGATTATAATCGTTCTAAAACCATAGCCGAAGCACCTCCTCCGCCATTGCAAATAGCGGCGGCTCCGATTTTCCCTTGATTTTGTTGCAATACGTGAATTAATGTTACGACAATACGTGCTCCTGAACATCCCAACGGATGTCCTAGCGAAACCGCACCACCGTGAATGTTGACATTATGGTCGGTGAGCCCTAAAAGCTTCATATTGGCCAAGCCAACAACAGCAAAAGCTTCATTAAATTCAAAAAAGTCCACTTGTTCCATGGCTACCCCTGCCAAGTCCAAGGCTTTGGGAAGGGCTTTAGCTGGGGCGGTGGTAAACCACTTGGGTTCATGGGCAGCATCGGCATATCCCCGTATAATGGCCAAAGGCTTTAGGTTTAATGCCTTGGCTTTGTCCGTACTCATTAATACTGTTGCTGCGGCACCATCATTAATAGTAGAGGCATTAGCCGCTGTTACTGTACCTTCTTTGGTAAAGGCTGGTCTTAAAAGGGGTACCTTTTCTGGTTTAATTTTACGGAACTCTTCGTCTTCGGCTACCAGTATAGCAGGTCCTTTGCGCTGGGGGACGCTAACGGGAATAACTTCATTTTGGAACTTGCCTGCTTCCCACGCTTTTGCAGAGCGATCGTAAGACTGCAGTGCAAAATCGTCTTGAGCTTCCCTGCTAAATCCATGGGTTTCGGCACAAGCATCGGCACAAACCCCCATAGCGTTTTGATCGTAGGCATCTACCAAACCGTCTCTTTGCATGCCATCAACCATGGTAGTAGGGCCAAACTTCACCCCTTGTCGCAACTGCATGTAGTGGGGTATCTGACTCATGTTTTCCATGCCCCCTGCAACAACAATATCATTATGCCCTAATGCTATGGACTGTGCGGCCTGCATGATGGCCTTCATCCCAGAGGCACACACCTTATTAACGGTAGTACAGGGCACACGATCTGGAATACCAGCATGTATAGCAGCCTGGCGTGCTGGGGCCTGCCCCGTGCCTGCTTGTACAACATTGCCCATAAGTACTTCGTCTACTTTTTCTGGGGATAGTTCAATCGCGTCTAAAGCCCCTTTTATGGCAGCGGCCCCAAGTTCCGGAGCTGGTATGCTCGATAAAGCCCCCAGAAAACTACCTATTGGCGTGCGTACTGCCGATACAATAGCTACCTCTTTCATTAGTGTCTCATTTTGCACGAAAATACCAATTTTTTAAAGGCTTAACGGCTTCAAGAACCATGCTAAAGAATTTTCTATTTTTGAAGGGAGTCCAAAAGCATATGTCCGTTTCTCTCGATACTTTTTATAAAAACCAATCCCTGCTTTACAAGGGGGTATTGTATGTAGGTACTGTTGTCCTTATTGTTTTTTTATTTCCCCGTGGTGGTAAATTCAAATACGATTTTCAGAAAGGGCGCCCTTGGCAATATGAGAATTTGTACGCCCCGTTTGATTTTTCTATTCGCAAGACCGCAGAAGAACTTCAACAAGAGCGGGAGGCTCTAGAAGGGAATAAGCAATGGTATTACACTTACGATAATGCCATTGCCCTAGAGGCCAAGTCCTCCTTCCGTAATGCTTTTGACAATGCATTTGCCGATAATGGGCAATCCGCCAAACGCAAAGGCTATTTGCGCCAAGTAGGGGAGGAGATCTTAGAGGCCTTGTATGAGATAGGCATATTTGAAACGGTAGATGCGAGTGGACCCTTGGTCGTGGTTAAAAACAACGAGGCAATTCCTTTACGAACAAAGTCACAAATATTAACCATAGCCGAAGCGCAGCAAAAGACGTTGGCAGACTTATCTCAGGCGATTGCCGATCGTACCATTGCAGGTCAAATGGAGGAGGTGTTAAAGAGCGTATTGCAACCAAATCTGTTTTTAGATCCCGATCTTACGGCCAAGGCGCTGGATGACGAATTTTCAAAACTGTCTTTTACCAGAGGTGAGGTGCCCGAAGGAAAGCTAATCATCACTAGGGGAGAGGTGGTGGAAGCTGAAGATTTTAACATCTTACGTTCGCTGCGGTCGGAGTATGAATCTGAACTTTGGAAGGGAAGCAACTATTACTTTATTCTTTCGGGATATACGGTTTTGGTGGCGCTATCGCTAATGATGCTGTTTTTGTTCTTAAAAAAGTACCGACAAGAAATATATGTTAATAACATCAAGGTTACTTTTATTTTCTTCAATATCGTATTGCTGGTCTTGGTGACTACTTTGGTAGTTAAGAATTTTGAGAATTACGTCTATGCCGTTCCCCTTTGTATACTTCCGCTGCTACTCAAAAACTTTTTTGATGCACGATTGGGGCTATTTGTACATGTGCTCACTGTACTCATTTTAGGCTTTGTAGTGCCCAATAGTTTTGAGTATATCTTTTTGCAAATTATAGCCGGTATCGTCACCATTTTAACGGTATCGGAATTGTACAAAAGAGCAAATCTGTTTATTTCCGTAGGTCAGATTACGTTAATCTATATGGTTGGCTATTTCGCGTTTAATACCATTCAGGAGGGGAATTTAGATAATATCGAATGGGTGGTTTTTGGGCTTTTCCTCCTCAATGGTATGATCACCCTTTTTGCACAACCTTTGATCTATTTGTACGAAAAGATATTCGGATTGGTGTCCGATGTGTCTTTGTTAGAGCTATCAGATACGAACTCAGGTCTTTTAAAGGAATTGTCGGACAAGGCTCCTGGAACTTTTCATCACTCCTTACAAGTGGCTAATTTGGCAGAGGCTGCCGCTAATGAAATAGGTGCCAATGCCATGCTAGTTCGGGTGGGAGCACTCTATCACGATATTGGTAAAATGAACAACCCCACGTATTTTACCGAAAACCAGGTGACCAATGTGAATCCGCACAATGATCTGCCTCCTAAGGAAAGTGCGAAGATTATTATTGATCACGTATTATCAGGCATTGAGCTTGCGCGCAAAAACAAACTGCCGGATCGGGTGATTGATTTTTTAAGAACCCATCACGGTACAAGTTTGGTCTATTACTTTTTTAAAAAACAACGAGACATTGTACCGGATGCGCCGGAGGTCGATTTCCGATATCCGGGACCCATTCCTTTTTCTAAGGAGACGGCTATTCTTATGATGTCTGATGCGGTAGAAGCCGCTTCTAAGAGCTTAAAATCCCCTACGTACAGCATTATAGAGGAATTTGTTGAAAAGATTGTACAAGGGCAGCTGAAGGCGGGTCAGTTTTTAAATGCGGATATCACTTTAAAGGAAATAGAGACCGTAAAAAAAGTGTTGAAAAAGAAGCTAACCAACATCTATCATTTACGAGTAGAATATCCAGAATAAGGGTTGTAAAAGGAAGCTAAAAAAAAGCCTTGGTAAAAGTTGCGTTCTATCTTTTGAAAAAGTATTTTTGCATCCGCTTTTTTAGCGAGTTCATTGTAAACTATTGGAGAGGTGCCGGAGTGG
>JBCDGY010000270.1:0-4271 GCA_039414375.1 Bacteroidota bacterium | reverse complement strand
TTGATCTTGTCCACGACAATCTGGTTTTGGTCCCGAATCAATCTCCGCCCTTTTATGTTTTTATAGGCGAATTTATCTTTAAGAAGGCAAAAGCATTTATCTTTTTTGTAAAAAAACGGCTCTACCTCAAAAATTAAACTGCTCTAAGTTTAAATATTAAATCGTTAGCCTCTTGGACGAAGTTCCTCATCAAAAAAAGACAACCCCGTATCAAGCGCTTTACAACTCCAACGCTTTTTCCACAGCGTTATCCATTAATAGTGCTTTAGGATCTTCTAACGCTTCCTTTACCGCAACCAAAAAACCAACAGATTCTTTACCATCTATAATACGGTGGTCGTAAGACAGGGCCACGTACATCATAGGAGCAGCGACTATTTGTCCATCTTTTACAATTGGTCGTTCAATAATATTATGCATTCCTAAAATACCACTTTGCGGAGGGTTGATAATTGGGGTGGATAACATGGAGCCAAAGACACCTCCATTAGAAATAGTAAAAGTACCTCCTGTCATTTCATCAACGGTAATTTCCCCATCACGTGCTCGTAAGGCCAGGCGCTTTACTTCAGCTTCAATACCTCGGAAGGTTAGATTTTCGGCATTTCGAATAACGGGAACCATTAATCCTTTAGGCCCGGAAACCGCAATGCTAATATCGCAGAAATCGTAGGAGATCATTTCTTTTCCATCGATCATTGAATTTACAGCAGGATATAGCTGCAATGCTCTTATAACCGCTTTGGTAAAGAAGGACATAAAACCTAAACCAACACCATGTTTTTCCTTAAAGGTTTCTTTGTATTGTTTTCTCAGTTCAAAAATGGGCGACATGTCGACTTCATTAAAAGTGGTCAACATTGCGGTTTCATTCTTGGCAGATACCAAACGTTCGGCCACTTTACGACGCAACATAGAAAGTTTGGAGCGCTGTTCCCCACGACTACCGCCAGTAGGAGTACCCATAGCCGCTTTAGCTTTTACCGCATCATCTTTGGTTATGCGACCATCTCTTCCGGTACCTTGCACCGTGGCAGGGGCAATACCTTTTTCGTCTAAAATCTTTTTGGCTGCTGGGGACGGCGTGCCTGTGGCATAGCTTTCTGATTTTGCAGGTGTTGCTTTTGGAGGTTCGGGCTTGGGTGCTGGCGCCGGAGGCGCGTCAGCTTCCTTAGCTGCCTCAGAAGTAGCACCGCCTTCTGGTTTTTTCGCACTGGTATCAATCAAACAGACCACTTCCCCAACGGCCACCGCATCTCCTACCTCAGCCTTAAGGGTGATGGTACCACTTTCTTCGGCAGGTAGTTCCAAAGTAGCTTTATCAGAATCTACTTCCGCTATGGCTTGATCCTTTTCCACAAAATCCCCATCAGAAACTAACCATTCGGCAATTTCAACTTCGGTGATAGACTCTCCCGGGGAGGGGACTTTCATTTCTAATATCATGTGTGCGTTATTTACTTGCGAATAAAATTGTCTTTTGTTGGGTCGAAGACATAGTCGATGACTTCGGCATGACGGCGCTGCGATCTTACAGCACTACCTGCTGCTGGTGCTCCATAATAGCGTCTGGAGGCCACTCTAAACGTTTTGGCCTCAGGTAGGTGCAATAGCAAATGACTCCAAGCCCCCATATTACGGGGTTCTTCTTGTGCCCATACTACTTCCTTAGCTTTCTGATACTTCTTTAAGAGTGCTTTGAGCTGAGCGATAGGTAATGGGAAAAGCTGCTCTAAACGGACTAAGGCTACGTCTGCCCTTTCCAGTTCCTCTCGTTTTGCCAACAGATCGTAATAGAACTTTCCAGTACATATAACTAGGGAAGTCACTTTTGAAGCCGCTACATTACCCTCATCTATAATTTCTTGAAAACGACCATTGGCCAATGCCTCCTTGGTAGAAACTACTTTAGGATGCCGCAATAAACTTTTAGGCGTAAAAACTACCAGTGGTTTTCTAAAAGAAGCTTTTACTTGTCTACGCAGTAAGTGAAAAAGGTTAGCTGGTGTAGTTACATCGGCCACAAACATATTGTCTTTGGCACATAACTGTAAGTAGCGTTCCATTCTTGCGGAGGAGTGTTCTGCTCCCTGACCTTCATAGCCATGGGGTAATAAAAGCACCAAACCGTTCTGTAGCTTCCATTTGTCTTCAGCAGCGGAAAGGTATTGATCAATGATAATCTGTGCACCATTGCTAAAATCTCCGAACTGTGCTTCCCAAATGGTTAGTGTATTGGGACTAGCCATCGCATAACCATAATCAAAACCCATTACGGCGTATTCGGACAACAAGGAGTTGAAAATTTGAAAAGCCCCATTTTGATGAGATCCTAAGGCATTGAGTAGGGTAACCTCTTCCTCATGCATTTCGGTTTTGATTACTGCATGACGGTGCGAGAACGTACCGCGTTCTACATCTTGACCGGTCATACGAACATTGTACCCCTCTTCTAAAAGGGTGGCATAGGCTAGAAGTTCGCCCATGGCCCAATCCAAATTGTTGTCCTCAAAATACCGCTTGTGACGATCATTTACTAGGCGTTCTAGCTTTCTCAGAAACTTTTTCCCCTCTGGCATTTGGCTAATACACTGCGCCAATTGATCTAGTTTATCCAATGGATAAGTAGTGTCTATGGGTGCGAGCATAGCCTGTTCGGTAACCCTAGAAAATCCTTCCCACTCATCTTGCATAAATGGGGTAATGCGTGTCTTCTCTACTTTTCGCGAATCCATCAGGTCTTCTTCCAATTCTTTCTTATACTGCGCTTCTAGATTTTTGACATAATCCTTGTCGATAATACCTTCTTTTAGCAGTCGTTCTGCATAGATATCTCGAGGATTGGGGTGTTTTGAAATGGATTTGTATAGCAAGGGCTGCGTAAACTTGGGTTCATCCCCTTCATTATGTCCATATTTGCGATATCCCAATAGGTCCAGGAAAATATCTCGCTTGTATCGCATACGATATTTCAACGCAAAAATAGCGGCATGTACTACTGCCTCAGCATCGTCTGCATTAACATGTAGCACGGGAGACAGGGTTACTTTACCAACGTCCGTGCAATAAGTCGATGAACGCGCATCTAAATAATTAGTGGTAAACCCAATTTGATTATTTACGACAATATGAATCGTACCCGAAGTAGTATATCCCTCCAATTTGGCCATTTGTATGACTTCATATACTACACCTTGCCCTGCAAAAGCGGCATCTCCATGAACAAGAATAGGCAATACTTCTGAAGGTTCTTCTTCATGAGAACTATCTTGCTTTGCTCTTGTAATACCTTCTACTATAGAATTAACGGTTTCCAGGTGTGAAGGGTTGGGCGCGATATTCATATTAACCATTTTCCCAGAATCCGTCTCGCGCATGGAGGTCCAGCCCAAATGGTATTTCACGTCGCCATCGAAAATGGTTTCTTCGTAATCCTTCCCGTCGAACTCACTGAAAATATCTTTAGGCGACTTTCCAAAAATATTGGTCAGCACATTTAATCTTCCTCTATGGGCCATGCCCATCACAAATTGTTTTACCCCAGCATCAGCAGCTTTTTCTATAATTACATCTAAGGCCGGAATAAGAGACTCCCCTCCTTCTAAAGAGAATCGCTTTTGCCCAACATATTTGGTATGTAAAAAACTCTCAAATGAAACTGCTTTATTGAGTTTGTTGAGGATATCTTTCTTTTCTTCTGCAGAAAAATTAGGATGGTTGTTGTTGGTATTTAACCAGTTTTGTATCCATTGAATACGTTCCGGAGTTCTGATATACATGTATTCGACTCCAATGGAATCGCAATAGATATCTTGCAAATGATGCACAATAATCCGTAAACTACTTTTACCAATGCCTATAATTTCCCCGGCATCAAAAACAGTATCTAGATCTGCTTCGGATAGCCCGAAGTTTTCCAGATCTAAAGTTGGTATATATTTCCTGCGCTCTCGCACCGGATTGGTTTTGGTAAATAAATGACCACGAGAACGATAGCCATTAATCAACTTGATCACTTGAAACTCTTTGTGTAGTGATTTGGGCAATTCTATAGGTTGCCCGTTTACTACTGCTGTTTGCGCCTCAGGAGCAAGTTGAAGATCAAGTTCGTCTAACTGGCTCTCTATACCAAAATCAAAACCTTGAAAAAAAGCACGCCAACTAGGCTCCACACTATCGGGACTCACCAGATATCGGTCATACATGTTGGCAAAAAAGGAGGTGTGGGCAGCTTTTAGAAAGGAAAATCTATCCATGAAATTGAGACGTTC
>JBCDGY010000269.1:0-4292 GCA_039414375.1 Bacteroidota bacterium | reverse complement strand
GACTTAGGAAGATTAGTGGGTGTGGAACATGCGGAGGCCTTCACTGCTGAACGCTATTTGGCAGTTGATAGCCTAAACAACCTTATTTAACTGGCTTTACGGTATTTTTTGGTGACCTTAGGAATGGTAAAGAAGAAGGTAGACCCCTTTTGTGGTTCGCTTTCTACCCATATTTCACCGTGGTTTTTAAGGACCATCTCCTTACATAACGAAAGTCCTAATCCGGTGCCTTTTTCATTATTGGTACCATAGGTTGTTACATTGGTATTCTCATTGAACAACTTCTTTTGGGTTTTTTGATCAATACCCACACCAGTATCCCTAATCTTTATCCTCCACATGCGATCGTCTTCCTCTGCTTCTAAGCTAATAAGGCCATTTTCTTTAGTGAATTTTATGGCATTGCTTAACAAATTGCGAATAACAACATCCATTTGATTTTCGTCTGCACGAATAAGGCAATTATCCGGCAACAAATTCACTATTTTAATCGATTTGTTATTGGCCACTTCAGAGAGTAAGTTAACATTACCTTGCACCAAGGTGTTGAGACTAACAGTTTTTGGCTTTCTAGCATTACCATTCATTTGCGCATATCCCCAAGACAATAAGTTATTAAGGGTAAATAAAATATGGTCTACATCACTTTTTAGTTTCGGGGCAAATCTTGAAAAGTCTTCCTTTGCTGCTTCTCCAGAAGTTACCAACTTCAAAATACCTTGTAATGCGCCTAGTGGCCCTCTTAAATCATGCCCAATAATGGAAAACAACTTGTCTTTTGTTTTGTTAATCGTGTTGAGCTCCGCTTCGTTTTTGCGTAGGTTTTCAGCATTCACTTGAAGGGCTTTGTATAGGCGTTTTAATTTCTTTTGCTTTAAATACAATGGTACAGTAAGCCCAATTAGTAGCAGTAATACAATAATAGAAACTCTGATAAGATTACGCTGTTTTGCCAATTCTTTCTCGCTTTCAGCGATCAATAATTGTTTGTCTTTACTGTGCTTCATTTTTGTTTCAAGAAGCATCAGAGTACGTTTGGTTTCGTCTCTATTGAGTGAGTCGGCTAACTGTTGAAAGGTCTCATGGTAGGTAAGCGCCTCCGTAAAGTTTTGCTGACTCTTATTGATTAGATATAGCGTTTCAGAACAATCTCTTTGACCCTCAAGGGATCTGATTTTCTTGGCGATCTTCATGGCCTTTAGAGCGAAAATATGAGATATAGAATCTTGACCTACTCCTAAATAGGCCCTAGATATTCCATTGTAGAGATTTATACGACTTCGATCGTCTTCTAAATTTTTATGGAGTAACTGGCTTTGATCGTACCAATACAATGCCCAACCGTATTTTTTTAAGTTGATGTAGATGTCTCCTTTAACCGTGTAGGCGTAGGCCAACCAATCTGTAATTTTGTGTTTTTCAAAGATGGATATGCTTTGATTAATATTAAACATTGCATGTTCAAAATTACCAATCTCAATATGTAACGAGGCGAGGTTACTGAAAGTTTCTGCGGCTATGGTCTCATCTCCAATTTGATCGTTAATTTTTTTAACCTTAGTATAGAAATTTAAAGCCTCGTCGTATTCCTTTTGTGAGGCGTACAAATTGGCAATATTTTCATTCAATTTAGATTGCATCAATTTGTTATCAGATTCATCGGCCAAATCCAAACCAACCAAAAAGTTCTTCAATGCTTTTTCGTAGTCCCCTAAATAAGTATACTCATAAGCCAGTTGATTGATGAATTCTGTTTTCAAAGGAATATTTCCGATGGAGTCTGCCAATTTAATGGCATTCGTGTAGTGGGTTATAGCCTTGTAGTTAATGCCATTTGAAGAGTAGAACGCTCCAATATTGGCCAATGCTTGACATTCTCCTAGAGTATATCCGATTTTCTTGCTGTAAGAGAGTGCTTGCCGTGATAGTTTAATAAGACTATCAGCTTTTACGTAAATATATTCTGATGCCAATTGATTGAGAAGGTCAATGTATTCTGTGTTCACTTTTTCTCCTAAAGACTGCCTCTCAAAAGCTTTCATCCTTTTAGTGACACTATCTCTTACGGTAAGTTGTGCCTCCACTTTTGGGGGAGACAATAATAAGAGCACCCAACAAATGGATAACAACCAAATGGGGAGGAAGGACTTCTGTAAACTATGGTAGGTTATGGTCTTGGGCATACCCAAAGTTTTCTTACGTCCTAAATGTAAGTTGGGAGATGTGACAAACCCAATATTTGTTGTGAAACGCTTATTTCTGTGTGTTTTCCAAGAATCTAGCAGCTATTTTGTTGGAGAAAAACATGAATAATGGCACATAACAGATATCAAAAAGGGATTTCCTTATTTGGCCAGTTTGATTAAAATAGAGTACCTTTGCCACCGCTTAAATGGTGGTTGTAGCTCAGTTGGTTAGAGCGCTAGATTGTGGTTCTAGAGGTCGCCGGTTCGAGACCGGTCTTCCACCCTTTTAAAAGTCCTAGTTTCATGCTAGGGCTTTTTTTGTAAATAAATTTAGCTACTTTTTAAGGCGTTACTTTATCCACTTTTATCCTTTCAGATCTGTTGGCCAATTCCCATGCGGTGTAAAAGATAAGTTGAGCCCTATTTTGCAGTAGGTCGTAATTAATCTTGTCTGGCGTATCACTAGGTTGATGATAGTCAGCGTGGGTCCCATTGAAATAAAAAATAACAGGAATATTATTTTTAGCAAAATTGTAATGATCGCTTCGATAATAAAAGCGATTAGGGTCATTCTTATCATTGTAGGTATAGTCCAACTCTATTTGGCAATATTGCGCATTAACAGCTTCGGATAATTGATGTAGTTCTGTGCTCAGCTTATCAGAGCCTATGAGATAGATGTAGTTCCGCATCCCGTCTCGCTTCGGATCAATACGCCCTATCATATCGATATTGAGATTGGCAATAGTATGCTCTAAGGGGAAAACAGGATCATAATCGGTGTAATATTTAGATCCAAGGAGGCCTTTTTCTTCCCCAGTAACATGTAAAAACACAATTGAACGCTTCGGACGATATCCGTTATTTGTAGCTTCTTTGAATGCCTCTGCTATTTCCAGCATGGCAACTGTTCCCGAGCCATCGTCATCGGCTCCATTGTTTATCGCTCCCTTGGTAGTAACACCAATATGATCGAGATGTGAAGAGATAACCACATACTCTTCTGGTTTTTGACTGCCTTCTAGGAATGCAATTACATTTTCAGAGGATAAGCCGTCATCAGGACTCTTAATTGCGAATTCTATAGCTGCGGATATATTTTGTGGGGTATCCTTCTGCCGTAATTCAGGATAAAGAATGTCAATAATGTTTTCATTCAACAAAACAAGAACATCCTCTCGGGATTCATTCTTTAACTGCATCTTACCATGGTCGCTGGCTTTCATAAAATTAAAGTACTGTTGGTATCTCGAAAAATTCGCAGGATCGTAATACAAAATACCCTTAGCGCCCTTTGTGTTGGCTAGTTTTACCCGTTTATCAATAGCCTCGGATACATTACTCCATGCCGATTTTTTTTTGGTTCCTGAAATTTGATAATTGCCGTCTTCGTTTTGTGGTTCGCCGAACTTCATCAAGACGATTTTGTCCTTTACTTCAATATTCTTATAATCCGAATAATCTCCTTCTTCTATGCCATAACCCACATAAACGACTTCTTGAAAAGAACCAACTGCCTGGCTGAATGTCAAAAAATCCTTGCCTAACTCAAAATTGGACCCATTTACTGTTATTTGTCCACTAGGTACTTTATTCATAGACAAGGGTACCTTTTGGAAATAATTTCCGTTTTGCTGTGCTGCTGGTATTCCCAGTGAATCATAATACGCTTTTAGATAGCGTACGGCTTCCTTTTGGCCTGGTGCTCCGGTTTCCCGTCCTAAAAACGCATCTGAAGCATAAACAAAGAGATGGGCTTTTAGTTCAGCTTCGGTAATGGTTTGGGCAAAAGGGATTGGATCTTTTGTTTCTGAGTTTACTACAGTAATAGGTGTTACTGTCTTTTGTGAAGTATTACAGGCAACAGTCAAAAACAACAACGCCAATACAAAGAGTCTCATTGGAATTAATTTAATTCAAAATTACTAATTCTACGTCTGGTACATTTTGTACGTTGGATCATTAGATTTTTAAAGAAATTATGCAGTTTGATGTTTACAACGTACTAAAATCACAATTTGTTGATTTCTTCAAACTTCTAAACTGGAATTGAAAAGCAGAGACCTTCGCAAAATTCAAAGTATTTGGAAAGTTCGACGCCCGATG
>JBCDGY010000268.1:0-4323 GCA_039414375.1 Bacteroidota bacterium | reverse complement strand
CTTTTCACTAAAAATTCTTGAAAATAGCAAGCGATTTCCGGCGCATTTTTAGCGAAAATCTAAAGCGATTTATAGCATTCTGTAAAAGCAATAATAATCGAACTCAGGTTTTAATGTTAATTTGGTAGGTTTAGCACCAATTATGTCCGCAGTCGTTCGCTTTATCAAGGGTCTTGGACCTGGAATTTTATTTGCTAGCATGGCCATAGGCACTTCGCATTTGGTATTATCCACCAAAGCGGGAGCGCAATATGGATGGGTTATGGTTATTCCCATAGTACTCGCTAATTTATTGAAGTATCCTTTCTTTGAATTTGGGGTGCGCTACACCAATATTACAAGGCAGAGTTTGGTACAGGGCTATGTAGACCTTGGCAAAGGCTATTTATGGCTATATACCGCTATTACCTTTATTTCGACTTTTACCATCTTGGCTGCACTTTACATCGTAACCGCTGGGTTGTTGGCTAATCTTTTCAATTTGAGCCATTTGGGTTTAGGCGCTATTGCTCTTGCACTTTTTATTGGTATCAGTCTCTTGTTAATCATCGGGAAATATAAAGTTTTGGAACGTTCCCTGAAAATTATCATTAGTATACTTTTTATATCGTTATTGGTCACCACAATACTCGTTTTTTATAAAGGGAGTGCTCCTATGCTTCCAGAGTTTACACCTCCTACGGTGTTTAATGAAATGGGCGTACTTTTCTTAATTGGATTGATGGGCTGGATGCCTACTGCAGTAGAAGCTTCTGGTTGGGTAAGCTTATGGGGAATTGAAAAAATGGAAGCCGATGGAACGGTACCTCCCCTCAAAAAAGCGTTATCAGAGTTTAATCTAGGCTATGTAATAACAGCAGTCTTAGCTATTTTTTTTATGGTTATTGGTTGGAAGACCTTGTATGGCACTGGTATTATCCTAAGTGACAAGGCAGTACCATTTGCAGATCAGGTCGTAAGTTTATTTACTGCACATATAGGACAGTGGGCCTACCCACTCATTGCCTTGGCCGCTTTTGCGACTATGTTTAGTACTTGTATGACTGCACACGATGCTATCGCACGTATTGGGATAGATGTATTTCACAAGCTTAAATTAACCCCAAGAACCCATGCTAGACAGAAGGAATTTGCCATTGCAGTGCTACTATTAGCGGTGGTTAACTGGGCTGTTATTACCCTATTGGGGAATCACATGGGCAATTTAGTAGCATTGGCCACTTTTGTTTCTTTTGTATTCGCTCCCCTACTGGGCTGGATGAACCTCAAAACCGTTATGGGCCCTAGCATTCCCACGGCACATCGGCCCAATCGTAGTATGCGCTGGCTTACTTATATAGGTATTGTTTTTCTAACGCTTTTTGCGCTGTATTACTGTTGGCTACTTTGGGTTTGAACGTCATTGGAGACCTTTGCAGAATGGGTAAAAAAATGATATGCAATCCAAATTATGGAAAGGTCTCATTAGGATGTTTAACTCCTATAATCCAACAAATGGCAGTACGGTAAGCGTTTATAAACCCGCAGTTTCTACTCCAGGAGCAATCTTACGTACCAAGCCTTGTAATACTTTACCTGGCCCCACTTCTGTGAAGCTTTGAGCGCCATCGGCTACCATTTGCTGTACACTTTGTGTCCATTTTACGGGGGCGGTCAGCTGGGCAATTAGGTTTTTCTTGATCTCAGCGGCATCAGTCACTGCGGTAGTGGTTACATTTTGATATACCGGACAGTTTGGATTTCCAAAAGTGGTGTTTTCAATGGCATTGGCCAATTCTTCACGGGCGGGTTCCATTAGAGGTGAGTGAAAAGCACCACCTACTGGAAGTAGCAAAGCCCGGCGCGCTCCAGCAGTCTTCAATTGCTCGCAGGCAGCCTCAACAGCAGCTACCTCTCCGCTGATCACCAATTGCCCTGAGCAGTTATAATTAGCCGGCACTACAATACCTTCTACCTGTTCACAAATACTTTCTACAACGCTATCTTCCAAGCCCAAAACAGCAGCCATTGTACTAGCTTGTAATTCGCAAGCTTTTTGCATCGCCTGTGCGCGTTGTGCTACCAACTGCAACCCATCTTCAAAGTTCAATACCCCATTGGCCACTAAAGCTGAGAATTCTCCTAGAGAGTGTCCCGCTACCATGTCCGCAAGCTGTTCTTTTTGTTGGACTTTACTTAAGATTACCGAATGTAAAAAAATAGCAGGCTGTGTAACCTTGGTTTGCTTTAAATCCTCAGGAGTACCCGAAAACATCAAATCTGTAATCGCAAAACCCAAAATGGTATTGGCTGTTTCAAATAGGTTTTTCGCTTCTGGATAGTTTTCATAAAGCTCCTGTCCCATGCCCACAAACTGTGCACCTTGTCCCGGAAAAATAGCTGCCTTCATCCCTTTAGTTTTAAGTGGCGCAAAAATAGTTATTTATTTAAACCAACTGCTGTATTTTACGTAGTTGTTGGCAATGCGATCAATCTCGCCAGAGCGTAGTTCGGGACTTACTTTTTTAAGGAATTTCGCGGGCATTCCTGCAAAAATAGTACCTGAAGGAACATGGGTGCCCTGAGTAACTACGGCACCCGCCGCAATAATAGAATGGCTTTCTATAACACAACCATCCATCACAATAGCGCCCATGCCTATGAGCACATTATCATGGAGTGCACATCCATGTACAATGGCATTATGCCCAATCGAAACTTGATTGCCTATAGTGGTCGGAAACTTTTGATAAGTGCAATGCACAACGGCCCCGTCTTGTACATTGACACGATCACCCATTTTAATGTAGTGCACATCGCCCCGCAATACGGCGTTAAACCATATGCTACATTGATCTCCCATTTGAACTTCACCAACAATGGTAGCATTTTCGGCAATAAAACAATCCGCGCCAATTTGTGGATGTTTCCCATTAACAGGTCTAATCATAGTAGTTGTTTATCGCAAATGTAGGGTACAATTTTCGTTAGAAGCATTGCCTAATTGAAGTGGTATTTTCTGGCATATCTACTGACCTTTCAGATTGATGGCTTTTGTAAGCCGTTCGTATTAACATTTCATTCTCATCATTTTTATAATTACAACGGCCCTATAAGTTTTTACGCCCTTATTACTAAAAATAGAAATGATTTCTTTTATGCCCTTTGTACAGCTTTTTAAATGAATTCACTAAGAGAACCCATCTTTAGATAAACCGTGATAAATTAGTTGGTGTATCTAAGATTGCTATTGGGGCATTAAATATCGATTTCCCTTTTACCCGGCACCTAGAAAAATACGATCTCCAATGATGCCAGAATAATAATCAGCAATCGGCTAAATTTTCTTTAGTCATAGTTTCTATATAAAGTTTAGAATCCTTTAATCGATTCAGATAAAAAACTACAGTCAAAAGTGATTACACCTATTTGGATGTCAGTGAAAACCTTCTTCAAAAAAACCTTATTCCAAAGATTAATTACTAAATTAAAGTTCATTTAGTAAATCATTTTGTGATTTTATGGAATTCCGTTTTCTTTTATCAGTTTCCTTCTTGATTATATCATTTTTCCCTGCACAAGCACAATTTGACACTACTAAAGTTAAATCGTTTTGGTTAGCCTATAAAATGGGAATTGGGTACGCCAATGCCTCCGACTTTCAACAATGGGCAACAAACGAGGGACTATCAAACATTGCCTCAAGCAGTAATAATACGCTAATCGGTTTTGATTTTTTATACAACCACAATCGTATGGTGTACGGGATTAATACGGATATAGAATTACGTAATTTTGACAAAGCGGAACCCTATTATTTTTCATTCACTTTACGAGCCGGATATAAGTGGATAGCACAAAGCGGTTTTACGATGAAAACCTTAGGAGGTATAGGAGCGGGGTATGCAAACATTCGTTTTGAGAATGGAACGCCACGTGCTATCGAAAATCTAGATGAAGATTATAATGATCCATTCGCGCGTGCAAGCATGTTGGTGGGCCGCTTGGAAGTCATCGGCAGTTATTCCTTTAAGGCATCAAAAGGTAAGAAACGAAATTCCGGTATTTTTCCATTGTTGTATTTTAATGCAGGGGTAACCCCTACACTGAGTCACTATACCTGGAGGTATGGAGAAATCTCATGGGACCTTAATAGAAATAATAATTTTAATGGCCAAGATATCGACATTCCCCGCTTTTACAAAGGGATATTCAGAAGTAGCCTAACCCATTGATTTCCATTGATATAATTCGTATCTTGAGGTAACAGCAAACCCCGAAAAAGGTCATTAAGGCCCAAAAACGGGGTTTCGTTTTTACATCTGATATGAAAATACGAAGATT
>JBCDGY010000267.1:0-4329 GCA_039414375.1 Bacteroidota bacterium | reverse complement strand
GCTGAAATATATAGTTGTAAGCAATGGGTTCATACACGTCCATTACAGCACCTATCATCTCCAATAGTTCCAAAATACGAACCCCATTGAATACTACACAACTATTGCAATACTCACCTACTAGCTATTATGCCATTGAAGTATTTCCGTATATCTATCGTGATTTAACAATTATTTGGTATTTTAATGCCACGTAACGGCGTTTTTTACGCCCATTACAGTACCTATTATTCCTGGCAATACCAAAATACGAAACCCACTCCATACTACACAAATACGGTGACACTTACTTATCCACTCAAACGCTACTGTACCCTTACAGACTCCAAACCTACGTTTTAAACACTTTTTCGACTACTGACTAAAAAGAGGGAACATATTCCCAGCCATTAAACTTATGCCCTCAAGCCGAGTCTATATGGATATAGGGCCTCTTTAGTACGCTAACATCCCTCATTTGAAGGAAGTATCCTAAATGGCTTCGCCTTAAACCTCTAGCTGACTATAGGGCTGCCTGATGACTGCATTGCAGCGATGAAAGTTGGAGTGGAGTAGGGGATCGAAATAATCAAAATGGAGTATTTTCTAATCACACAATAAATAACTTATGAATCGCCTAATTAACACCTCATTATGCCTATTGATCTTGTTATTATCCTCCGCTTATGGAATTGCACAAATCAATCCTCAATTTAAGCCCATCCCATCACGGTACAATATAAACAGCCCTAACCCTAGCTACGCATTAAACATCAACTACGATAACATAGCGCCCAACCGGCAAGTGTTTCACCTGTTCTTACCGGATACAGAGGGTAACTTCCCGCTAGTCGTCTATATCCACGGTGGTGGTTTTACGGGAGGCTCGCCCTCTACAGTTATACAAGACCCGAGTAAAAGAGCCGACATCAAGTACTACTTAGAACGAGGCATTGCCTATGCTAGCTTTGGCTATCGCTTGATTGCCAGCAACCAGGCGGACAATGAAGGGGTAATCAAATGCCTTAACGATTCCAAACGCGCCCTACAGTTTGTTCGCTACTATGCCGACGCGTTAAATATTGATCCAGAACGGATTGTCCTGACCGGAGGTTCTGCCGGAGCAGGAACGAGCTTGTGGTTGGGAACACGCGATGACATGGCCGACCTCAGTGCTGCCGATCCTGTCCTGCGCGAATCCACAAGACCCTGCGCAGTCGTAATGGGAGGGAGCCAATCGACTTATGATTTATACAAATGGGAAACACAGGTGTACCACAATTTTGATGGGCAAGGAACCAATTACACCCTAGATAGCATCGTCAATTTATTGGGCTATCAAAGAGCCTCCAATTTTTACGGCGGCCTGGATTCCATTCGTCAAATTCTACATGATCCCGCCTTAATTCAATATCGGGAAGATGTAGATATGCTATTCCATATGTCTAGTGATGATCCTCCTATTTATTTCACCAATAAGTCACAAGCTGTTCACCCCAGCCAAGACCTTTTTCACCATTCCTTCCACGGTCGGGAGATCAATGAGGCGGCTTTAGCGGCCAATATATCAGAGGTTAAAGCCTTCATTCCCGCTTTATCCATCAACACCACCAATGGAGAGAGTGAACGGCAATTTGTTGTCCGACATTTGAATGCTTGTGCTCAAAGTGGAGAAAACAGACAAGTAAGCGAGGATAGCCAAAGTACGCCAACGCTGCAAAGCCTCTCCGACATAGCGATTGACGTCTTCCCCAACCCCGCAAGAGAACAAATCACGATCAATCTGTCCGGGGAAAGCATCAGAGATATTGCACTTTATTCGATCTCCGGCCAGTTGATGAGTAGGCAAAGTGGGGAGCTATCCGATACCCTTACGATGCCTGTACATCTATTTGTACCCGGTATTTACTTTTTGACCGTAACGAATCAGGCGGGAGTGCAACGCACCCGTAAAGTCATTATTGAGTAGTCGTTAAGAAGTCGGCTAAAGTTCGGATGCTGGTAGAAGAAATTTATTTTTTCCTTTGCTTGCGGTGAACGCTCTTGTTAAGCGCAATAGCCCCGTGTAGGGGCTATTGACGTTTTAGCTTTTGTTATACTCAGGCTTTTCTTTTAATTATTTTCATTCTCCCAGAGCTGTTTGTACAATTCACCTCGAAACTTATCATTCAATTCATATCCGGGAGAACGTACTTCATTGTTTTGAGACATGACGATACCCACGAAATTTCGTTTTGGGTCTGCCCAAAAATGCGTACACTCATAACCTCCGCCAATCCAAAGTCCAGCTTCACCTTGTTCTTTTATTCTCATAGAATCGCCACTTACCCAAAGGTTATATCCATCGTGTCCGTAGGGGTTATCCAACTGGGTCTGAGGTGCATAAATATCTTCTACTGTTTCTTTTTCTAAAAATCGGTAACCATTTAGCTCTCCTCTTTTTAACAACATTCTTAAAAAGTCTGCATATCCATCAGCGGTTCCCAACATTCCCTCTCCACCTAAATACAATTGATGCTCCATGTCGTAATCTGGGACATCAGGTCCAAAGATATCTAACTCTCCTCTATTGGCTATTCGTAAGATAGAATCCCTACCGGTAAATTTTGGTATCAATTGCTCATCGACTGGAAGTCCATACTGTAATCCTTTAATCTTCATGGGTTCAGTCACTCGTTCTTTGACCAATTGCTTTAGGTTTTTACTCGTTGCCCGCTCTGCTATCAATCCCAAAACGGTGGTATTCGTTCCATAAAAATACTTCGTTCCAGAATGTTGAATTAGTGGTAACTGCGACATCCTATTGATGAGGTCTTGAGAATTTTCTGCTTTGGGTAGATTTTGTAAAGCCATCATCGAATCTAAGCAAGGAAAACCAGTAGTAGCATAATAAAATCCTGCTTCATGAGTGAGGAGTTGTCTGACCGTCATAATCGAGTCATTGGGTATCAACTGAATCGGACAAGCATTTTCTCTTTGTCCCCATTCATATTCTATCAAACTTTTTCCAGTATTCGAAACGGCGACTTGTAAATTTTTAAATTCAGGAATATACTTTGAAACGGGGTCATTTATTTTTAGAACTCCATCTTCAATCAAATCCAATACAACGGATATCGTTACAATTTTACTCATCGACCAAATCCGAATCCATGAATTTCCATCTATTTTTATGTCAGGCAATAGTTTTTCATTGATAGCGCTGTGCTCGTATATAACATTTCCATCTAAATCTTCTAATCTTGCATAAACAAAGGGGTAGAAGCCATCCTCCACAAATTGATTTAATACACTATCTAATTTATCAGGGGCGGTAATCCCTAATCTTTTTACCTCGTCTTGCTTTTGGCAAGAAAAAATGGTGATGGTTAAAAATAGTAAACAAAAAAGATGATTAATTTTTATTTGCATAATTTTTCGTTTTATTTTTTTCTGACTGTATTAATTAACTCTTCAATTTTATCTTCGATTTTGTAAAGCTTTAATTGTTCCTCCGTATAATAATTCCTTAAAATTATTTTGTAACTATCTCCTCTTTGGTTTAATGAATTGGGGTTAGCTCTCATGGATAGATAAAATTTTATCCAATCTTCATGAATGGTAATGGCTCTCTCGGATTTTGTTTTCAATGCACTTGCAGAGTTTCTAATGCAATCAAATAGCCTTGTACCACCATATCCATCTACCCCTTCATTAAGATCGTAGAATTTATCCATTAGTTTTTCTATATCTTTTATTGTCATTTTTTGTTTTCTAATGAGCTATAACGCGTTTATATGCATATATTATTTCTGATGGAACCAAAATACGAAACCCACTGCATACTACACAACTATTGTAAAAGCTATCCTATGCCCTTATGATGCCTATACATCTATTTGTACCCAGCATTTACTTGCTGACCGTACTGTCGGATTTTGTTCCAAAGCACGGTTATTCCTTAAACAAGATCATTCATTTGTACGTTTTATCGTTTGGGAGACTCCACCAGTGGTCATTTAAAATTAGAGAAGTATGAAGAATATACTATTTATTGCTCTTATGCTGCTAATTGCTGCTTGTAATAAGGATTCCGACTTGCAAGAAAACATCCTTGCCGATTATCTAGAATTGAATAACGCGCTTGAATCGGCAGATCTGGTGGCTTGTGCTGGAGGAAGTGAAAATGGCTTGCTGGGTCCAGCAAGTCAACCAACAGATGTCTTTTTTTACCCTGTCAAAGGGGCAACAGATTTTCGATATTTTGAAGCCGATAATATTGCAGACTCTGCTGATTTTTCAAAATACATCGCGCGAGATTTGGATGATGAGCCTATTTTTAATGGATACCTTTGGAAGTTTAATAATACG
>JBCDGY010000266.1:0-4343 GCA_039414375.1 Bacteroidota bacterium | reverse complement strand
GTAACGGGCAATATCGTGTTATTTATTGGGGCATTTTCGGTAAAGACCTCTGAAAAAGTATAACATTCTCCTCCTCTAACAGCCTCCATGCTCAAAAGGTTTGGATAGGTTCTGGACCAACCTCTTGGAATGGTACTCCCATGAAAATTCACTAAAAGCTGATATTTGGCAGCGTCTTCCAATATATCCTGATACAACTGCATCATACCAGGTTTATCACTTTGAAAAAAGTCGATTTTTATGCCTTTAATACCCCACTCCGCCAATTTTTTAAACTCTGCTACCCTCGTCTCTTTCAAATGCATTAAATCTCTTAGTTCTTCGCTCACATCATTATGCGGTCCACCAGAATTATACCATAAAAAGAGTCCGACCTTTTTTGCGTTAGCATAGTCGATGAGTTGTTCGATATTACCTCCCTTCATAGCATTCCAATTGGCATCCACCAATGAATATTCCCATCCCATATGGGCTGATAAATCAACAAACTGCTTTAATTTATCATAGTCCTTTGGGCTATCATGATCGGTTAACCAACTCCATGAAACACGGCCAGGTTTTATCCAACTGGTATCTTTAATCTTACTTTTAGGACTAAGAAATTTGACGAGGTTGGAGGACACTATGGTATTTAGGTCGTTACCTATGACCGCTAATCGCCAAGGAGTTGCCCATGGTAAAGATGTAGAAGTTGCATGCTGACCATAGACGCCCTGTGATTCTTCTTTTTCTGGAAAACGAATCGTATACATGCCGTCTTTAGATTCTGCGTTTAAATGTGCCCCATAAAACGACCCCTCTAAACCAGCCTCGGTTAGTAGAACCCAAATATCGTTGGTATGGAATAGTGCTGGAAAACACCAGCCATTCTTTTTAGGAGAATCTGCTCCTATAGCTATCCCGTTATTGTAGTCTGCTTCATAGGCAGGAGTCCATTTAGTAACATCATCATAAGGAATCATCCAGGCTTTCCCATCTGAAAATCCAAAACCGGTAAGTTCTTTTGTAATCGAAAAATCCCCTTCTTTTTGCTCAGGGAAGAGATACCTAAATGCAATGCCATCGTCATAGGCTCTAAGAACGATAGTGATTAATTGTTGCCCAGTGTTTTTGAAGGTAACCTCTAGCTCGTTAGCACTGTTGTTTAGTTGTAGGGCTTTCCCAGATTGAACCCGAAAGGTTTCATTTACTGCTTTCAAAGAACCAACTTTATCAAACGCTAGGGATTCAGTAAAATCTCCATCTTCTCTCACAATACCTAATGGGGATTTTGTGATAACACTTTTAAACGTGCTATTATCATATATTGAAACGGAATAGAATAGACTTCCTTGTTCTAAAGCTAGACTAATCTTAAGGCTACCGTTTGGAGAAGTCAAATCCCAAAGGGTTTGTGCTTTCGCAAAAGAGATAGAAATAAACGTCAATACTAAAAGGATCAATTTTGTTTTCATCATGTTTTTGTTAGGTAGAAAAATCATTGTTGCAAGTGGGCTCTTAAGTTAGGTTATAAGGAATATGAATTACTGGACTTTATAATGTGAAAAGGGGGTGTTCCGTGTATTGGCAGCATCAAGGCGTTTAAAACAATTACTGTCGGCCATAGCTATAGCCGCTTTTTCCATTTATTTGGGTTAATGAAATCAAACCTCTTTTTCGAGGCTTCCAAAACTAGGGATTTCTTATTAGTATTCTTGATATTATTGAGGTGTTGTAACAAGAGTATGGTCTTTTTTGAAATATCCATACTTGAATGCCGATGGAGGAGTTTTAGCTATGGTACATTCGCATCCGTGCTGCCATAATCAGACTGCCCTGTTGCTCCCTATAAGTGGGGAAAACCATTCATTGCCTTATGGATGTAAGTGCGATTAAACGGACTACTTAGTGATTTTATGAAGATTTGTCCAAATTAGAAGATTTTTAGAAGTTCCAGGGGCACATAAAAAACCCTATCTTATAAAAGACAGGGTTCTTCATTTTCTGCTCCTCCTCTTGGGCTCGAACCAAGGACCCTCTGATTAACAGTCAGATGCTCTAACCAACTGAGCTAAGGAGGAATATTAACTATTATTTTTTCCTTTAGAATAGAAACTAGTTCTAAGTAATCGGAATTAAGCTAAGGAGGAATGTTCCCTTTTAGCGGGTGCAAATATAGTCGATTCGTAGAAAGCCTACAAGTGAAAACTTGATTTCTCTATTTAAAAACAGCCTTATATAAATCGTTTCCGTTGGCAAATAACAGTAACGCAATTAATAAAAAGAACCCTACCATTTGTGCATACTCCAAAAACTTATCACTGGGTTTTCGGCCTGAAACCATTTCGTATAACAAAAACATTACGTGTCCCCCATCTAATGCCGGAATCGGTAATACATTCATAAAGGCTAAAATAATAGAAATCAAAGCTGTAGTAGACCAAAAAGCCGTCCAATCCCAGGTGTCAGGAAACAAACTGCCGATAGCTGCAAAACCTCCAACGCCTTTGTAAGCGCCGGTAGAAGGATTAAAAATCTTCTTAAGTTGTTTGGCGTAGTTGGTTAATGTTTCTACTCCTTTATTCACCCCTGCTGGTACAGACTCCAAAAAGGAATAGGAAACGGTTTCTTTTTCCACTACGCCCATATCTACCAATTCCAGCATATTTTTAGGTAATCCGGGGATGATTCCTATGGTGGCGCTATCACTTATTTGTACAGGCACTGTTCTAGCATCGCTATCTTTAGTCTTTACCAATAAGTCTACTTGTTGACCAGAATATTGCTCTAGAATACCCCTCGCTTGATCAAAATAAGAAATTTGATGATCTCCAATTCTAAGAATTCTGTCCTCGACTTCTAAACCAGCTTCCTTATTTTGAGATTCTTCTGGAATACCCCCTACAATAAAAGGTACCCTAGGATAAAGAAATCGTACCTTTTCCTCATCTTCTAATAAAGTAGAAATAAAATCTATGGGGAGTTCCTTTTCTATAATCACCCCATCGCGCTCTAGGGTCATGGTGTTTCCATTGATCATTTCGATAAAAACACTGCTAAAAGACCCTAGCTTTTTACCATCAATGGCAAGTATTTTGTCCCCGGTTTTAATTCCCGCTTTATTACCGATACGTTCTTCTAAAACCCAAACGCCATCCTCAAGGCTATCCATCCGCACGTACTCATCTCCATATTTGTATGCCATTCCGATGTAAATAATCACTGCCAATACAAAATTGACTGTTACCCCTCCTAGCATTATAATCAAACGTTGCCAGGCAGGCTTACTGCGAAACTCCCAAGGCTTAGGTTCTTCCTTCATCTGCTCGGTATCCATACTTTCGTCGATCATACCGGAGATCTTTACATAACCGCCTAAGGGTAGCCATCCAATACCATAAACAGTCTCGCCAACCTTCTTTTTGAAAAGCGAAAACTTAACATCAAAAAACAGATAGAATTTTTCTACTCTGGTTTTGAAGAGTTTGGCGGGAATAAAATGCCCAAGTTCATGTAGCACAATCAAAATTGAAAGGCTCAGGAGGAATTGGATAACTTGAATTGCTATAGGATTCATCGTTGAGTTGAAGCTTCTGGCGACAAAAGTACGTTTTTAGGGCAGTATTCAAAAACATCGCTATTTATGTAGAATTGCTTTAAGAAAGTTTTGGCGCTGTGTTTTCTGTAAACTATTTGAAATACCACTTGGCACCCCTAATTTTATACCAATGAAGCAGTTCTTTGCGAAATACCGACTTTTCTTATTAGTGTTTACTGCGCTATCCGCGGTAATCCTCTATTTCATTTATGATGCCTTAAAACCCAAAAAACGGCTTCCTATTTACCAACCCAATATGGTTAATCCCACTTTGGTAGACAGCACTTTGCACGATACTAAGAAATACCATACCATCGCTAATTTTCAACTGGTGAATCAAAATGGAGATACGATTACCCAAGAAAACTACCAAGACAAAATTTACATTGCAGATTTCTTCTTTACCACTTGCTTAACCATTTGCCCCATTATGACAAAAAATATGGCTGCCATACAAGGTAATATTTTAGAGGACGAAGAAGTAATGCTACTTTCCCACTCAGTTACCCCAAAATTAGATTCTGTTCCTAGACTAAAGGCATACGCCAAAGAAAAAGGGGTTGTCGACAACAAATGGAATTTGGTTACTGGAGACAAAAAGCAAATCTATGACTTAGCTCGAAAGTCTTATTTAGCGGTGAAAACTGATGGAAATGGCGGACCTTTTGATATGGTGCATACCGAAAACTTTATACTTGTCGATAAAGAAAAGCGTATTAGGGGCTTCTACGATGGTACCAATCCAGAAGACATCGAACAATTACTC
>JBCDGY010000265.1:0-4389 GCA_039414375.1 Bacteroidota bacterium | reverse complement strand
TAGGAGCCAAGTCTTTCTTAGCTAAATATTTCTATATCTTGTCACCGCAACAAGAACCTTTTAGGTATCACTTTACAACCCTAACTAATAAATCCTGCGCATGACATTACATTACGCTACGCTAACGAATTTTGTACAAAAGTTCCTGAAAATAGGGGTCTTTTGCAGTTGTTTCTTTACAGCTTGGCTGCTGCACGCCACCGAATATTATGTAGATCCTGTAAATGGTAATGATGGCGCCAATGGGCAAAGTCCGCAAGCTGCTTTTCGTTCCTTAAATAAAATTAGCTGGACGTATTTACAACCCGGAGATACCGTTTTTCTGATGGATGGTATACATAAAAATCCTGGACAAACAGTGCTTACTATACAGCGCTCGGGAACCGAAGAGCAATGGATAACTTTCCGCAACTATCCCGGGCATGCTCCAATTATTGAATTTGATAGCTGGGCAGGAATAGACATTATCAATGGGGCTTCCTATCTTCATTTTGAAGGGCTTAAAGTAAAAGGGGCAAGCGCTAATATAACCTTGGAGCAAGCCTTACAACAACCTGGGAGTTGCGCTAATGACCAGGAAGGTAACGCTGTGGGACTCTATAACGGAGTCGGAATTTTAGGGGTAGGGCCTAACCTTAAATGGAGTAATCCGAATACCACCGGGGATGAGGTGCCACATCATATTACCATAACCAATTGCGAGGTATACGATTGCACCAGCTCTGGAATTGCTTTTCAGCAGGCGGATTACATTACCATTACCGAAAGTAAGGTTTACAATAACTGTTGGTATTCCATTTACGGCACCAGTGGGATCAACCTGTATCAATTCGTTAATACAGATGGAACCACTGATTTTCACAATACAATATCTAATAACCTATTGTATGGCAACGAAATGAAGGTGCCTCAGGTGCCTTCCTGTAAATATTGGGATGGTAATGCGTTTATTATAGATGATTTTAACCATACACAGCTCGGAAACTATAAAAACAGTCAGAATCCCTATCCGGCATATAGTGCAAAAACCCTTGTAGTCAATAATGTATCCGTTCAAAATGGGGGTAGCGGATTACACTTTTTCAAAAGTGATAACTTCTATGTCTACAACAATACAGTGGTGGACAATGCTTTTCAAAATGGTGGAGACAATGGTAATGCGGATTTAAGAGTAGGGGTTGGTGCAAACTTTGAAATCAAGAATAATATTTTTAGAGCAAGCACTAGGTTACACGCTTTTGGCGGTAATAATGAGGACTTTTTATATACACACAACTACCAAGAAGGACCAGGCGCTACCCTCAATGTAGGAGTTTGCGATACTTGTCCGACGGAAGGCTTGGTATTGCTTAATACTGACATTACAAGTGATCAACCCTTTATTACCCTACCAGACAGTATTCAAGATAAGGGTACCTTAATTCCCAATTTAATGACAGATTTTCTCGATAACGAAAGACCGCAAGGTGCTGCTTTTGATATCGGTGCTTATGAACTGGCTTCTTCGGTTGGATGTACTCCTGTGACTTGGTATGCTGATTTTGATGGTGATGGGGCTGGAGATCCCAACAATACCATATCAGCATGTGTAGCTCCAGAAGACTATGTAGCGATTGCTGGCGATCTTTGTCCCGACGATGCTACCAAACAAGGCCCTGTAACCTGGTATCTCGATGCCGATGGTGACGGCGTGGGTGTTCTTGAAGATACTATAGAAGCTTGTGAAGCGCCTGATGGTTACGTGGCTACAGCGGGGGATTTGTGCCCTGATAACGCAACAACAACAGCCCCTTCAACCTGGTATCTCGATACGGATGGTGATGGCGTGGGTGTTATCGAAGATACGATAGAAGCGTGCGAAGCACCTGATGGTTATGTGGCTACAGCGGGAGATTTGTGCCCTGACAACGCTACAACAACAGCTCCCACAACCTGGTATCTCGATACCGATGGTGATGGTGTAGGTGTTATCGAAGACGCGATAGAAGCTTGCGAGGCGCCCGATGGCTATGTGACTGCCGCAGGTGATCAATGTCCGGATGACGCTGCCAAAACAACCACCACAACTTGGTATGCTGATACCGATGGTGATGGGGTTGGGGACAGCAATGATGCTATTGAGGCCTGTGAGGCTCCCGAAGGATACGTAGCCACCGCTGGGGATCAATGCCCCGCAGATGAGAACAAAACAGTACCTGGTACTTGCGGTTGTGGTGTTGTTGAAGGCACCTGTACTCCAGATCCGGAAGATCCATGTAGTGAAGTGCCCCTTTATGATGTTCAAGCGGTCTATGCCCAAGCAGGAACGCAAGTGCTGTACAACGGTAAACTGTACAAAAATCAATGGTGGTCACAAGGGCAATTACCAGAGAACGGACTGCCCTGGGAATTAACGGGTATTTGCAATGGGGCTACGGATGACTGTTCTACATTTGAGAACTGGACCGCTACCGCCTATCCGGCAAAAGGTACCAAGATTGTCTACAATGGAGATATTTTCCAAAACCGCTGGTATGCGTCAGCGAATAATATTCCAGGGGAGAGCAATGTGTGGGAATTTATTGGGATATGTACTGAGGGTACGCTTCCCGCAATTAATGACTTAGGACTTGCCATTGCCGTATACCCAGTGCCTACTTATGACCAGTTGCATGTAACAAGTCCAGAAGCTGGTTGGGCCGTATTGTATGACAGTATGGGGAAAAGGATAAAATCGGATAATGTGGTGCCCGCCGTAGATAATATAATTTCATTGACGGAAGTACCTACTGGCGTCTATGCTTTTCAAGTCTTTAACGATAAAGGTGAGCTTCTCAATACGGTTAGAATCATGAAACAATAAAACCCACTTCTGGGCAGTAAGACGATCTTATCAGGTAATTTCTTTCAAAAAAGAGTAACATTTTTTTGAAATGCTCAAGTAAGGGGTTTACCTCTTACTAAGGGGCGGCGGGTCCATATTTGTCCATTAGATATACCAAAGCAGTCATAGCTGCGGCTCCTAAGGCCAATTCTCTTTTATTCACATGGGCAAAAGTGTCGTTGTCACAGTGATGGTGGTCAAAATACCGTTGTGAGTCGGGTCTTAGGCCGGCCAAAACAATTTGGTCATTTTTAAGTGGCGCCACATCAGCGCCGCTAACACCACGTGCAAACAAGTGAATAAAATAGGGTTCAAAAAGTGATGCCCAATTGGTGATCTGGGCATAATTAGTTTCGGAGCAGTCGAACGAAAAACCTCTAGGAGTAAAGCCACCAGCATCACTTTCCAAAGCAAAAACGTGGGTCTTTTTTTGCTGCTTCGCAACGTCCGCATACTTCAATGCACCACGGAGTCCATTTTCTTCATTCATAAACAATACTACCCGAAGGGTACGTTTAGGGCGATATCCTTTAGCAGCAATCAATCGCATTACTTCCATGCTTTGAACAACGCCGGCACCATCATCATGTGCGCCGTCCCCCAAATCCCAGGAGTCTAAATGCCCGCCTACCAGTATGATTTCTTCGGGGCGTTCGCTACCCCTAATCTCACCAATTACATTGTACGACTGTACATCGGGAAACTGCTTGCAATTTTGTTTGAAATAGAATTTGAGGTCTGGGTTTAATTTAAGGGTAGTACTTAACAATTCTGCCGCATTGGTACTTATCGCCGCAGCAGGGATACGCGCTGCTTCCGGTGTTTCCCCATAACTCATAGCGCCCGCGTGTGGATAATCGTCTAATCTTAAGTTGATGGAACGTACAATAACCCCAACGGCACCATATTTTAAGGCTTCTTCCGCACCAGAATAGCGTTGGTCAACCCCGCCGGAATACGATCTAAAGGTGTTAATCAATTTGGGGTCCATTGGACGATTGTAAAAAACAATCTTACCCGCAATACTATCGCGACCCAAGGCTGCCAACTCTTCGATTCCCTGTACCTCGACCACGCCAGCTTTGAGGCCAACCTCCGGCGTAGCTACCGATCCTCCAAGTGCGCAAATGGGGACATTGGTCGTTAATCCTGGTTTGGTCTCTAAATAGGCAAACTCAGGCGTTCCACGCACCCATTTGGGAACCATGACCGGTTGTAACCAAACGCGATCAAGACCTAACTGTTTCAATTGTTTTTGGGTGTATTCAATGGCCAACTGGGCTTGTATAGACCCAGATAAGCGGCCTCCGATTTGATTGGATAAATAGTTAAGCCAATCGTATGCTTTTCCCTCAGCGAGTGCCATATCGTAAATGGCTCGCAATTGGGCTTTGTCTTCTTCTTGGGCACTTAAGGGGGTAAGGCCTAATAAAATTAAGGGCAGCAGTATTTTAAAGTTCATTCGCGCTCCTTTTCCAATTGTGTTTTGTACTGCTCTAAATTAGCCTTTATTTCTGCATCCAATT
>JBCDGY010000264.1:0-4390 GCA_039414375.1 Bacteroidota bacterium | reverse complement strand
GGCGCTTGAAAATAAAGACTTCCATCCGTTATGTGATATTCTGAAAGGCCAATTTTGTATTTGGCCTCGCCTTTGGTAAGGAGGATGATGGAATAGGTATTACTACGAAAAATGCTGGTCTCCTTAACCCAAGTACTTGGAGTGTCTGAAAATCTATGAATGTGAAAATCGGTACTTAACGGCTTAACGGTTTTAAGGCCTTCTAGTAGGCTGTAAATATCCTTGTAGTAGTTTGTAGGTATGCTCACCGAGGTAAGATATAAAATAAAAACAGCGCCCCTTAATACTGAGAACGCGCTGTTTTATCCAACACTAAAATTGTTGTAGGTTTTGTTTGGTCATTAGCAGAAAAAATGTCGTTGGGCCTAATACCTAATCCACCCAGCTTTGATCGAAGATCCACTCTCTATTCTATACGCGGTTACTCGCTTCAAAGCGTCCGGTGTATTCATCCCATTCCGTGATTTTCTCGAATACGGGATTCGATACTTCTACGGGTAATCCCTGTGGTTCATTCTGCGCGACTTCTTTTTCTTCTTTCTTTTCAAATGCGGAAAAGATGAGTAGGGCCATTACACCGAGCATCATGGCAAAGATCGCGTAGACCTTAGCATGAAATTTTGCTGTTTTTAAATTAATTGTTTTCATTTTATGCTATTTTGATTTCTGTTGAAGTTTTTTATTTGATACAAATGTATCTCGCAGGGTAGCCCCTCTGCTAACCAGAAATCTAGCTGAAATGACCAAAATCTAAACTCTCCAGGTATTAGCATTGTTCCTCTTTGTGGAAGCGCCAATATTATATTTGCTATGTCGATGGGATCACCCCCTAAACCTTTAGCATCTATTAATTCTAAAGTTTCTGCTTTCTAGGACTATAGCAATGAGGAAATAGCGGCCTACCTTTTGAGTCTAGGTATCGATATTGGATTTTTGGTGTTTACTATTTGGTTTAGGCGTTTGACGTAGCATATAATTCAGATACTAATTCAAGCACTCGTCGTCTCGTCAAATATTTAAAACATCAGTCAGGCGTATACTATGAAAAAGCCGCTAGACAACTCCTTCTTAAAAAATACGATATCCAAATCTTAGTCCAAAAGTGGGCGAAAAAGCGTTGTCCGAAAAATCAAAATCGGTTACGACACCCATTCCTAAATGTAGATTAAAAGTAAAACGGCCTCCTATACTTCGTTGTATACCCCAATGTATTTCAGTCAACACTGCTTGACTTATATCAAAAAGATCCGAATCGCCAAAGCTATACTTGCCTTGTAACCCGATGTAATTTCCCGCATTGTATTGGCTATTCTTTCCTTTGCGCTCACGCTTATTTCTATTGTAGATCCACTTAAGTTGCGATTTTATAAATGGGGTTGGGCGATACAAATAAAAGGTGAAAGTGGGCGAACCAGCAAACGCTTCCATCCCCATCCCAATACCCAAATTGTTTTCCCATACAAATTGTTTTGATAATGGAAATTCATAAGAGAGTTCTAATCCATGCAGTCCTAGGTTAATTCTACCCAAATCTTCTAGGCCATTAGAAGCGGTACTTTGAGCGGTTCCTAAATATCCTAGTAACAAAAGGTAGACGAGAAGCGGCTTTTTCATGGAAACGGTTTTGCAACAACAAGGTATACAATTATCATTTTTATTGCTAGAGGAAACTACTTTAGGCAACTACTTACCTTTCTGATAAAAGTCGTTCCCTCTTTAAAATCACAGATTTGAAGTGGCTTATCGTTCTTGCAAAGCAGGAACAATAAAATCTCGGAGCAGCTCATTGGTATTGTAATTCTCACCTTGAGTATGGGTAACACCGCACCAATTAGTATTACAATCACTTTTTTTTGATACAAGAATTTATAGGAATTAAACGGTCTTTAAAAAACAAAACTCGACCCCTTGTGCAAGAGGCCGAGCTTTCTTTATGGATCGGTTGTTTTACTTGGTATTACTCACCAACTACAACGAGATTTGCTCTACGATTTTTCCCATTTTCTTTTTGGTCACATTCTTCCCAAACAGCACAAGTATTCGCCAATTGGGTTTTTCCGAATCCTTTTCCATCCAATCGTTTGGCATCAATACCATTAGCTATCAAGAAATTAACCGTTGCTTTGGCCCTTCGCTCTGATAGTTTTTGGTTGTATCTATCGCTACCTTTAGCATCAGTATGGGCCTGTACTTGTATTTTTACGTTAGGATTGGCTTGTAGATAGACTACCGCTTTTAACAAGATATCCTGAGCATCTGCGCTAAGGTTTGCTTTATTAAGATTGAAGTAGACAAGATCGGAATTCAAGAATTCTAATAAGTCTGCTCCTACCATAGGCGCCGGAGGTGCTTCTTTTACAAGTTCTAGAACTAATTCTTTGGCCGTATTATCCGCGTTTTCAAAAGTCCGATTGATCGTAAGATATCCTTCCTTATCCGCCGAAACAGTTACTGCTTCAGCACAATCCAAAACCATTTCGAATCGTCCTTTTTCATCGGATCTTGTTTCGCCCACAACGGTTTCACCGTCTTTAAAAATAACTTTAGCATCTGAAAGCGGTGATCCAGATTCTTTTGCTATGGCTATCCCAGTTACCGCAGCATTGCATTCGAAAACAAGTGGTTTGGTTTCTACAAAGGCATAAATATCATCACCACCCAATCCGCCAGATCGGTTGGAAGCAAAATACCCTTTGCCATTATCTTTGAGAATAAAAGAGAAATCGTCTTGTTGGCTATTGAGGGGTTTTCCTAAGTTGATCACCTTGGTTTTAGGGTTCCCCAGTTGCACGGCAAAAACATCTAGTCCCCCTAACCCTGGATGTCCATCAGAACTGAAATACAATACATCTTCTAAAATAAAAGGGAAGGTTTCCCTAGATTCTGTGTTGATCGCTGCCCCTAAATTTTCGGGAGTCCCAAAAGAACCATCTTCGTTAATACTTACTTTAAAAATATCAGAGTCTCCCAAACTTCCTGGCATATTAGAGCAGAAGTACAAAGTTTTACCGTCAGAACTTAAAGCGGGGTGTGCTGAGGAATAGTCATCACTATTAAAGGGAAGGGCTATAGGTTCTTGCCATTTTTCATCTTTAAATACGGCTTTATAGATCTTTAACCTACTTATACCCATGCTATCTCTAGCAAAACCTCTGTTTTTAGAATTGTTGCGCGTAAAATAAATCGTTTTACCATCCTTAGTAAATGTTGAGGAAGACTCGTGAGTTTTTGTATTGATGGCATTGGAAAATTTTTCTGGTGCCGTTAGATCCCCATCTTTAGATATGTTACTGCTATGTAGGTTTAAGAAGGAACCGTTGTTCCATTTATGGATATATTTTGTGGTACTCCCAGTATCTCTTGCCGTAGAAAAGATTAGCTCATTTCCTCTTAATGAAGGGGCAAAGTCTGACTGTGGTGAGTTAATTGATAAAAGTTCCAAATCATATCGACCAGAATTCTCTTGGATACGGTCTAAATAGTTGATATTGTCTTCAAAATTTTTGGCTCTTTGGTCATTCGTTGATGCACTACTCAGCTGTTGCATCCATTTATTGGATTGGTCGTACTCCCCCGAAGACTTCAAGGATTGTGCATAGCGGTAGTACAGTTCTGAATCAACATCGGTATTTTCTAACTGCATAGCTCTACCATACCATTGGGAGGCTTCTTCGTAACGAGCATTCCAATAGTTGGCGTTTCCTAGTCTTTGGAAAATCTGCTTGTCATCGTAACCATTATCAACTAACTCTTCATAAGATAATATGGCTCGCATATAAGCAAATTCATCAAAACGCTCATTGGCACGTTTGATCTTACTATCCTGTGCTACAATCGTGGTTGCGCTTAGCACGGCAATAAGTAGTAGGTGTCTGTTAATCATGTTTGTTGGATCTGGGGGGGTTATACTTGAATTGGTGTTACTTGGCCAAAAACACCCTTTTTTAAAGCGGTGTAAGTGCTCTCGTGGGGTATGCTTAGTTTTAAGTATCCGGAAGTATCCTAGATTACGGCAAGTACCTAACCTCTTGTAGGATAGTACAGGAATCGCGCTAAAGCGAGTGCTGGTTCCTTTTTCAGAAATAGTCATTTTACGTAGGTTAAGAGCTAAATTCACAGTAAAAGCTTCAATTGCTTGGGAATTCAATGTTAGCTGCCCATGAACAATACTAAGATATTAGTTCTCTGGAAGTTTGTACAAAAATTGTTGTCTACGGTGATAATTCTGATGTTTCTGACCAAAAAATGATTTTTAAGCTTAGTTAATTAAGGGTATGACTAATTACTAACGAGCTATAAACAGACTTTTTAAGATGGGAGGTCTTCTTTGATTTCAGTTACCTTACCAATAGTAAGCAAACTACAATGCTTAGATATTTATAATCAACTT
>JBCDGY010000263.1:0-4392 GCA_039414375.1 Bacteroidota bacterium | reverse complement strand
TAACATTTAGAGCTCAGAGCCTGCTCATCATTGAATAGAATGAAATCAAAAGAAAATTAAAGTTCAGATGTTTGATAAAAAGTAGCTGGTTCTAACATTCTACCTTATGCAGTTTGACTGTTATTTCAATAGTTTATCTAAAACCGTTCTCTTGTTTGCCATCTTTTGGTCATCTTTGACTGCTGAAATTTTCATTCAAAAAAATATGAGCATGGGGCTACCCGAACTTAATCCTGATTTACACATACTTGTCACAGGTGGTGCAGGTTTTATTGGTTCAAATCTATGCGAGGTATTGGTCAAAAATGGTAACAAAGTGACTTGCCTCGACAACTTTTCAACAGGACAAAAAAAGAATATTGTACATCTGGAATCAAATTCTAATTTTAACCTAATTGAAGGGGATATCAGAAATTTAGAAGATTGTCAAAAGGCTTGCATCGATATGAATTTTGTGCTACATCAAGCTGCTTTAGGTTCAGTCCCAAGGTCTATCAATGATCCCATTACTAGTAATGAAGTAAATGTTTCTGGTTTTTTAAATATGCTATGGGCTGCGAAAGATGCAGGTGTTCAACGGTTTATATATGCGGCTAGTTCCTCTACTTATGGAGATTCCGATAAACTGCCAAAGGTTGAAGACAAAATTGGAAAACCACTTTCCCCCTATGCGATAACCAAGTATGTCAACGAATTGTATGCCGATATCTTTAGCAAGACCTATGGCCTTGAAACTATAGGACTTCGATATTTCAATGTTTTTGGAAGAAGGCAAGATCCAAATGGAGCGTATGCCGCGGTAATACCGAAGTTTGTAATTCAACTCATGCAACATAAATCTCCCAAAATCAATGGGGATGGCACATATTCAAGGGATTTTACCTATGTGGACAATGTGGTTCAAATGAATATTTTGGCCATAAACACAAAAAAAAACGATGCATTGAACACGGTATATAACGTCGCATATGGAGAACGCACTAATCTCAACGAACTGGTACTTCTACTTAAAAAATATTTAAGTCGTTATGATCCAGAAATAGCAAACGTGCCCATTGAGTATGGTCCAAGGCGAGCAGGAGATGTCGAGCATTCCCTTGCTTCTATTGAAAAAGGAAAAAGACTCTTAGGGTATTCTCCTAAATTTAATATTAACCAGGGCCTTCAGCAAGCAGTGGCTTGGTATTGGCAAAACCTAAAATAAACAAAAGCAAATAATTTATCTACCGATATGAGATTAACAGTAATTGGCACAGGCTATGTGGGATTGGTAAGTGGAACCTGTTTTGCAGAAATGGGCAACCATGTGACCTGCATAGATGTAGATTCAAAAAAAATCGAAGATCTTAAGAAAGGAATAATTCCAATATATGAGCCAGGCCTGGAAGCTATGGTTCTTCGCAATACTCGAAACGGGACACTGCACTTTAGCACAGAATTATCAAAAAACCTTGAAAATTGTGATGTTGCTTTTATTGCAGTAGGTACTCCTATGGGAGAAGATGGATCGGCCGACCTAAAGTATGTTCTTCAAGTGGCTTCAGATATTGGGAAAAATATGATTCATCCCTTGATCGTGGTAGATAAATCCACCGTACCCGTTGGAACGGCCGATAAAGTAAAAGCCACCATTTCTGAAGAATTGAGTAAAAGAAACCTGGAAGTTGATTTTCACGTTGTTTCCAATCCAGAATTTTTAAAAGAGGGAGATGCTCTTAATGACTTCATGAAGCCAGATCGGGTAGTAATAGGCTCGGACAATGAAGAGGCCACTAAAAAAATGCGGTCTCTCTACTCGCCTTTCTTTCGGAGCAGCATGGACCGGCTAATAACAATGGATGTTAGATCTGCAGAAATGACGAAGTATGTGGCCAATGCCATGTTGGCCACTAAAATTTCCTTCATGAATGAAGTTGCCAATATCTGCGAGCTTGTTGATGCCGATGTAAATAAGGTAAGGATAGGGATTGGCTCAGATAGTCGAATTGGCTACAGTTTTATATACCCTGGAAGTGGGTATGGAGGCTCCTGTTTTCCAAAGGACGTAAAAGCCCTTAAGAAAACTGCAGAAGAGAATGGATATTTTCCCAAATTAATCAAGGCGGTCGAGGATGTGAACGACATTCAAAAGTTGGCCATTGCCAAAAAAGTAATTTCTAGGTTTGGAGAAGATCTTAGTGGAAAAACCTTGGCAGTTTGGGGGTTGGCTTTCAAACCCGGTACGGATGACATGAGAGAGGCCCCGGCGATTTATATAATTAAAGAACTCACCAAACGTGGAGCTAAGATTAGGACCTACGACCCAAAAGCAATGGATGAAGCTAGGTACTTTTACCTTAAAGACGTGCCAAACATAACGTATTACGATTCCAAGTATGAAACGCTATCAGACGCGGATGCCATGATATTGCTGACTGAATGGAAAGAATTCAGGTCACCCGACTTTGAGGAACTAAAAAAGAGCCTTAAACAACCCGTAATTTTTGATGGCCGAAACCAATACAACCATGAAAAATTGTCCTCACTAGGTTTTGAATATTTTCAAATAGGTAAAAAGTAAACAAAATGAACCAGAAAATTGCCATTATCGGCTTGGGATATGTTGGACTTCCCTTAGCGCGTTTGTTTGCCACAAAATATAGAGTTACCGGCTTCGATATCAATACCGCAAGAATAAAAGAAATAATGGACGGAATCGATAGCACTTTGGAAATTTCTGAAGCAGACTTAAAGGCTGTACTTAGAAACAATGTCTCCAAGGAAAATGGACTCTTTTGTACGGATGTCGTTGAGGAAATCTCTGATTGTAATGTTTTCATAATAACAGTACCTACACCAATTGATGATACCAAAAGACCTGTATTGACACCCCTTTTGAAGGCCAGCGAATCTGTGGGGAAAGTGTTGAAAAAAGGAGATTTAGTTATTTATGAATCTACTGTATACCCAGGTGTCACAGAGGAAGAATGTGCACCCATTCTTGAAAAGCTAAGCAATCTGACACTCAATGAAGACTTTTTTGTTGGATATTCTCCTGAGAGAATCAACCCTGGGGACAAAGAGCATACAGTAGAAAAAATCTTAAAGGTTACTTCGGGCTCTACCCCAGAAATCGCTAAGAAAGTGGATAACCTATATGCTTCGGTAATAGAAGCCGGAACCTATTTGGCGAGTAGTATCAAGGTGGCAGAAGCAGCCAAGGTAATTGAAAACTCCCAACGAGATATCAATATTGCTTTCGTAAATGAATTGGCCAAAATTTTCAACTTGATGGACATAGATACACAAGAAGTTCTGGCCGCCGCCAGCACGAAATGGAATTTTCTTTCTTTCAAACCTGGATTGGTAGGAGGACATTGTATCGGAGTAGACCCTTATTATTTGGCACAAAAGTCCCAAGAATACGGATATCATCCTGAGATAATTCTTGCTGGTCGAAGAATAAACGACGGCATGGGCAAATATGTTGCTTCAGAAATTGTGAAACTTATGATTCAAAAGGATATAAAGGTTAAGGGGTCCAAGATTCTTGTGCTCGGTATAACTTTCAAGGAAAATTGTCCAGATGTGCGAAATACCAAAACCGTCGACGTGATAAACAACCTAAAGCAGTATGGTGCTGAAGTTGACATTTATGACCCCTGGGTGTCTTTGGAAGAGGTGAAACAAGAATATGGCCTCAAGTCTAGCAATATTATACTTGACGAAAAATATGATAGTATTGTACTGGCAGTGGCGCACAAAGAATTTTTGGATATTGATTGGAATTCCCATTTGAAAGACTATGGCGTATTGTATGACGTGAAAGGCGTCTTGCGAAGTAGATTTGATGGCAGACTTTAAATTCATCTTCACAATCTGAAGTATAAAACCAACCTGAATGCTGTTTAACTCCATAGATTTTGCCATTTTTTTACCAATAGTATTTTTATTGTACTGGTTTGTTTATAACAAAAACATTACCGTTCAAAATGTACTCTTGGTGGTAGCAAGTTATTTCTTTTACGGCTGGTGGGACCCAAGATTTCTTTTACTTATTGTATTCAGTAGCTTGGTTGATTATACCGTAGGCCTTCTATTGTCCAAGACGCGAGGTCAAAAAACCCGAAAAATACTCCTACTAGCAAGTTTTGTAGTGAATTTGGGTTTTTTGGGGTTTTTCAAGTATTATAACTTTTTTCTTGAAAATTTTATGGAGGCGTTTACCTTCTTTGGCAGGGAAATCCAGGCAGGCTCCTTAAATATAATATTGCCGGTTGGCATCAGTTTTTATACGTTTCAGACCTTAAGCTACACCATTGATGTCTACAAAGGCAAATTGGAGGCTACCCGAAACATTGTTTCCTTTTTTGCTTTCGTTAGCTTTTTTCCGCAGCTCGTGGCCGGTCCTAT
>JBCDGY010000262.1:0-4420 GCA_039414375.1 Bacteroidota bacterium | reverse complement strand
TAAAAGATGAGGAGGGAGAGGTATTCCAGCAAAGCAATCTCTTTGTAAAGGTAAATTCGAAGTTGGTGCGGATAGAGCCTGATAATATTCTGTTCGTGGAGGCCAAAGGTGATTATGTGCTCTTCAAGACGCCCGAAAAGGGTTACATCGTTCATTCTACTATCAAAAACATTGAAGAAAAATTAGATTCATCACGTTTTGTGAAAGTACACCGCTCTTACGTTGTGAACGTGAACAAAATTGTGGATATCGAAGAGAACAACTTGCTTATTGGTGATCTGATCATCCCGGTGAGTCGTAACCAAAAACCGATATTGTTGAGCAAGCTCAATACGATTTAGCTACTCGGAGCAGTATTTCATAAAAGGAAGTCATTCCGCAGCAAAGCGAAGGAATCTTTGCCCCAAAGAAGATCAACAGATACCTTACTTAGTTTAAATAGTTTTAACGATTTCCATGTGTATGACTATGAGCATGTTCATGGTCGTGTTCCTGGTTGAGTAGTGAGTTACGTAATTCAATTACGCTTCCAAAGCTTCTCTGATCCTCTGGTAGACTTATTGGTTCTTTAATTATATCTGGTATAGGCGATTTATAGGTGAAGCCATCCGTTCGCTTTTCAAAATCCTGTTGCATTTCAACTCGAAGAGATTCATCGGTTAAAATATCCCATCCTAATAAGGTTAATGCCTTGGCGGCGTGAACGGCACCTTTTTCACCGATACTCGTACCATGAGAAGCCGTTGCCATCCAAGTATGCAACCCTATATTTTCTGGTATGGTAGCGACCACGACACCCATGGTCGGGGTGATCCAGCTTGCATCACCTACGTCGGTACTACCCCCTGTTGTCGGTTCATTTGGTAAAGGTAATACCGCTTCAATTAATCCTGTAGGCTTTAAATCAACTTCAGCTTGCAACTCCTTAGCAAACTTTTGTTCTTCTGGCGTAAATGGCATTGAACCTAGTGCTTCCAGGTGTTCTTGCATACGTTTAGCTAAAGGTGCATTGGGTAATAAATCATGCATACCATAATAGGGTACAAATAGTGTTGTGGTTTGTGTCATAAGCGCAGCGCCTTCAGCCATTTGCTCTAACCATTCAACACTAGCTTCTACATCGGCGCGAGTAGCATCACGAAAAGTCATTTGTAAAGAGGCATAATCCGGTACGATATTGGCCGCTTTTCCTCCGTCTCGAATAATGTAGTGGATCCTTGCCGTAGGCTTCACATGTTCTCGCATATTGTTAACCCCATGCAAAAAAAGCTCAACCGCATCAAGAGCACTTCGACCTTGCCAAGGAGTGTTGCCAGCATGAGTCGCCTTTCCTTGGAACTCCACATATATTTGCTGTTGGGCAGACGTTCTTACATTAAATGCTCCAGTAGCATTACCTGGATGCCAATGTAACATAGCGTCAACATCGTCAAATAAACCATCACGTGCCATGTAAACTTTAGCACCCTCTGTCTCCTCTGAAGCTGCTCCGAAAACTCTGATAGTTCCATCTATTTTTGATTTGTTAATTAGACTTTTCAAAGCTAAGGCCGATCCAAGTGCTCCGGAACCAATCAAGTTGTGACCGCAACCATGTCCTGATGTAATACCATCCTCGCGGGCCTTTTTTTTGGGCAATGGGGAATTACCTAAGCCGGGGAGAGCATCATATTCTAGCATGATTCCTAAAATAGGACTACCGGACCCATATTCGGCTACAAAGGAAGTCGGAACTCCTTTTATTCCGTCCATTGTGATTTTAAAACCATTTTGTGTTAAATGATCTTTTAACAACTTGGAGGATTTCAACTCTTCGGAAGACACTTCTGCGAGATCCCAAAGCTTAGAGGATACTTCAATTATTGTAGGTTCTAGATTTTTAATCTCCTCTAGAACCTCGTCTGAGGATACTTTTTGGGCATTGCTGATATGAATATTAAATGAACTCAGCAGAAGAATAAAAAAAAGAGAAAAAGGAAATTCTCTTAGGTGAGGAAATATTTTTTCTATCATATCGTGAAAATTAAATATATTTTAATTTATAAAATCCTTCCAACACCTGAATCACGTACTCCAGAAAAACATTTAAAATAATAAGCTGACGTCTTAGCAGCAATCATTGATAATTAATAGCTTAAGCGATAATTACTGCAGTCGCATAATCTTATGACCAGGATGAGAAGGTAAATGATTGTATCCCTTGAGAACTCTTAATTAGGGCTTATACTACAAATGGTAAACTGCCCAACTTCATCCAGCTCAAGTCAAATAGTTTTATTTTCACCCTTAAAATGTGCTATAAAGCTTAATATGATAGCCGAACCGGAGACTAAGGTCATAACAGTTCCGGGTACGAAGTTTACATATCCTCCCAGGTCCATAAAAAGAAAATATCCTAAATCCGCTAGTCCTCCGGTAATTGCTGCGAGAAAGACGGCGTTCTTATTACCTTTCCAAACGTAAAAAGAGCAAATCAACGTACACAGGCCGATCCACAGCAAGTTAAACCCATGTTGCCCAATTACCGCTCCGGCTGCGTCCGGATAATCCATTTGTAAGGTACTGGGGTCAACTGCATCCGCTATACCGCTAATGGCTCCGGATATGTCCCCACTGAGAATAAATTTGTCGGTCATTACCCCGGCGAGAATATGTACCGCACCCCAGATGAACCATAAAACTGCTGCTATTTTGAAAAGAAGGCTCATATTTTTCATAATTCATGAATAAACTAAAAGCTCGCACAAATTTTAAAGTCGCACAAGAGCTGTGCATTACGATTTCATAAGAAATGATTCCTGCGCCTAAAAAAATCTCATAAATTAAACCCGAGAGGAGCTCAGATTGTCAGGTTGTCAATTATCGGTTTATGAGTTCGCCGAATTCTTCCTCCAAAAACCAGAAGATGGTTTTAGGTAGTGTGTTCAAATCTGAGGCCTTTTCTAAACACACTGAAATATGTCCGTTAGGGATAGATTTAACGAGCTGGTAAAAATTCCCATACCCTATAATTAAATAGTCCAATCCACCGCAGTCAATTTTCCCTCGTTGACCAGCCAGCTTTAATAAGGTAGGATTTACCAGAAGCTCTTCGTATCGATCTGTTTCTCCGGACGAGCTATCATCCATTTTTTCTTTTTGTTTCAATACCAGTTCATCCTCCGTATACAAGGCGACATAGCGGATTTCATTGAACTGCCTGAACAACGCTGCTATAAGAGCATCTTTACTACTGTTATTTCCACGTGTTTCCGTCATATCCCTTTATTCTTCAAACGTCGATATTTCTGTTCACAGAAATAAATCCTGATGGTGGATTATTTGCACTCCCAGACCACCTTTACATTTTGAAAAACCTCCCAAACTTCGTGGTCTAGAGGTTGAGGGGATATGTTGAATGAAACGATCTGTTTATTGGAACCTTCGCAGAACCACTCTTTTATCGTTACATTGAGCGTGATGTATTCCTTGGAAAAGAAAGCATCAAAAACCCGCATTTTCCCTCGAAAGCCGTCTTCCGTTTTTATGAACAAGCAGAGCGCTTTACCTAATGTTTCCGGATCTGTTTCGTCCGATTGTTGCTTCAATACCGCACGAGTAAGTCCATCGAAATAACCGTTCATAGTTTCGGTAAGCACCTCTTCTGTTAAAGCACCCCGGTTTTGAATAAACCAGGTAAAGTGGTAAGTCCAAAACTGCTCGCTGTTTTTATCCGCCCACCCCGGAGCAAATCGTATGTCCTCAAACCCTTTAAAATCTATTTCGGGAGCAAAGCCTAACGGAAAAGCAATCTGTTCGCTGTTCCAGTTGTCAGGGGCACTTAAAATGGTTTTTACTTCTTGCCCCACTACCCAAGAATGATAGCAAAGGAAGGATAATAGAATGAGAATATGTCTTCTGTGCATGATTTCTATTAACGACTTTGGGAACATCGGGTTATTTATTTCCTGAAAATCTATGGGCTACTTTTCCACCGATCCAGGCCATGGGAAAATAAGCCAAAATGACATCTGTTGAGACAAACTAAGTCGTCCGGCAGCATAAAGTTGACTATAATCCTTTTCAAGTGACTCTGAGAAATTTAACGGATTCTTTATTTAGGAGTGTTTAGAAAGGTAGACCGAGGCCCCAATTACCACCACCAGTTCTAATAAGTTGGAAAGTTGCTGGAATAAAAAAGACTACATTAAATTAAATATTATGATTACAATACCTGCTATGCACAGTGTCCCGAAGGGCATTGCGCGTAGGTTTTGTTGTGCTTAGTTTTTTATCTTTTCACAAACTCTTCTAGTAGTTCATAGAACTTTCGAATGGACTTTTTTTGTTGCTCTTTTGTGACTTCAGAATCATAGTTTTCCCATCTTATAGTTTTTGGATCTAATCCGATCGTCACTGCGAGAATCATTCTTTGCCAGCC
>JBCDGY010000261.1:0-4437 GCA_039414375.1 Bacteroidota bacterium | reverse complement strand
CTTAGTATAGCTACCCAAAACATCGTTATAAAATGCCCTTGACGTAAGGGTCAATTTTTCGGCTTGGTCTTTTAGCGCCGAGATAATTTTAGGATGACAATGCCCTTGGTTTACCGCAGAATAGGCCGAAAGAAAATCATAATATTTTTTTCCTTCAACATCCCAAACATAAACTCCCTCTCCTCGACTTAAAACCACCGGAAGAGGGTGATAATTATGTGCGCCATAATTGTTCTCCAATGCAATGGCATCTTGAGAAGTAAGTGTATCAACTACTGCCATGATTCAAAAAAATTTAGAATAAAACTTAAGTTATTCCTGCTGTACCTTTATCCTTTCGACGAGCGTCGAAAATTCAGCGTAGGAGAGAAATCATCCCTGTGATACGGTAAAATTAACAATATTTTCGTAGCAAACCTAGAGCAGGTTATGGGCGCTCCTTCTGATGCGCCAAAACTGAAATTTGCAATTCTATACGTTTTAACTCCCGCATTATGTCATTCTTGTCCATTTGCATCCACACATAGAGTTTCAGCATGGCCATCATAATCATGCCCAGAAAACCTCCAGAACACCAAATCAGCATATCCCGTGTGGTTTCGGCACCAAAAAATTGAGCCACGGCGTACACGAAGAATACAAATATGGCCAAGTGCATAACATTCATCAGAATGGCCAACCAACCCATTTTACTCTTATATACTTCCGTTATCTTACCAAAGAGGTTTTTCTCTTCCAGTTCTTCATAGAACTTGGCTTCCTCCTGGGAGAGCGTTTCCTTGATCAAGTCGTCCAACTCTTTAATTTCTTTACGTTTCATTATTTGCTTTCTTTAGTTCATCCCTTATTTTTTCCCTGGCCCTGAACAATCGGGTCTTTACTGTGCTTACCGAGGCATTGGTTATTTTACCGATTTCCTTTAAACTGTACTCTTCCAAGTAAAATAGCTTTAAAACCATCTTTTGCTCAAATGTTAAGGTTGCCATGGCAGCTTTGATATTGCTAATTTTAGCCTCCAAGGAAATATCCATGTCATCCTGCGATGTCTGTGCATCCCAAAAGGCATCTCCTACTTCCTTTTTCCTCTTTTTATGTTTTGAAAGTACATCCAAAGCCTTTCTACCCGTAATTGTCATCGCCCAACTTCCAAAACTATTGCCATCTCGTAACATATGGATCTTTCTTAGAATACTGCCCCAAGCCTCTTGGGTGATATCCTTCGCCATGGACCAATCCTTGACATATCTGAATGCGTGTGCACATAATTTACCATTCCACCTGCGCACCAGTAGGTCCATTGCCTTGTGGTCTCCGGCTTTGTAGGAAATCACCAACAATGAATCCATTATTTTGTCTGGTTTACCCATGGTTGTCATAGTATGGACGGCAATATTCGAAAAAGGTTCCCAATTGGGAAAATTCCTCTCAATTGATAGCCCCTTATCCTTTGTTTTGAACCATTTGATGAAAGAAACACCTTTTTTTGAAAATGCCGGTTTATCGATGCTCGGACCAAACGGGAAGCCTGGACCAAGATACCAGGGAACAAGCTCGTCTTTCCCAATACACTACTGGATAGTGTAAATGTTATTAAACGGCGTTTGACCTGGCTTTAAGTAAGAAAACGGGTAACCAACCATGGCAGGTACGCATAGCCCAAAGGCGGGTACGCACAAAAAAGTTGTTGAACAATTGTTAAACATTCTGCCAGAAAAAATCATTTGTGTAAGTTGCGCCAGCGCTAAGGAAGCGCGAGACATGACATTAATAAATGCCATATATGTTAGTGATTAAAGTACACCCCTTGGATAGGTCCCACCAGGCTTATCCCATGGAAAATGTAGTACTTTTACAGAAGCGATATTTGATTTTTGCATGAAACGATTGTTCCCAATCATCCTCCTTCTCTATGTCTTTGTGCATTTTTCTTCCTGCGAAAAAGATGATATCTGTGTTGAAGGGGATACACCCCTTTTGGTTATTGGATTCTTCGATTTTGCGGATACTACCTTAGAAAAAAATGCAACCACATTAAGAATTCGTGAGCTTAATAGTGAAGAGCCTATAGATGGAAACCTAGAACCGGAAGATAAAGACATAAAAATGCATTTTGATAGATCTACCACAGACTCTACAGGCATACCCATAAGAATATCGGAATCAACCACTGCGTTCCAATTTATTTTAAATTCATCGGATGGGGAAAGCGAGGATGGGGAAAGCACAATTGAAACAGGTAATATTGATACTCTGAGTTTTAACTATATGGTCCGTGAAAACTTTATTTCCAGAGCCTGTGGCTTTGTGGCAAATTTTGATGATTTATCAGCGGATTTATCGTTCGATTCCGAAAATTGGATTCAGGATATAAAAGTTGTGGATACGACCATAGAAAATTCAACAGCCATTCATGTTAAGATATTTCATTAGTCTTTTTTTGACGCTAATGACAACCATGGTGTTGGCACAGGAGGCATTGCCCCAGAAGGATACCATTAGTGGAAAATATAGTTATGGACTTAGGCTTGGGGTGGATTTAAGTAGGCCCACCCTATCTTTTTTTAAGGACAATTATACCGGACTGGAGCTTGTAGGGGACTTTAGGGTAACGGAGCGTTGGTGGTTGGCGGTAGAATTGGGCAATGAAGAGCGAAAGCAGGAAGAAACTACAGGAGCATTTCCTTTATATACCTACACCGCCTCCGGAAGCTATTTAAAAGTGGGGGGGGATTATAATACATACACCAACTGGTTTGGTATGCGTAACCAAATACATATTGGGGGGCGTTATGCCTTTAGTACGTTCAGTCAAACCTTGGAGAATTTTCGCTTTTTTGACAGCAATCGTTTTTTTAGCCCGAATGAATTTGTTTTGGGCAGTGAAGCATCGCAGGAATTTAGTGGCTTAAATGCCTCTTGGTTGGAGTTTGTGGTAGGGATGAAGGCCGAAATCTTTAAGAACATGTATGTAGGTATCAGTGCCCGGTTGGGCCATTTGGTGACCAATACCGAAGAAGATAACTTTAAAAACCTTTGGATACCCGGTTTCAACAAGGTGACCGAAAATGCCAAATGGGGTGTGGGCTACAACTATACTTTATCTTACTTTTTGCCCTTATACAAAAAGGTGAAGAAGGACGAAAAAGCAGTAGAATCCGGCCCAAAGTAAATCAATAGACGTTGAGCCATTGAAGTACTTCCAGGGGCGACCTTTGTGATTATTTGGGCGAGTGTAAGGCCAAGCAACTGCACAGGACCATTTTAAATCTTTATTGTTTGCAAACGTAACGAGCACTATTTTTTGCTACGATGCTATTGGGCGCAAGGCATAATTTGAAAATTCCATACGGTTATTTTGCCTAGCACTTTTGATAAAGATATGCCAGTGTTGCACAAAATGTTCAGTTGTGTGTTTTTTTGCAAGCGCTCTATTGATGGGGTCCTAGGTGTAAATCTTATCTTAGGCTAAGAGAACATAATTACCTATTTATTCAAATATCGGCGGAGAGCTGAAAAACCAAACACGAAGAAATGGAAAACAAAAAGGAACATATAAATCCAAATGGACTTTTTAAAAACCCGGCTTTCTCCCAAGTTGTCTCTACCCAGGGGAATGGAAAAACAATATACATTGGCGGACAAAATGGAGTGGACAAAAAGGCCGAGATCGTCGGTAGAAACGACATTGCTTCTCAAACGGAACAAGCTTTAAAGAATTTAAAAATTGCGCTGAAATCTTCTAGAGCTGATTACGGGAACTTGGTCAAACTGAACATCTATATAGTTCAAGGTCAAGATCTGAGAAAAAGCTTTGAGGCGTCAAGAAAACTTTTGGCCAATATTTCAAAACAACCCATCGTTACGGTTCTTTTTGTAGCTGGACTTGCGAATCCCGATTGTCTTATCGAGATAGACGCAATTGCATTCATTCCCGAAAAAACAAAAGAGTAAAGATGTATATGAATTTGAGAGCCTGTTTGGAATTCAAAACGAACAATTGACCAAGTTGAAAGAAGAAGGGTATCCGACAAAGTTATATTTTGTCTACGGTCTAAAATGGTGTTTATATTTGGCCAATCGAATTGCAGAATATCCCATGAATCTATTTAGAGCTTTAAATGATATTGTAGAATAAAACTTTGGTTAGCATTAGGTACCGTCGATAGCCTTTTAAGTGATAAAATCAAGGCAATAGCTTGGAGACCCACCACCATGTATTTACCAACCGATGGTCTGCAATCATTGATTTCCATTGATTTTTACAGAAGTTCATACGTCACGGCATCGGTCATCTGTGGCGCACTTTTACCTGCACTGTTGCGTAGAAGATACCGTCCAAAGCGGATCAACATTGTTACCACGTTCAGAGGTCAGAAGCGCAGACTTTCAAACCGCTAAGGCTCAATGGCCCGAAATATCCATCCACAGATGCCATCT
>JBCDGY010000260.1:0-4457 GCA_039414375.1 Bacteroidota bacterium | reverse complement strand
CAAATTATTTATTCTGGGTCTTTGCAAAAACAACGATTAGAAGTACTAACCAATGTTACTCCTGCTCTTGCAACAACTTAATCTCATCTCTCAGTTTAGCGGCTTCCATAAAATTGAGCTCTTTAGCAGCTTTCTCCATAGCTTTTCGTTTGTCGCGAATCAGTTTCTCTTTTTGGTCTGTGGTTAAGTATTTGATGTCTGGTTCCGAAGCTCTTAAAGCTTCTTTTTCATAGTGATAAGTCGATACCGAGTTTTTCGCCAAAACATTGTCTAAGCTTTTGTTTAGGGATTTGGGTATGATGTTGTGCTCGGTATTGTAAGCCATTTGCTTCTCACGACGGTAATTGGTCTCATCAATAGTCTTTTGCATGCTTTCGGTAATACTATCCGCATACATTATGGCCATGCCGTTAAGATTCCTTGCGGCGCGCCCAACAGTCTGTGTCAAAGAGCGGTTGCTCCGTAAAAAACCCTCTTTGTCGGCATCCAAAATCGCTACTAAGGATACTTCGGGTAAATCCAAGCCCTCTCGCAACAGGTTAACCCCTACCAAAACATCAAAAATCCCCTTTCGGAGGTCTTGCATAATCTCTACACGTTCCAGGGTATCGACATCGCTGTGTATATAGCGACACCTGATATCAATACGGCTTAAATATTTCACCAGTTCCTCTGCCATACGCTTGGTTAGTGTAGTCACTAAAGTACGTTCATCGAGTTCCACACGTTTCTGGATTTCCTCGATAAGATCATCGATTTGGTTGAGACTAGGGCGTACTTCAATAATGGGATCTAATAGCCCCGTTGGGCGAATTACTTGTTCCACATAAACGCCTTCACTCAGTTGTAATTCATACTCAGCGGGCGTGGCACTCACATAAATTACTTGGTTTTGAAGCGCTTCAAACTCCTCAAACTTTAGCGGTCTATTGTCCAATGCCGCGGGCAATCGAAATCCATATTCCACAAGGTTTTCTTTCCTAGAGCGATCCCCGCCATACATGGAATGTACTTGTGGTACGGTAACATGGCTTTCATCAATTACCATCAAATAATCGTCTGGGAAATAGTCGAGTAAGCAGAAAGGTCTCGTGCCTGGCTGCCTACCATCCAAATACCTGGAGTAGTTTTCGATACCGGAGCAATATCCCAATTCTCGAATCATTTCCAAGTCGAAATTGGTACGTTCTTCTAAACGCTTAGCTTCTAGAGGGCGTCCGATCTCTTTAAAGTAAGCAACTTGCTTTACCAAATCGTCTTGAATATTGCGAATCGCATTTTGTAATACATCCGGCGAGGTTACAAACATATTCGCCGGATAAATATTCAGACTATCGTAGATTTCTAATACGGTATTGTTATGTGGGTCTAAGGCTTCAATTTCTTCAATTTCGTCTCCAAAGAAGTGAATTCTGAAAGCGTGATCAGCGTATCCAGGAAATACATCGACGACATCCCCTTTTACTCTAAAATTACCATTCCTAAAATCTGCTGTAGTCCTGGAGTACAGGCTTTGTACCAATTGATGTAACAATTTGGTACGAGAAATCACCTGATCTCGATGAATAGTAATTACATTTTTTTGAAACTCGATAGGGTTTCCAATACCATAGAGGCAGGATACGGAAGCCACCACTAAAACGTCACGTCTCCCAGAGAGTAGGGAAGAAGTAGTGCTTAGTCTTAGTTTTTCAATGTCTTCGTTGATCGAAAGGTCTTTTTCGATATACGTACCACTAGTGGGGATATAAGCTTCTGGTTGGTAGTAGTCATAGTAAGACACAAAGTATTCAATAGCATTCTTCGGGAAGAATTGTTTGAATTCTGAATACAATTGCGCTGCCAAAGTCTTGTTATGGGCTAGTACAAGGGTCGGACGCTGTACCTCTGCCACCACATTGGCTACGGTGAATGTTTTCCCAGAACCGGTAACGCCTAATAAGGTTTGATGCGGATCTGCATCCTTTATGCCTTTGGACAATTGGGCAATAGCATTGGGTTGATCTCCGGTAGGACTAAATTCAGCTTCGACCTTAAATTTCATGGCTTAAAAATTTAATAATTCATTGAAAATGAAAATGCTAAATGATTATATGTTCGCTGACGAATATTAACATATTGTAATCTGGCAGGTAGTGTGAACTAAAAAGCTGGTACTTTTTTAGTGCATTAAAATTACGAAAGGTTGATAATAGCTATCGCTTCAAGGAGAAATTACCTTTTACTTTTTCTCCTTTATCGGTAAGGGCACTAAACCAATACCCGCCTTCAGGTACCGGTCTTCCATTGCTTGTTCCGTCCCAACCAATTCCCCAAGGATCGATTTGCATCATAAGCATCCCATAGCGATCGTAAACTTCAATCACCCGCCAGGGCATATCCTCACCACTTTCTGGTCTAATAAACTGCCAATGGTCATTAATACCGTCACCATTGGGTGTAAAGAAAGCGGGAAATCCATCTACGGTAAGGTCCTGCTCCAGGGTCGTTTTGGTAATACCACATCCATTGCGATCTCTAATATAAATCGTGATATCCGCTCTGGGGAGGCCCTCAAAACGATTGTTTTCTTGGTAGGGCCCATTAGGATTTAAGGCGTATTCGTAATCCCCTGTTCCCAAAACCGCTACAGTGATTTCCAATCCAAATGGGGTATCTCTGGGGATAAGCGCTTCTACAACAGGGGCTTTGGAGGATCGCACCTCAAACCTAACTTGCGTAGGGCATTCAATGGGGTCTGCTCCTTCTTGTGGTACTTCGTTGTATACCTCCAGAAGGTAGTCCGTAGCCCGATTTACCTCCAAGGCCTTGTTTTCTGCTAAAAAGATTTGGTTCCCTTGAGCATCCAAGCGATACCATCGATATCCATCGGTTCCTTGAGGGGCTTCTATGGTCAACGACCCTTCCTCGTCGCAAAGGGTAAACGTACTTGGAAATTCAATTACTGGATTGATAGTGGTTAGAACCCCGGTATCTGGATCAATGTAAGGGCCACACCCAAGTTGGGTTGAAAAGCTTTGTTGATCGCAATCTAATGCATCTCCTGATTCGTTGAAGGGAACGATTCTTATGTAAAAAGTACGGTTGGCCTCAAAGTCAATTACCCTAGTACTATTCGTGTTAAAAACGGCTTGATCGAGTACATCACTGTTTGTTGGGGTGGTGCCAATGGTAACGCGATACCCCTCGGCCCCGGCTACTGCATCCCATTCTAAAGTTGGCGTTAAGGGGACATTGGTGGCACCATCAACGGGTTGGGTAAGGCTGGTGCATTCCGGGATGGGAGCTAGCTCCCGAGTTCTAAAGCTAAAGTCCGTACAGTTTGTAGCCGGTCCATTTTCATTGCGCGGAATGATAGTCACAAAAATAAGGGTGTCTTCAGGCATCGCCCCGGGAGGATTAAAGCTCAATGCGGCCACGTTTTCATCTGCTATATCACCCAAACCCGCTGCAGTTCCTACAAGGAGGTCATAACTCGTTGCAGTAGGAGCATGGTTCCAAGCGATATTGGTAAAAACGCTAACATCGCTGGCGCCATTACCTGGAGTGGTCATTGTGGTACAGTTTGGTGGGGTAGTTACATCCTCCGTTGTAAATGAACCAACAGGACAAAAGACATCGGCTTGACCAGTGAAAAAATCTAAAATAATGGTTACATAAATGGTGGTATTTTCAGGTAGCCCAAGCGGTGCATTATAACTCGTTGCACTACCCACAGTAGTATCGGCAATATCATCTGCTCCTGATGAACTACCCAATATAATACGATAACTAGGTACGCCAGGAATAGCCTGCCAGGTAATGGTGGCATCTACGGCTACATTTGTAGCTCCATTACCCGGAGCTACCATAGTAGTGCAGTCTTGCCCGCTGGCCACAAGGGTCACCCATAGGGCCAAAAGCAGGGTTAATTTTTTCATTTTACAAGGTCCTAGTAACCCTGTAAGATACTATAAATCACGTTTTTTTAAGATGATATAGGACAAATAAATAAAAATAGTCGTCCAAGTGAGTACTATGAGTATTTCATACCAATGTACAGCATAGTCAAAGTTGAAGTCTCCCCCAATTTGATTCGCTACACTTTGTACTGCATTTAAACGGGTAAAGGGCTCTTTGATCAAATTAAACATTGCATTTAGTGGGAAAAAGCTCATAATAGTGTCTACTGTATCGGTTTCTGTTTTCCAATTTAAAAGAAGCCGTACAATTCCTTCAATAATTTGCCATAGAAACAAGAAGCCTAATGCAAAGGCTGATCTTTTGATAAGCATCCCTAAAAAAAGGCAAAAAGCAAAAAAGCCAACGAGCTTTATAAAAAACGCCAAAAGGAACTCGAGATCCGTGAAGATGATAGATAGTTCGTTATAGTCGGAATAGATAAGTCATAAAATCATTGATAACACAAAAACAAAAAAGGTAGAAACAAAGGAGAAGGATAGTAAAATAAGAAACTT
>JBCDGY010000259.1:0-4472 GCA_039414375.1 Bacteroidota bacterium | reverse complement strand
GGTATAGTCCTGTGTACCGGCCTGCCAATCGAGTATCCCAGGATTGTTATAGCTTATGCTACAAACGGTGGATCCACCTCCACCACCTCCACCACCTCCACCACCTCCACCACCTCCTCCGGGGGGCGAACCACCCCCTCCGGGAGGCGGTGCATTTCCTTGCTGGGTAATGGTTACCCCACCTCGAGCAAGACCATCTACGTATATGGCAAATCCTGTAGTACGGCTGCTACTACTTGTATTGGCACTATTGGTACTTACCGTAACACCACCACTGTTCAAATTAATATTAACCCAAGAGGGTTCGGTATAGTTAGTGGGATAATAGGATACCGTGCCTGTGCAATTGCTTAGGGTAAAGGTCTTTGTTTCGTTACCTCCCGCCTGCGGAAGGTTAAAGTTGAGATTGGATGGGCTCATGTTGCATTGGGCTTGGATAGCTGTTGTTGGAAATGCCAATGTGAGCAGCACTACAGGGAGCCCCAGAATCCAAAGAGATGGAATATATCGTTTATTTTTCATGAGAAGCTTTTTGGTGATTGGTAGGATTATTTAGTCTTGGTTTTCGCCTAAAAAGTGATAGCGATAATCGGAAATCAAATGGTTGTTCTGGTCACGAACTTCTTTTAAACGATTGTGGGTATCGTAATCGTAATAGATGGTATTGCCCCTGGGGTCGGTTGTGCTAATGATTCCTATTAATGCCTCATAGGAATGGGTGGTAACCATGGCTTGAGGTAGCCCATTGCGCAAACTATTGGCTTGAGTGAGGGAAAGCCCATTATTCAAACTGGTATTGCTACCTAACGAAACTTTAGCCTGATCATAGGAGGCATTTGTTATTTCTGCAACTGGGTATTTTCCGAGATAACCCCAAAGGTAGCTTTTGGTCACGCCATTGCTTTTTGAAAGCTGTAGAAGATTACCCTTAGCATCATAATTTTCATAAATTGTTGTTGTAATTATTCTAGGGTCTAGCACAAAGGCATTGCTGGCATAGGCATAGTCCGAAATGGGGGTAGCATTCTCTAAATTTAAGGTTTCGGCCATGGCAAAAACTCCACCGCTAAGCGTGCCCCCATTTGCCGAATTATAAGTACATTTAAAACAGTCATACTTATTCACCTGTGCACTAACAACTTTGCTGTCCACTGTTGTAACTACTTCTATTGGGTTGGCAACAATATGCCTGTTGTTCATATTTCGCAATACAAGATCGTCTGGAAAGTTAAAGGCATAGTTGTAATGCGTTTGGGTAATATCGCCATTGGACAAGACCATACGTTTTGATTTTAATAATGTTGGATGGGTATCGTGGTAGGTATAGGTATCTGATAGGTTGACACCAGCAGTGGTAGCGTCTGCATTAATTAGGGTTGTTTTACTGTCTAAAGAAAAAATGCCTGGGGTATGATGGTAAATTTCGATTGAACCTAGAGGACTTGAATAATAGGTTTCCAGCCAAAACATTTCATAAGGGTTTGCTATTCGGTATCCGTAAATGGGGTCCCCAAGGGTTTTAAAAGAATAGTTAAAAGATTCTTCCTGAACAAGGGTACCGTTAGTATTGTAGGCCTGTATTTTGCGAACAATACCCCGCTCAAAATCTTTGGAAATTAAAGGTGCTGCCGGGTTGGAAGTCGAAAAGGAAGTCGTTGATAATTCAAAACCCTTATCCCTATCAAACCGGTCTGCAACATATTTTGCTGGTGCAATATCGGGGTTGGTATTAAAATCTGTAAGGTGAAAAACAGTTTTTCCATTCTCCTTTTCCCCAGACAAGGTGGTTTCTTCTACTATTACGGTACTATACCTTACAGGCTCCCCTAAATATTTATGATATCTGGAGGCAGGAAACCTACCGGTGTATATTTTCCACTCTGGACCATTAGGTTGATCTATATTTCCAAAATTGGAATACAAATAGTACATATCGTGATTTTTTCCTAAATCCATTTTAGTAGCACTTGACTTTGACAAATTATCCGCTTGACGATAGGTAAAAGTGGTTTTTGTTCCCAAACTACCAGGTACGGTGGTATGATTTGTTATTGAAGCAATTCGTAACCCTCCTCCAATGGCTACATTGGCACTACCATCAAAAAAATCATTCATTTCATAATCGAAGACGGAAATTCCTCCCAATGGCGAATGGATGGCTTTTAAAATACCAGCCTTAGAACGCGAAAGGTTCGGATTGCGGTTGGCACCAGTCAGATTATGTGGCACAAAGCCTACCAAAGATTGGGTTGGGGGTATTAGATAAGGAGTAGTATTGTTGTTGTAATAGCCCCAATAGTCCTGGGCGCTAGCGCCCAGGCACGGTAATTTATGGGCATGGTCATACTCAAATTGATGCGGTGGCTTGGCATATCCATTCGTTGTTTCTTGCACTTCTTTAAGGTAAAACCGAAAACTACTTTGGGTAGTAGCACAATTACCACTGCTGAAACTCTCATACTTCAGGTTAAATTTCCTAATTTCCTTTCCGCTAATCGTATTGCTTACCACACTTTTGAGGTGGTGGACACCACTTATTGATGCAGGAGAGGTATCGTAAACAAAAGACACCGTCCCAAGCTGTGAAGTTATTTGCGATATAGATTTTCTCCCTTTTCGTATAAATTGATTGGTTCTGTTATATACTTTGCTCGTACCCCATTCAGAAACTGTGCCCCATCTGTTCTCTGGATGGTAGTCCAATTGAATAGGATTAGGTAATGTATATTCCATATCAGGCTGATCCGTATAAGTAAATAGGATCTCTTCGCCGGTTTGGTATACAATTTTAGAGATATACCATTTTGAGATATATCTATTTATTGTTTTTGATTCGTCTATAAAACTCGGTATGGGCACCCCATCATTATCTTCCCAAGGAGAGTTATCTAGGTATTCCCAACTTTCTTCAGTATAGCCCTCTGAATTTTGGAAATAGTACTGGGTTCCGTCAAGCGTCGTAAAAATCCAACTATCGCCTCCATGTTTCCCCAAAGCAGGGGTAATTTTAATGCCATTTTCGGGTATACTAACTGGTTTACTAGTAGCGTCAAAAACAAATTTTCCTGTTATGCCATTGCCCAAATTGTAATAGAAAACATCTGGCTCCGTATCGTGAAGGAATTGTGTATTAGCAGAATACAGTCCCCAGTTAAACATTGAGGTAAAATAGATCTCCCAATTTCCTGTAATACAGAGTTTACCATTGATGCGACACCAATCATCTGCTAAAATGCTGTTAGATCTGGGGTAGGTATTGTTTAGTATCGGTTTACAAACAAAGTCGTCAATAAGTTCGGCATAAGTATAGTCTTCATCATTATCGCCGAAAAGTAGATTAAGATCACAAACGGCAGTAACGCAATTTTTTACATGATTGTCTAGGTAACCTCTCCTATGGCCTTTTCCTTGTACGGGCATATGAAAATATCCCTTATTGTAATAGCACTGTTCTCTTTGTACGGTACCATTTATTCGAAAATCGGAACACTCTTCAATATCACTTTCGGTGGGTATCGCATTAAAAACCTTGGAATCGTCTGGTACACCCCGTACTTCTCTAGTAATATGCCCGCCAGCATTGAGTGTCCACCCCATCCCCAATTCACCGGGAATATCATTTACCCTATTGGCACCACTGTTATACGTTATCGATACTCCGGCTTTTAATTTTATACCTTCAAGTGTTAAGAGGTCAATAGAAGGATGCATTTTCCCGGTACTTAGATCGACATATTCATCAAAATCCTGAAACGCTCCGAGTTGCCCCGAGCTGTTGTGATCAATTTTTTCATTGCCCGTTATGCGTTGCGCGTGGATTAGTGGTGCAAAGCATAAAAAAATAAAGAGTAAAACTTTGAGATGTTTGGTTTTTTGCATGATGTGTTATTTTGATGGGGTTGTTATAATTGCAGTTCTTTTTAATAAGTGGAAATACATGCTATGGCTTTTAAAATTCACGGTTGTTATAATTGCTAAATTCTAAATGTTGCTAGCTTAATAGATGTCGTCTTTAGCCCTGAGGTCTTGTTACTATAAGGTTTCTTGGTAGTGCTAATACACAACTTAAATACCTGAGGTATAGTAACTGCTTGAGGGGCGCAATCGACTACAAGCGCACGGTATCTGCTTTTAAGGCAACTGTTTGGTTCGCTGAGGGACTCCTTTGTTGGAAGCCACCAAAGCATAAGAATTTTTGCATAACATGATGTATTGGTTTCGATGTTTGAGCTTTCAAATTAGACTATAAAGTGCAACCAAACAACATAAAGAATTTTGTGCTGCATTTAAGTTTCATTAAAGCCACAACGGATTTATGGTTTTCCTATAACAATACCGTAAAAAAAGGATTCAGGAGTTTAAGCAGCATTTGTTGTTGTGGTTTTAAATAGTCCAATTAATTCAAAATCAGTGGATTATGTATTATGTCCACTATACTTAGAAAAGCTAGGGTCTTGTTAATAACTTTTACC
>JBCDGY010000258.1:0-4475 GCA_039414375.1 Bacteroidota bacterium | reverse complement strand
GTAATATGAGCTTTAAACATCCCCAGTGGCGCACTTAACCAAATAACCTCATCTTTTTTCATTCTTAAGCTCAAGGTAACTCCTTGGGTATCGTCTCCATCTTTGTAATCTACCTTAATCCGGGCACTCATTGTATTAAAATCCAACGCTCTCAAGTAATGTTGTTGGATTATGGTTCGCGTTGGCAGTGAGGGATTAACTTCCCCTGTTATTAAAGTCTTTTTACCTCCGCATGAAAATAGCGTTAGTGCAATTACAATAAAGTGTAGTTTGAGAAGATAGATAGCGTTACTTTTCATTTAAGACCCTCCTTTTACTTTGCTAAAATATTTTTTGGCCTCGCCATCATCACCTAGAGTAGTATAAGCCTCGCCGAGAGTTTTATAAAACGCATTGGCCAAGCTGTTGTTATCGAACAAATAGTCCAGTCCTTCTTTTAGTATAGAAATAGCCTCTTGAGGTTCCCCCATACCGAGGAGTGCAGCCCCCTTAAACCTGTAAAATATTGCTTGAAGCGGATACGACTCTATAGCTTCACTAGCCAATACCTTTACACTTTGATACTTTTGTATGCGCAATAACTCCGATAACTGACTTTTGAAGTCATTCAAGAGATCCTCCTCCTTGGTATTTGGGGTTATGGTAGTGGAAGATGTCGTTTTTGTACTAGTTGCGATTATTGAATCTTGAATGCTCTGGTTCAATTTTTTTGTGAAAGGTGAAGGACTAAGCTTCGCCAAAATATTAGAAGCTTCTTGGTATTTTTTCTTTTGGAAAAAAATAAGTGCCAAACTCTTTCTTAACTCTAGACGATCAAACGGTATTGTTTGTTTCATCTCATCCAAATCAAAAAACAACTGCTCTTTGGTAGTAATGTAAGTATACAAATACCAATAATTGTCTGGTTCAGCAACTACTGCATCTTTTGCATAAGAAGCTGCTTCGGAATAGGCGCGTCTTAACAAGTGGATCTTGGCAAGCTCGTGATCCACCGAAGCATTATTTGCCTCTATTCTTTTACATTGCAAGAAATAATTAATGGCCCGATCGTAGTTTTGAATAGCCTTTTGTTTTAAGCCTTCGAAAAAAGCCTCTTGAAACTCATCGGTATATTCTTCCAAAAACACCTCGGCACTTTGCACAGTATCTATTGTGTTTGTTGGTGGTTCCTGGGCAAAGAGACCTTGTATTACCAAGCATAAGATGATGGTATTTCGGAAAGTAAAGAACCAATCTTTCATACTGTTTGGTATACTTGTTATTTATTGCAATACTTATTCCAAAACGGAATAGTCTCCAATACTTATTGTTTCAAACTTACCATTATAGCGTACGTGATTCCCTATCATGGCTTTATCCAAATTAGCGTTTTTGATCGCACTATGGGATTGGATTAAGCTGTTTTTAACAGTAGAATCTTCAACAACAGTATGGTCTCCAATCGATACATAGGGGCCTATAGTACTGTTCTTTAGCACTACATTTTCTCCTAAAAAGCAAGGTGGTATTATGTTGGCGTTCTCCTTTTGTAAGGATTCCGAAACCAGCTTTTCTCCATCATCCTGTAAAAATGACAACATTTGTTGATTGGTTGTTATAGCCACTTTTTTATTCCCACAATCCATCCATTCATTAACGGTTCCAGTAACAAAAACCTTACCGTTATCCATCATGCGCTTAATACCATCATTAATTTGATATTCTCCTCCATGGGTGATATTATTATCTAAAACATATTGTAGTTCTCTTTTGAGCATACCTACATCTTTGAAATAATAAATTCCGATAACGGCTTGATTACTTACAAAAGTCTTAGGCTTCTCTACAAGCGCTATAATTTGGTTTTTGTCATCAAGACGAACAACGCCATAAGCCTCCGGATGATCAACTTTTTTGGTCCAAATAACGCTATCTGCAGTTTTGTCTAAATCAAAACTAGCCCGGATTAAGGTGTCCGCGTACGCAATTACTACAGGACCTTGTAGGGAAGGAGCCGCACACATAATCGCGTGTCCTGTCCCTTTAGGCTCCAACTGCCTATAGATCGATGCTTTGGCTCCCAACTCCTTAGCCAAAGCCTCCAAACTGTGTACTACAGCAGTTCCAAAAAAGGCTGGATCTCCTAAAATAAAGGCTATTTCGTCTATAGGTTCTTCTAAAACCTGGGCAATATCCGAAACCAGTCTATGAACAATAGGTTTCCCAGCAATTGGCAAAAGTGGTTTGGGAACTGTAAGGGTATGCGGCCTAAGTCGTGAACCACGACCAGCCATAGGTACAATAATCTTCATAGTGTTGTGTTAGGTTTATGCTATTGTGTTATCATTTGGTGCCTGTACTTCCGAAGCCTCCCGAACCACGTTCAGATGCGCCCAACGCATCAACTGTATTCCATTGTACCCTTTCGTGGCTAGCAACCACCAATTGGGCTACCCTTTCTCCATCCTCAACTAAGAAATCTTCATTAGAAAGGTTAATGAGTAATACTCCTATTTCACCACGATAGTCTGCATCAATAGTGCCCGGAGCATTGAGTACTGTAATTCCTTTTTTGGCAGCTAACCCACTACGTGGACGTACTTGGGCTTCAAAGCCAACAGGAAGTTCAATAAAAAGCCCTGTTTTTACAAGTGTCCTTTGCAAAGGTTCTAGTAATACTGGTTGTTCGAGGTTGGCACGTAAATCCATTCCCGCCGAAGAAGGTGTTTCATAGCGAGGTAATGGATGCTTTGAGGTATTGATAATGTTAAGCTTCACGCTTTAAAAATAAAGTTTTTAGGTTGTTTCCTTCCAAGCGATAAAGGATGATTAAAAATAAGAAAAGCATAGCCGTACCTACCCATAAATTACGTTCAAAAACATAAAAGGACATTGCCGCAAATACAAGTGCCAATCCGCTATAAAAGCCTATTTTTCTCATATTGTAAGGTATGGGATAATATTGTTGCCCCAATAGATAAGATACGATCATCATGCTAGCATAGGCTACAAGTGTTGCCAATGCTGATGCCATATACCCTATTTTTGGTATGAGTAAGTAGTTTATGACTAAAGTCAATACAGCGCCCATTGCTGAAATATAAGCCCCAAAAAAAGTTCTATCGGTTACCTTGTACCATACCGAGAGGTTATGGTATATCCCTAAGCAAAAGCTGGCCAAGACTACAATAGGCACAATGGACATTGCCTCCCAATAAGCCTCATCACGAATTATAAGCACTTTGAGCGGATCTGAAAAAACCACAATGGTTAGTAGAAGTAAGCTCCCTAAAATCACAAAGTAATTGGTGATTTTCGCATAAGTTTTTTGGGGGTTTACAGTTCGGGAATGACTAAAAAAAAAGGGTTCTATGCCCAATCTAAATGCCGTACCAAACAATGTCATAAAAATAGCAAGCTTATAACATCCTGCATATTTACCCATCTCAGCTTTTGCAATATCTGGAGGTAATAGTTTGGCCAATAAAATACGATCAAATACCTCATTTATGGTAAATGCTATACCTGCAATCATAATTGGAAGGGCATAGCGTATCATTTTCTTCCAAAGGTTGAGGTCAAAAACATAGTTACTTTCAAAATACGGTCCAATCATAAGTATCAAGGTAACCCCACTGGCCAACATATTGGCCATTAAAATGTACATGATTTCATAATTGGGTTGGTACAATACGCTCCAAAAATTGGTGTCCAAAGTGGGTAATATGAGTAAAAACCAAAGGTTTAATGCAAGATTAACAACAACGTTAATGAGCTTAATAATAGCATAGCGGATGGCACGGCCTTTAGCGCGCAACTTGGCAAATGGAATAATAACCAAGGCATCTAATGCTAAAATGAAAATTACATATTTCATGTATCTGGGATCAATCTCTAAAAGAGTCGCCAGTTGCTGCTGGGCTAGCATAGCAAAAACACAAAAAGCCCCGGTAGATACTCCTAATGAGATCAATGCAGTTGAGACAACACTATTTTGATCTTTGTGGGCACTAAAAAATCGAAAGAACGCGGTTTCCATCCCATAGGCCAACAAAACGTTAAAGAGCGCAAATGACGAAAAGATAAGCTGAACTTCACCAAAAAGACTTGGCGCCATTACCGAGGTATACAATGGCACTATAATAAAAGAAAAGGCCCTTGGCAAAATCGTTGCCAAGCCATACACAAAAGTCTGTTTGAATAATTTTACGAGTATGCCCAAGGAATAAAGCCTTCAAAGAACACCAATGGTTGCTCTGAGATTTTGCCCCTTAAAAGTAAAGAAAACCTATTACTTGTCGTCAGATACCACTATTTTGACACCTTTAAGCTTGGCATACTGTATGCTTTGGTCTTTTTTGTAGCTTAAGACATATTCTTCCGAGGTAAGCGCAAAAGGAAATAGCTCTTTGGGTTGGGGAGGCCGGTTACCCACTTCTTTTCTTGGATCTAAGTCCATTATAATATCTGGTTTGCCTAATGCAACAGGCTTAAAG
>JBCDGY010000257.1:0-4475 GCA_039414375.1 Bacteroidota bacterium | reverse complement strand
CGCAAAATTAAATAAAACAATGCTATTGCATTTTATCTTTGACCGTAACAGCACAAGTAACTATGAAACACCTTTTTGATGATACTAAAACTGCTTTTTCCCTTAAAAGTGACGCCGCACTTGAGCGTGCTTACTTCTTATTTAAGCTAATCGCCAATGAGCCCTTGGTGCGCATAGGCACTGCAGTGACCAACTTTGCTATCAACGCCCATCTACCAATAGAAGGTCTTATTCGTTCAACGGTATTCGATCAATTTTGTGGTGGCGTAAGCGAACAAGATTGTTTGCCTATTATTGATAAAATGTATGGTAAACAGGTACATGCCATATTGGATTACTCGGTAGAAGGGAAACAAGTGGAACATTTATTAGATGGCGCCCTGGAGAAGATTTTAAGGGTTTTAGACTTTGTTAAGGAAAAGGAAGCCATCCCATTTGCCGTATTCAAACCTTCGGCCTTTGGGCGTTTTGCACTATGGGAGAAAAAAAATAACGGAGCCGCCTTGAATTCTGAAGAGAAGGCAGAATGGAATCGCGTCGTAAGACGTTATGAGACGGTATGCCAAAAAGCACATGATTTGGAGGTGTCTTTGCTCATTGATGCAGAGGAAAGTTGGATACAGGATGCCGCAGATACACTTTGTCTTGAAATGATGCGAAAATTTAATAAGCATAGAGCTGTTGTTTTTAATACTGCTCAGATGTACCGTTGGGACCGCATGGATTACTTGAAGAACCTACAGCAAATTGCTGATAAAGAACAGTTTAAAGTAGGTATTAAATTGGTGAGAGGTGCGTATTTGGAGAAAGAAAATCAACGTGCTAAAGCACTAGGCTATCGCAGTCCAATATGTGCAACCAAAACAGATACAGACCATAATTTTGATGATGGAGCCCGTTATATGGTCGATCATTTGAATACCTTTTATATTTTTTTAGGTACTCATAATGAGGATAGTACTTATAGGCTTATGGAGTTGATGCGGGAGAAAGACCTAAGCGAGCGTCAAAAAGAAATATGGTTTGGGCAGCTTTATGGAATGAGTGATCATATTAGTTACAATTTAGCCAAAGTAGGATACAATGTAGCGAAATACTTGCCCTATGGACCCGTTAGAGACGTGATGCCATATTTGATAAGAAGGGCAGAGGAAAACACCTCGGTAGCAGGGCAAACCACAAGAGAACTGGAACTTTTAAAACAGGAGCGCAAGCGTAGAAAAATTTAACCCGGATAAACGTTAGAAAATCCCTGTTGTGTCGGTAAGTAGGCCAGCTTGACTGACGAGATAGGTATTTCTCGCTGAAATCCCTTTCTATCATTTTCCAATAATCATAGTTGGCTTCTTTTAGGTGCTTGGCTGTTAAAGTGATTCATCAACCCTTGTAACAAATGCGTAATCTTTGCAATTGCGCACGTTTACCATAATATTCTTGGATTTCAAGGATACCCAATAGGTTTTACATGGTTTCGCTTTGGTGTCACTCTTTCCAAAGTCAATATTCCCGTTGGTTAATACGTCCTGTAAGGGTGCTTTCAGGTCCATGAATCCAAGGGTATCTTTTGTGTCTTCTTGCATTACAACTATAGGTTTAGAACGAATATCCTTCAAAACCCGGCAGTTGGGAAAGTAACAGAATTCAATGCCTTCACCATCAGACTTTTTATTAATGATAAAACCCAAAAAAACCAGTCCTATCGAAAAACCCACCAAGTACCAACCCAATCGTTTTAAAAAGGCCCGCATTAAAAAATTAAAAAGTTAATATCGTTAAAGGCCATTCCAAACCAATCACCAACAGATTTATTGGTCAAAATTCCATGGTACATGTAAAGCCCATTGCGCAACCCTTTATCGAATCGCAGGGCATGCTCCAACCCGCCGTCTTCGCCTATTTTAAGTAAGTAGGGGGTAAATATATTGCTAATCGAAATCGACGAGGTTCTTGGGTATCTAGAGGGAATATTGGGTACGCCATAATGGATAACGCCGTATTTTTCAATCGTCGGTGTTTTGTGATCGGTGACTTCCGATGTTTCAAAACAGCCTCCCATATCGATACTAACATCGATAATGACCGCCCCTTTCTTCATCTGTTCCACCATTGTTGAAGTAACCACTACTGGGGATCGGTCTTTCCCTCTAGTAGCTCCAATAGCTACATCGCAACGTTTTAAAGCCTTAATCAGGTTCTTGGGTTGTATGGTTGAGGTATAAACAGTTTGCTTTAAGTTGGTTTGTATATTCCGGAGTTTGGTGATGGAATTATCAAAAATCTTAACGTTCGCTCCAAGACCTAGGGCTGAACGACTCGCAAATTCACCCACAGTACCTGCTCCAATAATCACTACTTCTGCTGGTGGTACACCACTAATATTACCAAACATCAGCCCATTGCCAGCATTGGTTACCGCCATAAGTTCCGCAGCAATAAGAATGGAAGAAATACCCGCAATCTCACTAAGTGAACGTACGGCTGGGAACTTGCCTTCCTCATCCCGGATATATTCAAAAGCTATGGCGGTCACCCGTTTTTTGGCCAAACTTTCAAAATAAGCCTTAGACTGTGTTTTAATTTGAAGTGCAGATATAATGGTCGCTTGGGGATTAAGCCAGGCTATCTCAGATAAAGTTGGCGGTTCTACCTTAAGGATTAAAGGACAAGAAAATACCTTTTTGGTATCCCTTGTGATCTCCGCACCGGCTTCCGTATAATCCGCGTCTGAATAATTGGCACCTTCGCCTGCAACGGATTCCAACAATACCCGATGTCCATTGGCAGTAATAGCATTTACCGCATCAGGAGTAAGACATATCCGCTTTTCTTGGTATTGGTTCTCTTTAGGGATACCGATGAACAACTCCCTTTTTTGTTTTAAGAGCTCTAAAGTCTCCTCTTGAGGTAGCAATTGTTGTCGGCTAAATGGTGAGGCCGGTTGGTCCATAAGAGTGCGTCGGAAATTTCGAACAAGTTACGACTTTTTGGAAAGGGCCCTTTCGCGCTCCTCAAGCTTTTTGCGCTCTTCTCGCAATGCTTCTCTTTCTTTAATAAACTTAAGTTCGGCGTCCATAGCGTCTAAATCGATCCCATGGACGTGCTTATCGTATAATTTTACCCGAATAAAGTACACAAAAGGGATGACGACCACACAAATAGGAAGCAACCAAAGAAGATTTGCACTATCCACATTATTATCCTGATGATCTACCACAGCTTCTATGAGTTGAAAGGCATACATAATCAACGGTATTAACAAAATATGATACCACCAGTGTTTACAAGTTAAAAACCAAATTAGTATGAGATAAAGCGGGACTATTTTAATAAATAAAAACCATACGAAAGTTGGAATATCCGCCCATGGTCCTTTGGTAATCTCTAAACCAAGGAAAACAAGCTTATCTGTTACAGGAACAAGCTCGTGCACTTTGTGCAGAAAAGGAGCCATAATTATGAAGAAAACTACTAAAGATTCAATTAGTATTCGCCGCTTAGCCTTTAACCCCTTTTCAGTATTGGTTTTTCTCTTAAAAGTATTGATTCGCACAAGTTACAAGTTATCTGCAAAACGAAAAAAAAGGGCAAATTAGTATTGCCCTTTTCCTTTAATTCATAATTCTGAATCATTTACTACCTGGTATTCTTACATTCTTCTTTTCAACACCCATCTCTTGATTATCTTCGATAGCCGAGTAGGGGGTCGCGGAAGCTACTAACAAAGTAAGACATGCCAAAGATCCGAAAATTAGTTTTTTAGTGTTCATCGTACTAATTCTTCTCGTCAATAGAATCAGTATGTATCCTTCAACAAAAATACTAAAATTTGGCTTTTTACTACATTTTAACGGTGTTTTATGCAGTTTATCGATGAAATTGGTATTTTATCGATTATTGAATGTTAAGGTTTCTTAAATCAAGTTAAAGTCTAACGGAAACCCTAAAATTTCACCTGTCGTAAGCTAACATTCTCCACCAACAACTCAATTTTATGGTGTTTTTCGGGGATTAAATTGGGGATTCTTTCCGACCATTCTATAAACAAGGGGACTCCTGCATTCAAATACATGTCAAAACCCAAATCTAAAACTTCAGATTCTTCTTGGATTCGGTAAAAATCAAAATGATACGCTACCAATTCGTTTTGACTATTGTAGTATTCATTGACCAAACCAAAAGTAGGGCTATTCACGGTATCTGCACTTCCCAATTCACGAACCAATGCTTTTACCAAAGTGGTTTTGCCAGCCCCCATAACACCATTAATCAGTACTGTGTTTGCAGTCAAACGAGATAATATGGAACGGGCCACCTCGTGAATCTGAGATTCATCATATATCAATTCCATTAGGCACAATTATAGTCTTATCATAGATATTACAAATAAAATGCAACTAAAGATAATCCATTAGCCAGTCTTGGATAGAAATTCACTTAATCGGTAGGCGCATCTTTCAGTGTCCTATAATATTTCT
>JBCDGY010000256.1:0-4496 GCA_039414375.1 Bacteroidota bacterium | reverse complement strand
GAAATCCAGCTCCAGATTATTGACAAAATTTTGGTTTTTGAAAATTATAGTTAAAAGTTATCTGACTAAAACTATACAGTACAATCATTTAGTAGCAAAGTAATTATAATTCGTATTTTAAGTTTTTAACTAATAAGGAGAATTATATGCTATTTAATTTGTCTGATCTACCTAACTTACGTGAAATAAAGAAAATTAAGTACAAATGGAGTTAGTAATCTATTTGATGATTTACATATGTGTTTTTTTAGTTATAATTCTTTTTCAAAAGAATTTTGAAAAAAAAGCAGAACATAAAAAAAAGATCGCTAAAAAATCATTCAAAAATTACCGAACGCGAATAGTACAGGTCTCATTATTCTCTTTGGTTTTAGCGTTATCCTCTGAACTTATTTACGTAATACTATTCAAAAGTCTCTACAATAATATTTTCGTTACAAATTCAGTAATAATCATATTGACAATAGTATTTCATAATTTAAAGCTAAATCATAAAAAGTCGGTAGTTGGTCAGAATAGGACATAGCGCTTTAAATACTTGTAAGTAATTGAAAATCAATAGTTAATTCTACTCTTTATTAATGGCACCATTATGAAAATAAGCTTACTACCAAAAACAAAAATCGCTTTGGACCCATAAAATATGGATTTGCTTTATCGTGGGTTAGATTAGGACATAAACTAAAATTTATAGATCTGCCGGCCGGTTAGGCAAGTTCCTATACCTTTACTTTAGTATTACTTAATCCCAAGGGCTATCGGAACGCGCGCGGTACTTTACTTGGCGTTATTGGACCCTAAAAAAGGCGAAACCGCTAAGAATAGCTTACATAGTCCTCCCGCCTTATTTGAGAATCGTGGGAATCAGGATACCCAGGAATTATCGCAGGGTGGGGTATTTCTCTGGTGCTACCTCATGCATAATGTTGTAGGCCTGTTCAAAAATATCCTCTTCATTAGGTTTTGAAAAATAATCACCATCGGAAGCATAGGCAGGTCGATGGGGTTGAGCTGTTAGGGTCCTAGGGGCACTGTCCAGATAACGAAAAGCACCTTGTTTCTCAATGATCTCTTGTAGCAGATAGGCCGAGGCACCACCAGGCATATCTTCATCTATAACCAATAAGCGATTGGTTTTTTGAACACTTTTAGCAACATCATGATTGAGATCAAAAGGCAACAAAGTTTGTATATCAATTACCTCAGCATCGATATTTACTTCTAGCAATTCTTTAGCAACCTTAAGCACCATTCTAAGGGTAGATCCATAGGAGACTAAAGTAATATCTGCACCTTCTTTAACCACTTCTACTTGTCCAATAGGAGTGCGGAACTCCCCAAGATTGTTAGGCATTTTTTCTTTAAGCCGATAACCATTCAAACTTTCGATAACCAATGCAGGTTCGTTACCCTTCATTAAAGTATTGTAAAAACCAGCTGCTTTGGTCATGTTTCTAGGGACTAGAATATAAATACCTCGAAGGCTGTGAATAAGACTTGCCATTGGCGATCCTGAATGCCAAATACCCTCAAGACGGTGTCCTCTGGTACGAATAATCAAAGGAGCAATTTGTTTGCCATAGGTGCGGTAGTGCAAACAGGCCAAATCATCCGTTAAAGTTTGAAGGGCGTAAAATATATAGTCTAAATATTGAATTTCAGCAATAGGTCGCAAACCACGAAGGGCCATTCCGATACCTTGTCCTATAATGGAGGTCTCTCGAATACCAGTATCTGCAATGCGAATTGCTCCATATTTCTTTTGTAGTCCCTCGAGTCCTTGATTAACATCACCAATAGTACCTGTGTCTTCACCGAAAACCAATGCCTTTGGATAGGTTGCAAAAAGTTGGTCGAAATTATCACGCAACACAATTCTACCATCCACTAGTTTGGCCTCATCGTCGTAGTTAGGTAGTATTTCGGATATATTGGTTAGCTTATCTTCCAATTCGCTGTACAAATGCGAACTGTATTTGGGTTGCATTTCTTCAAGATATTTTGAGATCCATGCTTGCAAAGCCATTTTTTGAGGTCCTTGATCATCCCTGACATAACGCAAAGCTTTTCGAGCAAAGGAAGCTAAATCCTTTTTTATAGGCTCAGTGATGGCGATAAGGTCGTTGTTTATCTTATTTACAAAGGCGCTATTACTGGTAGCTGAAGTCAGGTCGGTCAACAAAGCAACCAACTGCTGCTTCGCTGCAAGATTTGGAGTTAAAAATTCTGCCCAAGCTTCTTTCTTGGCATTTCTAACCTCCATTTTACAGGATTTTTCAATGTTTTTGAGGGTCTCTTCGTCTGCAATATGGTTGGCCAATATCCATTCCCTAAAGCGCTTGTTACAATCGTTATCACGTTCCCACTCCAAACGTTCGGCAGATTTGTAACGCTCATGCGATCCAGAGGTGGAGTGCCCTTGGGGCTGCGTAAGCTCAGTAACGTGCACCATTACTGGGGTATGGGTATCTCTCGCAATTTCAGAAGCATTCTCATAGGCATGAATAAGGGCAGTATAATCCCATCCTGCTACTTTAATGATCTCAAAACCTTGATGTTGCCCATCTCGTTGAAAACCTTCAAGTGCCTTTGAAATATCACTTTTAACCATGTGGAATTCTTGCGGAACCGAAATGCCATAACCATCGTCCCAAATACTGATGACCATAGGCACTTGCATAACTCCTGCCGCATTCATAGTTTCGAAAAAGTGCCCTTCACTGGTACTGGCATTACCGATCGTACCCCAAGCAATTTCATTTCCTTGCTTAGAAAAGTTTGTGGCATCTATCTCTGGAAGGTCCCTATAGATTTTAGAAGCTTGCGCTAATCCTAGTAATCGTGGCATCTGGCCCGCAGTACAGGAAATATCTGCACTACTATTGGTTTGTGCGGTAAGGTCTTTCCAACTACCATCGGGATGCAAGCTATGCGTTACAAAATGACCACCCATTTGCCGCCCTGCACTCATTGGTTCTTTGGAAAGATCGGTTGTGGCGTACAATCCATGAAAAAAGGACTTTGGATTAAGATGTCCCAAAGCCATCATTACGGTTTGATCCCTGTAGTAGCCACTTCTAAAATCACCATCTTTAAATGCGCGGGCCATCGCTAATTGGGGAAGTTCTTTGCCATCTCCGAAAATACCAAACTTCGCTTTACCCGATAGTACTTCCCTGCGACCTAGCATACTACATTCCCTACTGATCACCGATACCCTGAAATCTTCAAGGATTTGAGATTTAAAATCCTCAAAAGAAATTTCATGACTTATTTTTGGATCGGTGGTTTTCATGTAAAGAATTCCTTTTTGCAAAAATAGGGAAACGATCTTATTTCTGCGAATCTCTGGAGATCATTTGTTTTAAAAAATGCAACGTATTTGTTAATAATGTATCAATACCACATCTTCAAGGAGGTTTAATGCATTTATTTTGTCAAATATGCAATTAAAACCACTTTCTTGTAAACAAGCGGATTAGGGTTTGTGGAGAAATAGTAACCACAAAACGGATACGTTCTCCGTAGTTTGGTTGGGCAATTTCGTAGCCATTGTTAGAATAAATAGGAAAATAAAGCTCAAAGAAGTCCGTAACTAAGTTTAGCCGTACGCCATAATCGTAAAAAAAACGTGAGCTTTCGCCTCTATCTCCTATGAGTCCTATATCGCCATATAGCTCTACCCACTGCCAGATATTAAAACTCAAGTTTCCGGTGAGTATCCAATCGTCCCCAAAACGGTCGTCAAAAATAGATTTGAATCCCCCTTCTGCTAGAATAAATTGCTGACTAGAAAGTCCGGAGGCGGTGGAAGACCGATTGAGATAGGGGAGGTCAAAAAGATAATCTGTTGGGCGATCTAAAGCAAAACTAAAGAAGTCGGAATTGCTCGTATTGGTCAAAAATTTACCTGCAAACAATCTCAAATTTAACTGTCTGTTGTTATCGAAAAGGGTCCGTTGCTCCCATTCGAAAGAGACCTTACTAAAATTACCCGCCAATTGGGCATCAATAACCCACCTTTTGAAGTTGATAATCTGCTCATCAACATCAGCATATCGGATATTGAAAACAGTAAAGTCCGGTTCCGTGTCGTTTTGATTGGCAATACTGGGGTCAAAGTTTCTAAAGACATTGCGCAGTCTAAAAAGTAAGAATTGACGTCTATTGGAGATAAAATCGTTCGGTCGCCAATTTAATCCGATGGACGGGGTTACCGTAGTAAACCTAGATCTGGTATCGAAGAAAGAAGTGCCCCCACTTAAAGCGTAGGTTATTGAGTTGAGTTTTCCCTGGTTGAAAAAACTTTGAAACGAAAAACTAGCACTGCCCACCAGCGCCTCTTCACGTGAAGAAAAACGGGGTTTTATTTGATAGATAAATGGTTTTCTGATGAGTAAAGGCTTGTTTTTAAAGCTAATTCCCGCAGAAATACCGTCGTTAACCGTGTAACGAAATTCGGGTATATAAAAGATTTGATTGAAAAATGGATTTTC
>JBCDGY010000255.1:0-4650 GCA_039414375.1 Bacteroidota bacterium | reverse complement strand
GAGGCGCATCTATGCCGACTATGGTAAGGTACCCACGGGAACGCTGTTTGGGCTATCCGCTCTGCGCGAAGATGCAGGCATGGAACAAGTCGCAGCTTGGCTTGGGAAGGCTGAAGAGACCCAACCGCACCACACCCACAGAAATGACCATCATCATGGACATGACCACCATCACCACGATCGCCAGATCGTTTCTGCATCAATCGAAGTAGATGATCCAATCCCGGCAAGTGTTTTCGATTTTTGGCTCGATATGCTGATCGCGATCAAAGGTCCTGATCTTTTGCGGATGGTGAGTTTGCGGTGGAATTTATCGAATATCTGGAATTAATAATTAAAATGAATAATGAGAAATTCTGTAGAACGATACTGGGAAAAAGTTATGTTCACCACAATCCCATTAAATATTATTCGGAAGTAAATAAGTGTGAATAAAACCGCCCAAAAGTAATCGTACTTGAAACGACCTAACCTTAAGTGATTTTTGAGTTTAATATCCTTATTATGCCTATTTAACCAGACGTTTTCCTGAAGGAATAAGTCAACCATTAGAGTACAAACCAATAGCGATAATGTAAAAAGCAATAAACGAATGAATTCTAAAGCCTTGATAGAAAAATTCTACACCGCTTTCGCTAACGGAAATAGTGCGGTAATGGTCACTTGTTATCATAAAGAAATCCTTTTTAAAGACCCCGCTTTTGGAGCGTTGAAGGGAGAACGTGCTTGTAAAATGTGGGAGATGCTCCTAGCTAAGAAAGATACCAATACCAAAATCCATTTTACGATTATTGAAACTAACGAAGAAAAAGGGAAAATACATTGGGTAGCGGAATATCGATACGGCCCTAAAAAAAGGAAGGTGGTCAATCAAGTTGCCTCGGTTGTCGTATTTAAAGAAGGTAAAATCATTGAGCATACCGATACTTTCGACTTATGGAAATGGACCCAACAGGCCTTAGGCCTACCGGGATACCTCCTTGGATGGACATCCTACATGAAAAATAAGATCCAGAAAATGACCAACAAAAGATTGGATGATTTTATAAGTAAAATCTGAGTTCTAAGCAATTTTAAATGTTGATTCCCTCTTGGTCTCCAATGATATCCAAACCACTGCTTTGGAAAACATGCCAAACCGCATCAAACAAAGCTGGTTTTCACCAACCCAGAAAATAAAACACCGCCAAATAAACACCAACACAAAGAGACTTGGGTTTATATTTTAACCTAAACACGTAAGGAAGCAGTAGGGTTTTCGACTATAATAAGGTGCTACTTATGCTTTAAAACTTACGCCAATGATGAAATTGCTCGCTTGTGTATCTGGCTTACTTTTCTTTTTAAACTATTGCCAAGCCTCCGAAAGGCCTCCTTTGGAAGCTATGGCCAGTAGTAATCGATTCAACACCCTATCCGAACAGTTACTTACTAAAATAAAAGCTGGGGAAGACACCGAGTCGTTGCAAAAACAATTATCACAAACCACAGTAGCTGCCCTGGAGCAAGCATTGACTACCGATGCCCAACGCAATGCCTTTTGGATTAATATTTATAATGCCTATATCCAGTTGATCTTAAAAGCGCATCCTGAGTATTATGACGATCGGGATCACTTCTTTAATGAAGACCTTATTGACATCGCGGGTAATCGTATCTCTTTTGCTAAAATTGAACATGGTATTCTCAGGAGATCAAAGTGGAGTAAAGGCTTGGGCTATGTTTCCAAATTATTTCCGGATGCCTTTGAGCGCAGCCTTAGGGTAGCCGAACCAGATTACCGCATTCACTTTGCCCTAAATTGTGGAGCCAAGGACTGCCCTCCTATAGCCATCTATACCCCCACAAGCATCACATCGCAGTTGGCCAGAGCCACGGGAATGTTTATCAACGCTACAACCGTTTACGAAGCAGCTACGGAAACTGCTACAATCAGTTCCCTTTTCCTTTGGTTTCGTGGAGATTTTGGGGGCGAAAGCGGTATCCAAAAAATCTTGGAAAAACAACTCCAAATTACAATAGCCGAAAAGGTACAACTGCGCTATAGCAACTATGATTGGACGTTATTATTAGATAACTATATCACTTTTTAGTTTACAAATGCACCCATCAAACAGGCCTAGCGCTTTAGATTTCCACGGACCTTTACAACATTAAAAGCGCGCTAAGCGCTAGGTCCCCTTTTGCATTTTAACCAACGGTAACCTGCTGATTATAAGTATTTCACATTTTCAAAAAGTCAGCAATTTCTGATCTTTAGAATAGCATCATACTTTTTTTATCCATTCTACAAAGGTCGCTTACCGTAATTTGTTTTTCTTTGAAGCAGTAATCAGTCCAAAATGAACCCTTCGGCACAAGGTTGGATTAACAAATTTGGCCACCTCATTAGAGAGGTTGTTACCCCTTATCCCAATTACAAAACACTCTACAAAGCCTTGTTAGACCATGGCTTTGTATACGGTGTTCATTTATCTACTCCTTCGTTTATTGAAACGGAACATCGGTTTACTGAAGACGAGATTGCTAAAACCAATTTACTGACCGCCCTATACTGTTCCTACCACTTTGAAACTGGAAAAGCAGACTTTGAGGGCTTTGTAGCCACCGTATTTGACTATTACACCGCTTTAGAGGTGGGTACTATTTCCTTTTTGCAAAAGATCCTTAGCGGAAAGCAAACGGAGGCGCAGCTTGAGAAACTATTGGATTCTCGTATTTATTTAAATGGCAACGCCTTTAGTCGTGCCTTTGGTAACAGTTTAACCAACTCGTTACTTTATGTAGATACCCTGATCTTTAGACGCCATTTACAGGGACATCCCGACATTATGGCCCATGCACAACTCTTGGAGTATGTGACCATAAATATGGCCTACCAAGCGCTGAACTCTAAAGAAATTAACCAAAGTGATGCCCGTTTAATGCAACTTTTGGCGGCCTCACTAACCTATGTAGATCTCAAAGAGGCTCGTTTTGAAGAAAGCTATGTAGAACTACTACAAGACCGTTTTAATACTAGCGAAAAGCAGTACCTCTTAGACATTGCTTGCTTAACGATTTGGGAAGATGGTCAGTTAGAAAATACAGAGACTGCTTTTGTAGATGAATTGGGAGGACTATTGGGCAAAGATCGTACGGCGATACAAAAGGCCTTAACCAATGTAGTTGTCTTTTTTCAAACCAATAGGGAGCGTATTCCCTACCTCAAGGATCTTAATCTTGCCTCTAGGTTTTATGAGGGGATGACGCGTAATGTGAGTAAACTCATCTTACGCAACAGCAAACGACTGAAAAAAGAACTTTCGGAAAGCAGGGAATTGGTGAAACTACTGGCCAAATCTGCTACTCAAGAGTTAACTCAGGAAGAACGCAAAAAAATACAACAACAGTTACTGGATATTTTTAAGACCATCCCTTCTCTAGCCATCTTTATGTTACCTGGGGGAGCGGTATTGTTGCCTATCTTTATCAAGCTTATTCCCAAACTACTACCCTCTGCTTTTGATGACAATCGGGTGTAGCTATTAAGGAGTATGGGGTATTCCTAGATATTACTCCAACCAAAGTTTAAAATCCTTTACGCGTTCCCTACTCACAATAATTTCATGCGTTTTAAAAGCGTTCATTTTTACTTGTAGTCTAGAATTGGTGTAAGAGATAATGTCTTTGATGTGATTGACGTTTACGTAGAACTTTCGGCTTACCCTAAAAAAAACTTCTGGAGACAGCTCGTCTTCTAATTGTTCCAAAGTATGATCCAACAAATAGTCTCGCCCGTCTTTAGTGGCGGCATAGGTACCCTTATTTTCGCTGTAAAAGCACTCTACCTCATCTGCATTAATGATTTTAAGGTGCTGACCCACCCTAGCCGTAAACCGTTTCTTGTATTCGCGTTCTACTGGATTAACCAATAGCTTTTTGATATCCTCAAAATCTACCGAAAGCCTACCCGATTCTGGTCGTAGCGAACGGTATTTGGTGACTGCCTTTTCCAATTCCTCATCATCAATGGGTTTCAACAAATAGTCAATACTATTGAGCTTAAAAGCCTGCAAGGCGTACTCATCGTAAGCTGTGGTAAAAATGATTGCACTTTTTATGGTGACGACATCAAATATTTCAAACGATAGGCCATCCGAAAGCTGAATATCCAAAAAAATAAGATCAGGATGCTTTTCTTTTTGAAACCAAGCAACAGACTCTTCTACTGAGTGCAACATGGTGGACACCGTTACCTCCAACTCCCCCAACAATCGATTCAATCTTCTGGCGGCGGGTTTTTCGTCTTCAATAATTATGGCGGTCATAGGTTGTTTTTTCAAAGGTATTACTTGAAGTTTAGGGCGGTAGGCCTTACCCATTAAAAAGGTTGTTGGCGTTTTCGATCGCCTTCCATGTATTTTTCAATCTGTTTTTGCTCCCATTTAGGGCCAAACAAAATGGGAAAGCCATACACTTTAAACGCATGAAAACCCAAACCAATTCCCCATAATAAAGGGGTGAAAAAATGGCCTAGTTCCCAAAAAGACTCGGCTTGACCTAGAGTGCGGATATAAATATTAATTAATGTAAAGGCATTGATAATTACATATACTGCAGCGTGCACATGAAACCCTTTTAAAGCTTCGACCCGCTTTTTAGCCCTGT
>JBCDGY010000254.1:0-4672 GCA_039414375.1 Bacteroidota bacterium | reverse complement strand
GGATAAACCACCAAGATGAACGTGGTTCTACCCCCTTATTACTAACTACGTATTACGGCCATGCGGAGGTAGCCCAATACCTTCTTGACCAGGGCGCAATGGTAGATGCTGTAGATAGTTCTGGAAATACAGCGCTTATGGGCGTATGTTTTAAGGGTTATGAAGCCATTGTTGCCCTATTAATCAATGCAGGAGCCAATGTAAACCACGTAAATAGCATGGGTGCTACAAGTCTTATCTACGCGGCTTCTTTTAATAAGGTTGTGATTGCTAAGTTGCTCTTGGAAAACGGAGCCGATATTAACGTCAAAGATAGTAGGGGCAATACCGCTTTGGACAATGCGAAAATGCAAGAAGCACATGAAATGATAACACTTTTGGCCCAATATCAGTAATGGATCCTAAATCACAACTTAATAAGATCAAAAGAATAAAGGCGATTGCCGAAACGGGTCTTGTTTACACCCAAGGAAACTATGACAAGGAGCGTTATGAAGAACTTCGTGAGTTGGCTTTAGAATTCATGGCACACCTTAGTGGAGTGCCTATGCAGCGATTGAATAACTTTTTTTTGCCCCAGCTGGACTATCCCACTCCAAAAGTGGATGTCCGAGCATTTGTGTTAAATACCGAAGGTCACCTTTTAATGGCTCGAGAACAGATAGATGGTAAATGGACCATCCCGGGAGGATGGACAGATATTGGAAATACCCCTAAAGAAGTTGTGATCAAGGAGATCAAAGAAGAAACAGGTTTGGATGCAAGGGTAATGAGGCTATTGGCGGTCTATGACAAGCGCTGTCATCCCCATCCTCATGAGGCGCATTACATTTATAAGATGGTCTTTTATTGTCAAGTAATGGAGGGTACCCTACAACCTGGCTTTGATATTTTGGATGCCGCTTGGTTTCCTTTAGACCAATTACCTGAACTTTCGGAAGATCGTATTCTCGAATCTCAAATTCGTCATCTGAATAGCCTTGTTGAAGACGATGTTCAAGAAACCTATTGCGACTAGCCATGGAAACGCTTAAAATCGCCTTGTTGCAATCCGATCTGCATTGGGAGGATCCTCAAAGCAATCGCGATATGTTTTCAAAACAAATAGCGACCATTCCCCGAGATATAGATCTGATCGTATTACCAGAAATGTTCACGACTGGGTTTACAATGAATCCAGAACACATTTCTCCTAAAGAAAGTGCTAAAACCCTGGCATGGATGCAACATTGGGCCGCAGAAAAAGATGCTGCTATGGTAGGCAGTATGGTATATAAGGATGTGGCGGTATGGTACAATCGATTGTATTTTGTACATCCCAATGGTGTATCTTCATATGATAAAAAACACACTTTTACCTTAGCTGGTGAAGATCGTGTTTATAAAGCGGGAGCTTCTAAATTGATTGTGGAATGGAGGGGTTTTCGCCTATGCCCATTAATTTGTTACGATCTGCGTTTTCCTGTATGGTCTAGATATAACAACGATTACGATGTGCTACTTTATGTTGCCAACTGGCCCCAACCAAGAATCAATGCTTGGGATGCCCTTCTACGTGCGAGGGCCATTGAAAACATGGCCTACTGTATTGGTGTTAATCGATATGGCGAAGATGCTTCTGGACATAAATATCCAGGCCATTCAGCTGTTTATGACGCTTTAGGGAATACATCGGTGTTTTCTAGTAGCCCAGGAATTAGTTATGCTACCCTTTCAAAAGCAGCGTTGTTAGAGACTCGAAACAAGCTACGCTTTTTAGAAGATCGTGATGCGTTCAATTTTGTATAACAAAGGTTTGTTCCAACTCCCAGTTTGCTCGAACTTCAATAATATCAGGATAATAACTTACGCGTTCTGGTTGTATGCCCTTCAAATAATGCCCCGTATCCCAAATTTGATTATTGTTAACATCGAAAATGACGCGCACGCCATAGCTAGCGGGGTCTAAATTGTTAAAAATAAAAGGACGTGCTTCAGTGGCGAACAATTCTCGCTTTATTTCCCCTTTTTCTGTGATTAGTTGAACAATAATTGGATAACTGACATCGCCAGTTACATTAAGCGTCATGTTTCCGAAATCAGCAGGACTACCAGTTCCCAAACGTATGCTTAAGGTATCGTTCTGCATTCCAAAAAAGTCCTCTAGCGCTCCCGGTAGCAAGGTCATTTCATATTTTTGATTCTCTAAAAGGTCAAAGTCCATAGCCAACTGGTTTGCTATAGTATCGAGTTCGCCTGTAAAAGAAACCGCTAAAGAGTCTTTGTCCAGAATTCCAATTTTGGTGGTGTCTAGCTGTACTAATGGGGTATTAGTGGCAATATAGAAACGGTCCTCTACACTGATTTTGCCTTTATGGCTAGGGGACAATGCCAGGCTGTCCATTGCCAGTTTCCTAGTTTTTACGGTAAAGGTATCTATGGTTTTAAAGGGTTGGTTGGTTATTGTAAAGACAATAGAATCAATATCCGTTGGGGTAATCCAATAATTTAAGGTGTCTTTATCCCGTTCTTTCCTAATGGTGGTCTTAACAGAATCAGGCAACTGCGTTAAAGACGCAATATTGATGCTATCACCCTTGCCGGTATACCCAAAAATGATTTTATTTTTAGCGACGTAACTAGGTACGCTCATGGCATAATCTGGTATTTCTTTGAAAAGGGTAAGTAAATAAAGGCTATCTGTAGGCAGCGTAATCGTATCCTTTAAAAAAGCTACTTTGTCCGCTCTTTGGTCAAAAACATTATTTTTCCCCGCATCCTTTACTCCAAAAAGTTTATAGGAACCAGCTTTTAAGTTTTGCAGTTGAAAAAAGGGAAGGCTGTCTCCGGTATTCGCTAAGTAATTGGGGGGGTATTTGTAAATGGTTGAATCGTTGTAGGCGCTATCAATTTCATAAAGCATTACACTAACAAACGATTCTGGCTCTCGATCAAAAGCATCTTTTACAACTCCGGAAAGGCTTAAAGAATCAATGTAAGATCCTGTTGAAAAAACATAAGTTAAAAAGCTGTTAGGGTTACCTTCATTGTGATCAACTATACTTTGTCCAAAATTAATGGTATAAGTAGTATTTTCTAACAAGGTGTCCTTCAACGTAATTTCAATGAATTTACTAGCACCTCCCATAGGCAGTATTTCGGGAATGTATTTTAATGGTGGAGATACAATAAGCTGGTTTTGAACGTCTTCAAGCTTGATATATTCATCAAAATAGAGTCGTATTTTTTTTGCTTTGAAGTTTATCGACAAATTTTCGGGCTCTGTACGCAATAATACTGGAGGATCGACATCTTTAGGGCCTCCTGTTGGAGAACCCTTTCGGGCACATTGCCAAAGTGCCGTTATTGATAGGATACAGAATAAAGCCCCTAAGAATTGTTTGAGTATGGACATACCTGTTTTTCTGGGGCAAAGAAACGACTTTTGAGGCAATCAAATACTATATCCCTTTTGGAGGAACCCAGGCAATAGCAGCCACATAAATCGTTACCTCGGGAATGGTAAGTAAGGCTTTTGCACACGCCTCAATAGTTGCTCCTGTGGTAATCACATCGTCTACGAGCAATAGGTGCTTGCCTTGTATTTGTTGCGATTCTTTTGAAATTGCAAAAGCAGATTCTTCCAGTTTAGCTCTGGCCGATCGCGACTTCTTTGTTTGACTCTTTGTATTCTTTGTTCTAGACAATATGTCCTCTCTAAAATCAGCATTTAAATGATGCGCCAACCGCTCTCCAAATGGTGTTACTTGATTATATCTGCGCTTTTTTAATCTCCGGCGATGCAACGGAACAGGAATAACGGCATCAATATTACTAGGAATGGTATCGGCCAAGACTTCTCCAAACCAATTCCCCAAAAAAGTACCAATCTCCTGTTGATTGCCGTACTTCAGGTAGTGTAAAAGGTTCTTAACAATACCTTCTTTGGAAAAGTTTAAGAAAACAGCTGCCTTTTCAATAGGAATACGGCCATAAAACAACTGATCTACAGCGTTCTGTGTTTCAAAAGAGTGTGCTGTTAACGGCAAATTATGTCTGCAAACAGTGCATAAAACGGCTTCTCCCGAAGATAATGTTGATTTACAGCCAAAACAGACCCTTGGAACTAGTATGTAATTGATATCCTTTATTATATTTAACAGCTCGTTCATTTACAAATCTTACACCATTAATAATCAACCAACTCTTAGGATGAAGTCCCAAGATATTACTTTTAACTACAAAATTATTCTAGCGGCGTTGGTGGCGGTTATTTTGGCCCTATTGATTGCATTTTACTACAGCTACGCGCAAACCAAAAATGAATTGGGTTATCTCGAAGATGAAAAACAATTACTAGTCAAGGAACTAGCACTAATGAAAGCTGAGGTAGATCGTCTTTCTGGACTGAATGAGATTAATGATATAGAGCTACAAACCTCTAAGTTTAAGATTGAGCAGTTGTTAGACTCTGTAGGGCGATTGAATTTTACGGTTGATAAAATGAAAGACAACCGTAAGATCTTACGAAAGCTGGAATCTCGATTCGACAGCCTTAAACTCAAGAACAATTTTCTTCGATATTCCAATTCAGAATTGTCTAAAAAGTTTGATCGTACTAAGCAGGAAATGCAAGCCCTAAAAGACCAAGCCAACTCCTCTGCTGAACTGGCTTTCAATGAAAAGGTAGATG
>JBCDGY010000253.1:0-4695 GCA_039414375.1 Bacteroidota bacterium | reverse complement strand
GGTACGCATCGAAGGTAACATTCAGTCTACCTCCTAGCAATGCTAAATCAACACCATAGTTAAATTGCGTGGTACTTTCCCAAGCTAGTGCTTGATTACCCAAATTAGATTGAAAAGTACCATTAACTCCATCATATATTGCTCCGGGCGTGTATTGGGATACGCTTAAAAAATTTCCTATGCGTTCATTTCCATTCTCAGCAATACTTGCCCGAAATTTTAAATCCGCGATGTAACGTGACAGAGGTTGCATAAAACTTTCGTCACTTATTCTCCATCCTACGGAAACCGCTGGGAAAACGCCATATTGGTTGTCATCTCCAAATCTTGAGGACCCATCCCTCCTTATGGTCCCTGAAACCAGATATTTACCTTTGTAATCGTAGCTTACGCGACCGAATTGTGAGGCTAAAGAATGCGAAGTAGCAGTGGTGCCTGTGTTGCCGTCTCCTAAGGTAAGATCCTCCACATTATTAAATGTCCGGATGAGATCATTGTTGAACGTAACCGATTCAAATCTAGAAAACTCTTCTTTCCATTTTTGGATCTGTACCCCGGCAAGTGCCGTTATATTATGGTCACCAAACTTCTTACTCCAGGTTAGAAAATTCTCTTGCTGTAAACTGTAATTGAGTTCAGTATTCTCACTCCCACTAGGCGCTTCTGCCCTTGGCTGAACAATAGCGGGATTGAAATCATTATCCCTTTGCAACTCAAAGATAATTCCTAGTCTGGATGTAAACTTTAAGTTCGGAAGCGGATCAATTTCGATGAAACTGAAAAATTGTCCGTCATAGTCCCTTCTTTCTCGTACGGTTAAAAGGGTCTCAGCCTCTACATTTTGTTGACTTGAAGTTTGGGGAACAAAGGTACCATCAGCATCTCGCGTAGGTAAGTAAGGGAAATGCGTGGCCAATTGACCAAAAACGGCTCCCTCGTTTAATCCATTCCTCTCGGAATACGAGGCAATAAATCGGGTACCCGCATTTATCTTTTCTCCTACCTTAAAATTTACGTTTAGTGTACTGTTAAATCGTACAAAATCAGAGTTGTTAACCACACCCTCTTGATTTAGGTAGGATCCATTCCAATAAAAATTCGCGTTATCGTTGCCACCACTAAGCGACAACCCTACTTGATCCCGAACGGCTACCCGTGTTATTATTTCCTGATAGTCAAAGTCTTGGTTGAAAAGCTGTGAAAGTGAGTCGGGCGGCGTATCAGCTGTTTGAGCATTACTATTACCACTTCTTGCCAACTCATACTGTCTGGCCTGACGAGTATTTGACACTGGGATTTTTGTTGCCAACGAGGTATAACTGCGGACATAACTAGCATCAATTCTGGTTTTACCAGATTTACCCTTTTTGGTTGTTACAATAATAACACCATTGGCAGACCGAGACCCGTAGATGGCAGCCGACGCTCCATCCTTCAATACTTCGATAGAGGCAATGTCATTAGGGTTAAGGTTGTCAATGTTATCCAACTGCTGGCCATCCACCACGAATAATGGCCCACCTGTGGCATTAAGTGAAGTATTGCCTCTGATTTGAATATCAGCAGCTTCTCCCGGCGCTCCATTTTCAGTGATAGCGACACCCGACAGGCGTCCTCTCATTCCTTCCAGTGCACCCAGCGGAGTGGCCTGCGACAATTCATCTGCTTTTACAGAAACGATTGAACCTGTTACATCACGACGATTTTGTTCGCCGTAACCGACAACAACAATCTCTTGTAAAACTTCAAGATCGAGTTCAAGAACTACATCCACTGTCGATCTTCCGTTAATTGGAATTACCGTTTCTTTAAAACCAACATAGCTGAAAACCAGTACCCCATCAGCCGGAACTGAAATAGCGTAATTGCCATCCACATCAGTAACTGTGCCGTTCGTAGTTCCCCGAACTACGACAGTTACTCCGATCAAGGCTTCAGTGTCATCTGAAGTCACCCTACCGGTCACGGTTTGATCCTGCCCAAAAACACTTGTACTAATAGAGACAAATACCGCTCCTAGCAAGCACATTTTGAGTGATTTGTAAATTTTCTTCATAGTGTGTTGTTAGATTTAAGTAAGTTGACCTCTTTTCAGGAGTGACTAGATTTACCGCGTTAATTTTAATTTGAGCATCCGTTAATTTTAAGTATCAACTCAAACCATAAATCGTATACGGTGACGAATCCAAGCACATAGCTGTTCGAGGCCTTAACATCAAATAACAAGAGGAATTAGCCAATAATTGTCCAGAACAAGGGTAAAATAGTGTTGTAAGCCCTATTTTACTCGTTATTCCATTCCAAGGCTACTCTTGAATTTCTTAGCGTATTCTTTTGGACTCAGCGAATAATGCTTCTTGAATAATTTAGAAAAATAGTTAGGACTTTTTAATCCCACCTTGTAAGCTATTTGAGAAATATTGGTCTTATTCTGTTCGATAAGCGAAGCAGCATGCCTCATCCTGGCCTTAAGAATAAATTCATTGGGCGTTTGATTGGTCCAAGACTTGAACTTAGTAAATAGTAAAGATCTACTAACCCCTAATTCAGCGCAGAGCATCGGAATATTGAGAAATTCATTGCTTATATTGTTTCGAATGATGGCTATGGCTTGATTCATCATAGTCTCATCTATAGAATTGACGGTAATGTTAGAGCTTGGTATTTCTCCTGAAGATGCAAACTTCTTCTTTAGATGGTCTTGCGTATTGATTATATTATTGCACTTCAGCAACACCTCCTTAATTTTAAAAGGTTTGGTCAGATACTCGTCCGCGCCGGATTCCAAACCATCATATTTGTAAACCAATGAAGTTCGAGCTGTTAACAACACAAACGGAATATGACTTGTTCTTACATCAGACTTTATCTTGGAGCAAAATTCTGTACCATCCATTACTGGCATCATTAAATCACTCAAAATAAGATCAGGTTGCTCGCTCAACGACCTTTGAAATCCAACGGCGCCATTTTCTGCGCATATAATATTGTAAAATTTATCTAGAATGCTCTTCATGAAGCCGGAGATTTCCGGGTTGTCTTCCACAATAAGAATGGTTTTCTCTTTAGATTCTGCGGGTTCCTCGTCAAAAAATAATTCTTCCGTTTCCAGCATCATTTCTTGAGTACTTTGCGATTTATAGTGAGTAATATCCTCACTATTTTTAAAAGACTGAAGGAGATCTTCATCTTCGAGATGTTTTCTTCCTTTTTTAAGTTTGACCGTAAAGGTACTTCCCTCTCCTACTTTACTGGTTACTGTAACTTCACCCTTATGTAGTTCCATCATATTCTTGGCAATAGCTAACCCTATTCCCGTACCCACCTTGGCCTTGCTTCGTTTTTTCAGAAGAGGAATCTCGTAAAATCTATCAAAAACCCGATCCAGGTAATCTGGGGAAATACCATCCCCATTATCTATTACATGTACCCACACCGATTCACTTTTGTCCTCAACAATTACTTCTATTTTACCTTTAGACGAAGTGTACTTAAATGCATTTGATAAGAGATTGAATAAGACTTTTTCTAATTTGTCACGGTCAAAAAAGATGAGAATCTCATTCTTATCGGAATGGAATGTGTATTTTGCTTTTTTAATTTTGGCTTGTTGGCTGAAAGAAAGAAATATTTCATTTACAAAGCGTACGATATTACCTTCGGCCGCTTCCAGTTTCATTTGTTTATTCTCAAGCTTCCTAAAATCCATTAACTCGTTAATTAACTTAAAGAGTTGATCTGTATTTCGCTTGATCACCTGAAGTTGCTTAAAAACACTGCTCGGTCCTTTGTATTCTAAAATCAATTTCTCCAGAGGACCTGAAATCAGCGTTAACGGCGTTCGAAACTCATGTGAAATATTGGTAAAAAATTGAAGCTTCTGTTGGTTTATCTCCTCCTGCTGAACAAAGGCCTGCTCCTCTAGTTCCAGTTTATGCTTAAGCCTTAGTCTTGATTGAAAAAAGAAAATAAAAATAAGTGCACCCACCGTTACCAATATAATATAGATTGAGTACGCCCACCAAGTCTTCCAAGGGGCATTCCTAACTTTAATGATTAGTTGAGTAACGTTTTCTGATTCTATTCCATCACTATTTATCCCCTTCACCTGAAACTCATAGTAGCCCCCCTTTTGTATGGTAAAAGCTACAAAGGGATTGACAGATTTAGTCCAAGAATCGTCCAATCCTTTTAACCTGTACGAATAAGTATTTTTCTCTGAGTTAATGTAATTGGGCATGGCAAAATGTACGGAAAAAATGTTTTGATCATAGTTCAAAGAAATCTCATCCGTATATTCAATTGATTTATCTAGAATCTGAGTACTATCTTTTACATTTACTTCCTCACCCAACAAAGTAAATTTTGTAATGATCACGTCAGGTGCATAGTCGTTGGTACGGATTAATGTGGCCGGGCTAAAAGTTGTGACTCCTGAAGCCCCTCCAAAAAAAATGTTGCCATCGGATGCAACAAGCCCAGCTCCCCTATTGAATTCATTAGCGGCAACACCAACCTTTTTGTTAAAGGTCTCATATTCTCGAGAAGTACTTTGGTAGGATACAATTCCCTCTTCAGTACTTAGCCATAGCTTTCCGTCTGAATCTTCTATGACGGCAAAAACAGTGGTAAAACCATCTAACCCTACGGAAATGATTCGATCTGCTTCCAAATAACATAGTCCATCCCCTTGGG
>JBCDGY010000252.1:0-4697 GCA_039414375.1 Bacteroidota bacterium | reverse complement strand
TATGAAGATATCAAGGATATTCCCGATTTTCAACCCTTTTTAAAACAACTGAAAAAATGACAAAAAAGCAGCTGAACGAATCAGTAGCCTATTTAAAAAACAAAGGATTTGAATCCCCCGAAATTGGTATCGTACTAGGAACTGGCTTAGGGCAAATGGTTCATGAGATTGAAAATACAATTGAAGCTCACTATAACCATATCCCCTATTTCCCTTTGGCCACAGTAGAGTTTCACTCAGGAAAGCTGATCTATGGTACCCTTGCTGGAAAAAAAGTAGTGGTGATGCAAGGACGCTTTCACCTTTACGAAGGGTATGATTTTATCGATATCACCTATCCCATTCGGGTAATGCACCTATTGGGTATCCAAAAATTACTCATTTCTAACGCCGCAGGTGCCGTAAATCTCAATTTTAGCAAAGGAGATATCATGTTAATTGAAGATCATATCAATTTACAAGGCGGTTCGCCATTAGCTTTTAAAAATGTGGCGGAATTTGGAGATCGTTTTGTGGATATGAGCGAGCCCTACGATGTCGAAATGAAACAACAGCTCAAGGAAATTGCCAAAGCACAAGATATCACATTACAAGCAGGGGTGTACGCTTCCGTAGTAGGGCCGCAGCTAGAAACAAAGGCTGAATACCGCATGCTCAAAATACTAGGAGCGGATGCCGTGGGTATGAGCACGGTACCCGAAGTGATTGTAGCCAACCACTTAAAACTACCCATTGTTGCCGTTTCTGTGTTAACCGATGAATGTGACCCAGACAACCTAAGCCCCATTAACATCGGAGAAATTATTGCTATTGCAGGGAATACAGAACCAAAAATGATTCAACTATTTAAGGCATTGATGGAAAACCTTTAAGCCAAACGCACTCGTTATTTTTTAGAAAGCCAGGGTAAGGAAAAGCAAGGTATCGCTACTATACTACTAGGAATGTACTACAATAACCTGGCTATTACAACGATTAGTATTATTATCCCAACCCTTAATGAAGGAAGTGGTATTGGAACACTCTTAAAACAGCTACATCTCGAAAAGTCCAGTGGCCTAGTACTAGACATTATTGTCGTGGATGGTGGTAGTGAAGACGATACGGTGGCAATAGCGAAAGACTATGGAGCTCGGGTGCTGGTTGCACCTAAAGGGCGGGCCAAGCAGATGAATTATGGTGCCCAAGCAGCAGAAGGCCCATTGCTCTATTTTTTACATGCCGACACTTTGCCCCCCAAAGGATTTCCCGAATACCTAAGGACTGCGATACTAGAAGGAAACCAGGCGGGTTGCTTCAGGATGCGCTTCGATACCCGTAACCCAGTTTTAAGAGCTTTTGCTTGGCTATCACGCATCAACCATATCCTCTGTCGTGGGGGAGACCAGTCTTTATTTGTGACTAAGCACCTTTTTGAAAAGAGTAGAGGCTTTAACGAAGCCTATCATATTTACGAAGACAGCGAATTCATCAAACGACTGTATCAGCTTACTGCCTTTAAGGTATTACCTTATGAGGTGGTAACCTCTGCCAGGAAATACCGAGAACTGGGATGGCTAAAAGTGCAGTTCCACTTCGGAATGATTCATTTAAAAAATTGGTTAGGCGCCGGGCCCGAAGCCTTATACAGCTACTACAAAAAACATTTGGTGCCTTAACCGCTGCCTTTTGTAAATCGCACTATCGCCTAAGGCCATATTGCTTTCGAATCACCTCTTCCGCTGGTTTGTTTTGAGGGGTAAATCGATTGTCTTTGGCGCCGCCAGATTTGTCATGGTTTATAAACCATTTCCAAACAAAACCCCCAGCAAACCAGTCTTCTACCCATAGTTCGTTAAAAAGTACTTCCAAAGCATCGGCTTGTGCCCCAAGGTTGACAGCAGTTTGGTTTCGGTCTACCAACCAAGGCTTTTTTCCAGTGTAATCCATACTGCGGTAGCCAAATTCAGTGAACAAAATAGGTCGATCGTATTTTTGAGAAATTTCCTGCAATTGCACTTTCCATTTTTGCCATCCACTTTTGAACTCAGCTTTAGTAGGGTAACGTTCGTTAGATAATGGAAAATAGCCATCAACACCAATATAATCTAATGAATCCCAAAAGGAAGTTTTGGGATACTCGTCCCAGTTGGAAGCATACGTCAACTTACCAGAATAAATACGCTTTACTTGCTTAATGAGTGATTGCCAATAGCCAGGCCTTGCCTCCACAAATTCTTCCAATTCTGTTCCTATGCAAAAGACCGCTACTTTGGACGCTTCTGCTACCCTGGCGTAGGTGAGGATAAAGTCGGTATAAGTACGCTCTAGGGTTTTCCAATCTGCTTCAGAAGTCATTTGTATATCCCCAGTAAACTCCCCACGCCAAACCCATATTTGGGGTTTGAGCATAACGCGAACCCCATTCTTTTGTAACAAGGCGATATATTGAGTGGCGCCCTCCTTAGTTTCGCCATACCACTGACGATCTGAGTCAAATACTACATTGGGTGCACTAAGGCTTTTTATAAACCCAAACGGCATTACCGCAGCGTAATTGGCGTTTACCGCCAATACGGGATCCACATGTTGTTGTTCCGCAGGTTCCCGATCGGCCACGAAGCTAACGCCATTTATTTTTTCAGCTATCTGACTCTTACAAGAACAGCACAGCAGTAACCAGCAAAAAAGTCCTAAACGATACATGATAATGGTATGGTTACGAAAATAACGGTTTACTAAGCACTACTTACAGTAAAAACAATGCATTTTCGTTTTCAAGGGATCGTAGCTTATGACTACCCTACTGACTTAAAATTTAAAATGTTTCTAAATTAAGGTAGGCCTGTAAAGTTCCTATATTTAAAAGCGACAATAAGAAAACACAAAACAACCTTTCCATGGAAACCGTTGTAATCATCGGAAATGGCATTGCTGGAATCACAGCGGCAAGACACATCCGCAAACTATCGGACAAACGCATTATTGTAGTCTCCGCGGAAACCGATCATTTCTTCTCGAGAACCGCTTTGATGTATGTTTATATGGGGCATATGAAATTTGAACATACTGAGCCCTACGAATCTTGGTTTTGGTCTAAAAACAACATTGAACTGGTGCGTGGGTATGTTGATGAAGTAGACCCTTCCGAAAAAAGAATATCCATTGAAGGATCTCGCACCCTCCACTACGACCAACTAATTTTAGCTACCGGTTCCAAACCCAATAAATTTGGTTGGCCTGGACAAGACCTCCATGGAGTTCAAGGCTTGTATTCCAAACAAGATTTAGATCTGTTAGAGAATAACGCCCCCAACAAAACGGTATGTAAGCGTGCCGTAATCGTAGGCGGTGGCCTTATTGGTATTGAACTTGCTGAGATGTTGCGAAGTAGAAACATTCCAGTAACCTTTTTGGTACGGGAGAAGAGCTTTTGGAATGGGGTGCTCCCAGCAGGAGAATCGCAAATGATCAATGAACATATTCTAGAACACCATATAGACCTTCGCTTAGATACCAATCTAGAAACCATTATACCAGATGCGTACGGCAAGGTGAAAGCAGTAACTACCGATAAAGGGGAAACTATTGCTTGCGATATGGTTGGCCTTACCGCTGGGGTAACTCCTAATATTGATTTCTTAAAACCATCTGGCATTGCCCTGGGAAGGGGAATTAAAGTCAATCGGTATTTAGAAACCAATCAAAAAGACATCTATGCCATTGGCGACTGTGCAGAACAGCATGAAGCCATAGGCAACCGTAGACCTATTGAAGCGGTTTGGTATACAGGCCGAATGATGGGAGAAACTGTGGCACAAACCATCTGTGGCAACCGCAGGGAATATAAGCCTGGCCATTGGTTTAACTCCGCAAAGTTTTTAGATATTGAATACCAAACCTACGGTTGGGTATTTGGAGCTCGTGGTCAAAAAGAATATGAAGCGCAATTCCATTGGCGGCATCCCAAAGAAAAAATATGCCTTACTGTGGCCTTTCACAAAGCCTCAAACCTCTTTTTAGGGATTAACACCTTCGGCATGCGAATGCGTCACGAAGTTTTTGATCGGTGGCTTACTGAAAAAAGAGAGGTGGACTATGTTATGGAACATCTGGCAGAGGCTAATTTTGACCCTGAGCTATATGCCACCTATGAAAAAGAAATTGTAAACCAGTACAATACCGCTTTTGGAAAAACGCTAAAATCTAGAAAAAGACGGCTAAATACTATATTTCAACGCTACTAATCCGCTGCGCTGTAACGTAAACCTAAACGGCAGTTATGACCAATATCAAAATATATGAACTACGATAGAAGTATGGCGCTAACTGGTCAACCCCCGGTTGTCTTAAGCCGAAATCAAAAAATAGCTACCCTTATTGGGATGTCTGGCCTTGGCATTATGCTTTTAGCCGCATTTAATATTGAATTTCCCGATAAAGGGCTTTGGCTCACTATAGCCTTAGCCAGCATTTTAGGAGGCACTATATGGTTTTCTTGGGAAGCCTATGGCAACAAACAGCCAGGCATTAAAAACGATGGGGTCTGGTTCAAGTCGCTCTCTAGTCAAGGATTTTGGGGATGGATTGCTGGCATTGCTTTAACAGGGTTTTACATCGTGCTGTATTTTTATCCAGAATATCTTGGACTTGCAAAAAATGGTGATAATAAAGGGGTTATTGCCCTTTTTGATCCACTGAGTAGAGCTATGAGTGGT
>JBCDGY010000251.1:0-4710 GCA_039414375.1 Bacteroidota bacterium | reverse complement strand
TTTTTTCCGTCGAGGTAAAGCCTAATCCGGTCTTTAGTGAAACCCTCTGCTGGCAATACTAAGGTTTTTGGAGTAAAGGTCCCACTCAATATCGATAGCGCTATTTGTTCCTCGGACTTGATATAGTGCGCTGTGCCTCCGTCAAAAGCAAAGAAAAGGGTGAAAAATGATTGGGGCAGTTTTGGAGTAAAGTGATACACATCTTGATTGATGCTTAGGCCTAAGAGGGCATTCACCGTTTGCCATGCGGACATGGGGCGGTAATAGTGACCCCCGAATTCTTGATGGTCCCAATACAAGCCAGCTTTACGATACCGTGTATCTACATCGCGTATAATATTTAGCCCTTGCTCATAGTATCCTTCATAAATTAAAAAAGAAGCAAAAGCCAGTTCTACCCCTGTCCAAGGTGTATTGGCCTGGTCTACCCAAAGGTTGGTAGTATGTATTGGATACAAGTCTGGATACTGCGGCCAAGAACAGTTTCTCAGTCCAAAACCAGTCTTAAAAGAGCGCTCGTATATCTGTTGTAACGATCGATCAATACGCGTTTTATCAAGAAGATACCCAAGGCCAGACTGATGCCCTACCCATTGCCCAATAAGTTGATCTGTTAAGCAGGCTTGGTCTTCGAGGGTAGCCCCTTCTATATTTTTGGTAAGCCCAGTGTAGTCTTTAGACAAGATGTAATAGTCCCCATTCCAAAGATGGGTTTCCATTAGTTGGCGTCCTTTCTCATAAATAGTATTGTACTTCGCTACAGCAGCATTGTCACCAATAACTTTAGCCGCCTCCGCCATACTTTTCATGGCAGCAATCCATTGCGATTGTATGTAAGAAGACAGTCCATACATCGGAAAATTATCATAACTACACATGATACCTGTCATATCAGGCATTTGGTCCTTGTCCTCATCGCGCTCATCCAATACATAATTTACCGCTTTCTGAAGGGAGGGCCACATCGTTTTTAGATAGGCTTTGTCATTAGTGTGAAAAAAATCTCGGGTTACTTGTAGGATGTAATTTCCAGGCATATCCATGCGGTGAAAAACACCCCAGGTCCCCTTTTCTGTAAAATCCAAATCGTACCCCAAACCGTGGCTGATCTCTCCTTCTACGGTTTGTAATTTGCGATGGCTATGCATGGCCTGTTTTTGAAGTTCTGGGAAAAGACCAATAACTGCCGAAGAACCGTAGAGGGCCACATCTATAGTATTGTTAGGACCCCAAGATTTTTCTTCGGAAAGCCCTTCCCTAATACCAAAGTTTCCATTTTTAGTAAAAGTGGTACTAGTGGCAAAAGTGTTCAATTGAGAATTGATTTGATCCAATACAAATTGCGGAGCATCGCTAGCATAAAAGTTGGCCAAAAACTGTTTGGTTCGCTGGGTTAAAAGGGCCTTATTAGCAATCATGTAGGACGCCACTTCATCAGCATTAGCAAAAGAATTTTCATAAAAGTGTCCTTGATTTTTAGTGATTTTTTGTCGAAAATCATAGTCTGGCATTGTTCCTGGCGCCTCTGCTTTAGGGCGATTGTGACCCCCATAATTATTCGGAAAATACCAGGTCATCACAAAACTGTGGTGTAGTTGTTCCCCTGGTTTTAAACTTTTGGTAACCGCAAGGGAGCTAAAGGATCGTTGGTCTTTAGTCTCTTTGGTATACCTTCCCACCTTTTTGCCTTTGCTATCGATCATGTTCCGATTTTCAGTATCGTTGATATTGGCTAAGGTGTTCTCCACTATCAAACGTTCGTAATAGGGATGCTTATGCTCCCACCCAAGGTAATGGGTTGTTGCTGGCGATAAAGAGGCCATGCCCATTTGACCAAAAGAAAAGTGTTTAGTAGATAATCCCCCCACGGTTTGGCTAAAGTGTTTGTAGGTATCGGTTTCTGTTAAAGTGGTTTCAAAGTACTTTTCCGAAGTGTCGTAGCCCACCGCATTACGTTGGGTAGCAATAAGCATTACATTGACTTTACGAGAACCAGTAGCTTTAATGTTGAAATTAAAATAAACACCCGGCAAGGCTGAGTTTTTAGGGTCGTGAGGAATAAAGGGGCTAAAGGCTTCCATTTCAATATCAAAAGGCATTTCTGGATCTGTGAAAGTCATATTGACAAAGGGGAAACGCCCCGAGTAGGTAACCTGCGATACCGCAGACATCCATGGATAGTAATAATTAATGCCCGTCATGCCACCTTCAACTACGCTGTTATTGAGTTGTAATAGTTTGATTTTAGGGGTTTTATCTTCTTCTTGATAGCGAACTAAGAAAAACTGTAAGGCCTCCTTAGCCTTGAGGTTGGGATGTACTTTAAAATTAAAAGGTTCGCCCATGCTCAAAGGTTGGTTGTTAAAAATGGTCCAATTGTAAAATTGTCCATCTTTCCGAAGTTCTACCGATCCAGTCCCCAATCCGCCCAGTGCTATGCCGCTACGTACTCGATCCGAGGCGCTATAAGTTTCTACTAAAGGGGCTTTATCTGCAATCTGGGCCAATAGACCATCACAGTGTAATGAAAGGCTTGTCACTAATAAAGCTGCGATAAATAAGAGGCGGTTATTGTTCAACCTTGATTTTTGCTCCAGAGTTGATAAGGTGTAACGCATTGAAAATGTGGTAATCATAATTCCCGAATCTTAATATTTCTAAACCAAACATCAAAATACCAGTGTTGTAGCGCAATTTTACCTGCTGTGGTCTTACCAAACATGGGTTGTTCAGCGAAACCACTTTGGGCTACGCTTTTCGCCCATGCTTCTGAGTTGAGGTCCTCTTGGGCCGTTTGTACACCGTTTAAAAAGAAGGCGATTTTACCATCGTTTTGTAGTATTCTAGATTGGTTCCACGACCCTGCAGGCTTGGCCTCTACCATTTCTTTTTGCGGAGCAAATCCCCACAAACATCCAGGGCGTTTATTGGGTACTTGGTTATCGCTATGGCTTGGTGCTAACAGTTGATATTCCGGTCCTGATTGATAGGTTTGTGCAATACCTTGGTTTTCTTGAACATTGATAAAAACACCGCTATTACACCGAAAAGCAATCCTCCATTCAAAATAAAGTTCATAATTGGCGTAGGCATGGTCCGTAATAAGGTCGCCATGTAGTTTGTCAGGATTGGTAGCCCTACAGTGCAAGGTGCCTTGATCTACATTCCAGGCAGAAAAACGCGTAGCATCCGGGTTTTGATATAAGTGCCACCCATTTAAGGTCTTACCGTCAAATAACAATTGCCATCCTTGTGCTTGCTCTACATCTGATAAATGATTATGAACCTTGTTTACCTTAACCCATTGCTTGGTACGCCAAATAGTTTTAGGAGTAGTTTGCTTGTCGGTACAGTTTGTACTAATGATCGAGGCAAGCAGCAAAACAATACATTCAAAGCGTCTCATATCAATAAAAACATTGTTGAAAATAACAAATCCTTATAGACATGAGACGTCTCGGTTTAAGGTTTTCCTATTTTTGCCCAAATCTAAAGTTATGTCTTCCATGCTTGATGGTCGTTATGCACAACGTGGTGTTTCTGCTTCTAAAGAAGAGGTGCATCAGGCCATTCAAAATATTGATAAAGGGCTTTTTCCCAAAGCGTTCTGCAAGATTGTCCCCGACCATTTAACGGGAAGTCCAGATCATTGCCTGATTATGCACGCCGATGGGGCGGGTACCAAATCCTCTTTAGCCTACCTCTATTGGAAAGAAACCGGGGACCTAAGCGTATGGAAGGGCATCGCCCAAGATGCCCTTATCATGAATATTGATGACTTAATTTGTGTAGGGGCCACCTCGAATATTATGTTGTCTTCTACCATTGGTCGAAACAAGCACAAAGTTCCTGGTGAAGTAATTTCAGCGATCATCCAAGGTACAGAGGCGTTAATTGCCGACCTTGGTAAACATGGTATTACCATTCATTCTACTGGAGGGGAAACAGCGGATGTAGGCGACTTGGTACGTACCATTATTGTGGACTCTACGGTAACCGCTAGAATGAAAAGAAGCGATGTTATTGACAACGCGAACATTGCGGAGGGCGATGTTATTGTTGGCTTAGCTTCTTTTGGGCAAGCCAGTTACGAGCAGGCCTATAATGGTGGTATGGGAAGCAATGGCCTTACCTCGGCAAGGCACGATGTTTTTTCAAACGAATTGGCCGATAAGTATCCCGAGAGTTATGACCCAGAGGTGCCTTCAGAACTGGTGTATAGTGGACAAAAAAAATTGACAGATGCTGTTGCAGAGACTCCTTTAGATGCCGGCCAATTGGTATTGTCACCCACGCGGACCTATGCACCAATTGTAAAAGCCATTTTAGACCAATATGGCGCAGCAGCTATTCATGGGATGGTACATTGTAGTGGAGGTGCACAAACAAAGATTCTTCATTTTGTTGATGAATTACATGTCATAAAGGATAATCTATTTCCTGTTCCACCGCTTTTTCAATTGATTCAAGAACAATCCGCAACCCCTTGGAAAGAAATGTATCAAGTATTTAACTGCGGCCATCGGTTGGAGTTTTATGTAGATGCCGCAATGGCAGATAAAATCATCGCAATTGCCGAGCGCTTTTCAGTTCCTGCGCGTATTATTGGTAGGGTAGAGAAAAGTTTTGTTAAAAAATTGACGATTGTTTCGGAATATGGCCGTTTTAATTATCCTTGATACGATTGTGATTTGAAAACCGTTTTAAAAC
>JBCDGY010000250.1:0-4729 GCA_039414375.1 Bacteroidota bacterium | reverse complement strand
CTTTGCTAGCGGGCTGAGCATCAAGATCTCTAGATTTACTGTAATAACCGAAGAATCTGGAAAACTCTACCGACACCATTTTTTTAATTAAGGCGTCGCGATCTAATTTCTCCAATACATCATAAATGGCAGGCAGGTAGGAATCGATTTCTGAGTTTATTTCCGTGTCCCTGATTTTGCTGGCTAGATGGTATAGTTGTATTTCACAGATTTCTATTCCGGTAGGAATTTTCTTTTCAATAAATTCCTGTTGAATTTTCCTTTCTATGGCTTTTATCTTACGTAGCTCGCTACGGGTAACAATAACCATTGAAATCCCTGATTTACCAGCCCTACCAGTACGCCCACTGCGGTGGGTATAAGTTTCTATTTCATCTGGAAGCTGGTAGTTGATCACATGGGTAATATCGTCAACATCAATACCTCGAGCGGCAACGTCAGTAGCGACCAACATTTGAATTTGCTTTTTACGAAAAGCATTCATAGCCAGGTCTCTTTGATTTTGACTTAAGTCTCCATGCAGTGCTCCAGCATTGTATCCATCATCAATTAGCTTTTCGGCAATTCTTTGGGTGTCGCGTTTGGTCCTACAAAAAACAACCGAAAATATACCTGGATTGGCATCCGCCAAACGTTTTAGTGCGGCATAGCGGTCTCTACCACCCACCACATAATATTGGTGTTGTACCGTAACTGCTCCTGCGTTTTTACTGCCAACGGTAATTTCCTGTGGCTGATGCATAAACTTTTTAGCAATGGTGGCCACCTCTTTGGGCATGGTTGCAGAAAATAACCAGGTAGACTTATCTTCTGGGGTATTAGACAAAATGTCTTTAATATCCTCATAAAATCCCATATTCAGCATTTCGTCGGCCTCATCAAGTACGCAGTATTCAATTTTAGAGATGTCGACGATACCCCGACGTATCATGTCCTTCATTCTACCAGGTGTAGCTACGATAATTTGTGCCCCTCGCTTAATTTGCCTGGCCTGCTCGGTAATGCTTGCTCCACCATAAACCGCTACAATGTTTAACCCTTTTTCATATTTTGAATAAAGGTTCATTTCATTGGTAATCTGAAGGCATAATTCGCGAGTGGGGGATAAAATCAGTCCCTGGGTAGTTCTACTTTGGGTATCGATTTTTTGAAGTAGGGGAAAACCAAAGGCGGCTGTTTTTCCGGTACCTGTTTGGGCTAAGGCCACCAAGTCGGTCTCCTGACCCAATAATATAGGAATGGCTTTTTCTTGTACTTCCGAAGGTTGCTCAAAACCAAGGTCGGCTATAGCCGATAGGAGGGAACCCGTAAGTCCCAGACTTTCAAATGCTGTCATAAGTATGTTTCTAATTTTGCTTTAATTGTGCTGTACTTGAGCAAAACCCTATTAACAAAGCCCTTGACAGCACCCCAATATCCTCTTATTAACAGTGAGGATTCAGAATCAGTCGGCAAAAGTAAGCTTATTTGGTTAGCTACGCCCCAATACGGAAAGAAAATCGATAAGCTGGGATAATGCTTTACCTCGGTGACCTATTTTATTTTTTTGATCCAGTGGTAATTCAGCAAACGTAAGATCGTACCCCTGGGGTATAAATAGCGGATCGTACCCAAAACCTTTACTGCCACGAGGCTTACAGGCTATAGTGCCTTGCACGTCCCCCTTAAAATAATGCGTTTCTTGCTTGAGGTTTAAAACAATCGCTGTTTCAAAACGAGCAGTGCGATCGGTTTTCCCCCTCATTTCAGTTAGTAGTTTGCGCAAGTTCGCCTGGGTATCTTTCTCGGGACCGGCATAGCGCGCCGAAAATACCCCAGGTGCATCATTCAGTACCTTTACCAAAAGGCCCGTGTCGTCGGCAAAGCAGGGTTTACCGTAAGTTTGGGTAACGTAGTTGGCCTTGATAGCAGCATTTTCTGTTAAGGTAAGCCCTGTCTCGGGAATCGTTTCGTGGCACCCAATGTCCGTTAAGGTATAAAGCCTTATCCAAGAAGGTAGCAATACCTGAGCTTCTTTGACCTTGTTCTCATTATGGGTAGCGAAAACCAATTCCATCGTAAAGTAGTCTAGTGGTGGTAAAAATAGTATTTTCACCGGATGGATTTAAAACTACTTCCCCCATTAACAATGGCCCTTTTTGGATCAGCCATGTATTTATTAAATCGGTTTTTACCCTTTGGTACTTTTGATTTTTTTGGTCGGCAAACTATGGCCTATGTGCTGATGATTATGGCCATTGTAATAACTGCTATTGCCCTTTTTCAGTTTTCAAAAGCTAAAACCACAACTGATCCTATCAATCCTGATAAGACTACAAGTTTGGTAACCGAGGGTATTTATCGTTTTACACGCAATCCCATGTATTTGGCCCTACTTTTAGTTTTGGTTGCCTTTGGCCTTATTTTGGGGAACGCTTTTAATGTATTATTAGCGGCTGGTTTTGTGTATTATATGAATCGCTTTCAAATCAAAAAAGAGGAAGTAGCCTTGTCCAATCGTTTTGGGAAGACCTATGCGTTGTATTGCAAAGCAACCCGGCGTTGGTTTTAGTGGTATGGTATATTTCCGCAAAGTCAGGAGACTTTGCGGAACAGGTTTTAAGAGCCTGTTAGGCAACCTCACACTGAAAAAAGTCGGGCCTTACAAGGTACTTCTATTCTCTTTTTATTCAGGAGTACGCAAACCGTTTGTTTAATGTTTATTTTTGCGCTTTCAAAACAACTGCCATGGTGGAAACCAAGCGAACTTATGTTTTTGACTTTGACAGCACCTTAACCGAGGTGGAGGCGCTAGATGTTTTAGCGGAAATGACCTTAAAAGATCATCCTGATCGGGAGGGAATTTTAGCGGAAATTCAAGAAGTAACCAATCTGGGTATTGATGGAGAGATTTCTTTTACAGAATCCCTGGAACGCCGGATACGACTACTTGGCGCCGACAAATCCGATTTGGTCCCCCTAATCGCAGCATTACGCCAGCGTATTTCTAAGTCTATCAAAGAAAACAAAGCGTTTTTTCAAACCAACGCAGCAGATATTTATGTGATTTCCTGTGGTTTCAAAGAGTTTATCGATCCTATTGTGGCAGAATACAACATTCCAGCACATCGGGTGTATGCCAATACCTTTGAGTTTGACGAAGCCGGAAAGATTGTTGGTTTTGATGCGCAAAATGTATTGTCTTCCCACAATGGTAAAATCGCCTGTTTAAAAGAACTCGATTTAGAAGGCGAAGTACAGGTTATTGGCGATGGCTACAGCGATTATGTAATGCGTGAAGCGGGAATTGCCGATAAGTTCTTTGCCTATACCGAAAATGTACACCGCGATAAGGCTGCCGATAATGCCGATCATATAGTTCCTAACCTTAATGAATTTTTATTCGTGAACGATTTACCAAGAAAAATATCTTACCCCAAAAACCGCATTAAAATTTTATTGCTGGAGAATATCCACCCTGCTGCTTTTGACAACCTTTCCAATGATGGTTTTTCTGTTGAGCAACTAAGCCACAGTCTTCCAGAAGAAGAGTTGATCGAAAAAATTAAAGGGATACACGTGCTGGGTATTCGTTCTAAAACGCAGGTTACCCAGAAAGTACTGGAAGCTGCGGATCGACTATTGGTAGTTGGAGCCTTTTGTATTGGTACAACACAGATTGATTTGGTTGCGGCTAAGCAAAAAGGAGTGGTTGTTTTTAATGCCCCCTACAGCAATACCCGATCTGTTGTGGAATTGGCGATAGGCCAGATTATTATGTTGATGCGCAATGTATTCACGAGAAGCGCCGAGATCCATAAAGGGCAATGGTTTAAAACAGCGCTAAACTCGAATGAAGTCCGTGGAAAAAATTTAGGTATCGTAGGCTATGGTAATATCGGTAAGCAACTTTCTGTTTTAGCCGAAGCTATTGGCATGCGGGTCTACTATTATGATGTGGCCGATCAATTAGCTTTGGGTAATGCTATCAAGTGTAATTCTTTGGAGGAATTGTTATCGATATCCGATGTGGTAACCTTGCATGTCGATGATAATAAAGCCAATAAAAATTTCATCGGCAGTGAGGAAATCGCTCAGATGCGGGATGGGGCAATGCTCATCAATCTATCACGTGGTTTTGTGGTAGATATTCAGGCTTTAGTAGCTGCCTTAAAATCTAAAAAACTTGGTGGTGCAGCTATCGATGTTTATCCAGAGGAACCTCGGAGCAATGGGGATTTTACTACGGAGCTCCAAGGCTTAGATAATGTTATTCTCACCCCTCATGTTGGCGGGAGCACCGCAGAAGCGCAACGAGATATCGCCGATTTTGTGCCGAACAAAATCATGGATTACATCAATTCTGGTAACACAGTAGATGCTGTGAATTTCCCAAATATCCGATTGCCAAAGCAAAATGGTTCCCATCGTTTTCTACATATTCACGATAATGTACCCGGAGTTATGGCTAAAATCAATAAAGTATTGGCACAGTTTGAAATGAATATCACTGGGCAGTTTTTATCCACCGACCCAGAGGTAGGCTACGTTATTTCAGATTTGGATAAAGATTATAACAAAGAAGTGATCAGTGCTTTGAAAAATGTAGCACACACGATCAAATTCCGGGTGTTGTATTAAAAAACAGTCCACAACATATCCTATCGTTTTTCACCAGCAGTTTGCTGGCTTTGACAACATTTGCTTATCCTAAATCCTTTTTAGCTTTAAATTGTAAGTAAATTCTTAT
>JBCDGY010000249.1:0-4738 GCA_039414375.1 Bacteroidota bacterium | reverse complement strand
GAAAAATATCTTCTGCAACATCACGATCTAAGACTTTGGAGTAAATAAAGCTTAGTATTTTCTGATTGTGACGATTAATTAGAGTTTCTAGTGCTTTTTCTTGGCCCTTGATGTATTGCTTGACCAACACGGAGTCATCTATCTGCAGTTCCATACAAATTACTTTTGGTTTAAACATCACCAATTCAACACCTTGAATTGGATAAGAGTTATTAGTTAAATGTTAAAAAGTAATTATCGCTGTATAGGCCTATCAGTTTTTAATTACATCTCAAAGATAGAGAAACAGTCATGCTGTATAAAAAGTATGTTGTGATTCCTCTTATTTTAGATGTCAACCCCCGCAATATAGGCATTAAGACCTCTGAATCGTATCTTTACGTAAATTTTTTCTTAAAAATGCTGCCAATTTCACAGGCAAATCCCAAAAAGCACATTATTATAAAGGGTGCAAAGCTCCACAACCTTAAGAATTTGGATGTGGTTATCCCTAGACACAAACTAGTAGTCCTTACCGGACTATCAGGATCTGGAAAATCTTCTTTAGCGTTTGATACCCTATATGCAGAAGGACAACGACGCTACGTAGAAAGCCTATCGTCTTATGCGCGGCAGTTTTTGGGTAAGCTAGACAAACCAAAAGTAGACTATATTAAAGGTATAGCGCCAGCCATTGCTATTGAGCAAAAAGTCAATTCAACCAATCCACGTTCTACGGTAGGTACTACTACCGAGATCTACGATTACTTAAAGTTATTGTATGCTAGAATTGGAAAAACGTTTTCCCCCATTTCAAATAAAGAGGTGAAAAAGCATACGGTCTCCGATGTTGTAGATCATTTTAAGACTTATGAAGAAGGTACCAAGCTATTACTTTTGGCTCCCGTCATCGTTCCAGAAGATCGCGATTCGTTGAAATCATTAGCCTTGTTATCCAAACACGGGTATGCTCGAATTAAATATCAAGGTAAAGTTGTTAGAATTGACCAAGTTCCTAAAGATATTGGTAAGATGTTCGACCTCGTTGTCGATCGTGTGGTAGTAAAGAAAGACGATGAAGATTTCTTCAATCGATTAGGCAACGCTGTAGATAACGCTTTCTTTGAAGGCAAGGGTAGTTGTATTGTTGAAGAAGTGGCCACTGGTAAAGGCGCAACCTTTAGCAACTTATTCGAATTAGATGGCATGAAGTTTATGGAACCCAATGTGCACCTATTCAGTTTTAATAATCCATACGGTGCCTGTCCTAAATGTGAGGGTTACGGCGACGTTATCGGAATAGACCCGGACTTGGTTATTCCAAATACGGCGTTATCTATCTATGAGAATGCTGTTTTTCCATGGCGTGGCGAAAGTATGAGTTGGTACCGAGATCAATTGGTGAATGCTGCTTATAAATTTGATTTCCCTATCCACAGACCCTGGTTTCAACTCACAACAGAACAACAACAATTGGTTTGGGATGGTAATGCCCACTTTATAGGTATCCACAAATTTTTTGAACAACTGGAAGAAAAAAGTTATAAGATTCAAAATCGAGTAATGCTTTCCAGGTATCGGGGAAAAACAAAATGTGATTTGTGCCAGGGGAAACGACTCCGTAAAGAAGCAGGCTATGTGAAAATAAATGAATACGCAATTACGGATCTTGTCGAAAAACCAATAAAGGATCTCATCCCGCTATTTAGAGATTTAACACTGAGCGAACACGATAGCACTATTGCGAAACGCTTATTGAAAGAGATCAACACAAGACTTGATTTTCTGGACAAGGTTGGGTTAAACTACCTTACCTTAAATCGGAAATCTAATACCCTTTCTGGTGGCGAAAGCCAGCGTATTAACTTGGCAACGAACTTAGGGAGTAGTTTGGTGGGCTCAATGTACATTTTAGATGAGCCCAGTATAGGACTACATCCTAAGGATACAGAAAATTTAATAGCTGTTCTTAAATCATTGCGTGATTTGGGCAATACTGTAATAGTCGTAGAGCATGATGAAGATATTATGAAAGCTGCTGATGAGATTATAGATATTGGCCCTGAGGCCGGCACCTTAGGTGGTGAAGTGGTTGCTTCTGGCACTTTTGATCGAATGATCGCGCAAGAAACATTAACCGCTGGCTATTTAAATGGTAGCTTGGCGATTGAAGTTCCTGAAAAGCGTCGTAGCTCTAAGAATTATATTCAAATAGAAGGTGCGCGCGAAAACAACCTCAAGAACATTGATGTAACCTTTCCCTTAAATATGTTAACAGTGGTTACTGGGGTATCTGGAAGTGGTAAGAGTACGCTAGTCAAGAAGATATTATATCCTGCTATTTTAAAAGAGATTGGGGGATATGGAGAAAAAGCGGGACAATTCACTGCCATAAGTGGTAAATATGCGCAGTTGAAACAGGTAGAGTTTGTAGATCAAAATCCTATTGGAAGATCGTCGCGCTCTAATCCAGTTACCTATATAAAGGCATACGATGATATTAGAACTTTGTTTGCCAATCAAAAGCTAAGCAAGATAAGAGGCTATCAGGCCAAGCACTTCTCTTTTAATGTAGATGGAGGACGCTGCGAAAAGTGTAAAGGAGAAGGTGTGATTACAGTTGAAATGCAGTTTATGGCTGATGTGCATTTGGAATGTGATGTTTGTCATGGAAAACGATTCAAAAAGGAAATATTAGAAGTGATGTTTGAAGGAAAAAACATCAATGATATCCTTAATCTTACTATCGATGATGCGATCGCACACTTTTCTAAATACAAGCAACCCAAGATTGTACAAAAACTAAAACCATTACAACAGGTAGGGTTGGGCTATGTAACTTTGGGACAAAGCTCTTCTACCCTATCTGGTGGAGAAGCCCAACGTATTAAGCTTGCTTCGTTTTTAGTTAAGGGTGATACTAAGGAGAAAGCCTTGTTTATTTTTGACGAGCCAACAACAGGCTTACACTTTCATGATATTAAAAAATTACTCAAGTCTTTTGACGAACTGTTAGCCAAAGGCCATTCAATTGTAGTTATTGAACACAATATTGAACTTATTAAATGCGCAGATCATATTGTAGATCTTGGCCCCGAGGGCGGTGAAAATGGTGGACATCTATTGGCGGAAGGAACTCCCGAAGAAATTGTAAAGCATAAGACATCTAGTACAGCCAGCTACTTAACAGAAAAAATCTAGTTGTGGAGGGTTTTAACATGGTGGTAGCATACTGAGATATTCATGCTTATGTATTATATAGGGTGCTACTGCTTACTGGCATAGCAATAGCACTTCTAATTGTAGAAATCCGAGTGAAATTAGATTCGTGGTAAAGGAAAAGCCTTGAAAAAGGCTATTTTTAAGTCTATGAAAGCAATGTCAAGAAGAGAATTTGTAAAGTCCACCAGTACGGCCGCAGCCGCTACAACTTTTGGGGTTTTTCCCAACCCTTTCAGTGATCAGGGAGTTACTTATGACAAACTTCCTCGATGGAAAGGATTTAACCTTTTAGATTTTTTTACTTCGAATCCAAAACCGAGTTATCCAAGATTAAAGACTGAAGAAGTTCATTTAAAATGGATGGCAGATTGGGGGTTCAACTTCATTCGATTACCAATGGCCTATCCTTACTTTCTTCGTTTTGATCGGTCTGAACCCATTACAACGGATCGAATGGAAAAATTCCATCGCAAAAGGGTTCGAGAAATGGATCAAATTATTGAATGGGCCGATAAATATGGTATTCATGTGAGCCTCAATTTACATCGCGCTCCGGGGTTTTGTATAAACTCTGGCTTTGTTGAGCCCTACAATTTGTGGTATAGCGAGCAGGCGTTAGATGATTTTTGTGCCCAATGGGCCTTTTGGGCCAAGAGATATCGCCGCTATAGCCCTAGTCAAATTAGTTTCGATTTACTCAATGAACCTTGCCTTCGGGAAGATATGAATGATCAATATTCTGAGCGCAAAGCCGTACCGGGTCCAGTGTACCGTAATCTCATTATGAGGGCAAGCAGAGCCATTAAAAATGAAAATCCAAAGGCACTCATTATTGCTGACGGCAACAATATCGGTGCTGATGTGATTACCGAAGCTACGGACTTAGAGGTAGCCCAAAGCTGCCGAGGCTATACACCACATATTATATCGCACTACAAAGCAGAATGGGCCTTTAAAGACTTTAGTCAACTTCCCCAACCAGAGTGGCCCATCACGCATCAAAATACAGTTTATGATCGGGTATTTTTAGAACAATGCTATGAGCCATGGATTGCATTAACACGTCAAGGCATTGGCGTACATTGCGGAGAGTGTGGATGCTATAAAGAAACACCACACGATGTCTTTTTAGCATGGTTTGGTGATGTACTGTCTATATTTAAAGAAAACCAGATCGGTTTTGCACTTTGGAACTTCATTGGTGATTTTGGTATTCTTGATTCAAGACGAAAAGATGTCACTTACAAAACTTGGAATGGTCATCAATTGGATGAAAAATTGTTGAAACTTTTGGCGGACTTATAGCCTTTGTTTCCCCTTACTAATCCATAAAACATTGTTTGCTAAGATCATATATAGAATTCAAGACCACAGATATGATCTACAAGTATCCAAAAAGTAGTATCCCATAAAGTGTGTAAATAGAAATTAGCGGGGGTCATGACCCCCGCTAATTTTTTATCTAAATTTAAATTGCATACATTATGAACAACGAGGAACTATTCAACGACGAATTTTTCAAGCAGTTCAAGACCGG
>JBCDGY010000248.1:0-4759 GCA_039414375.1 Bacteroidota bacterium | reverse complement strand
CAATGCTTTTACTCCTACATGTTTCGTTACTACAACGGTATGATCGTTTATTTGAGTTGATACCTCAGGTTCATTTTTTTCAAAGAAGGATATGATCTGGTTCAAATGACCAACAAACTCTCCGGGCGATCCAACAAATATTGTGTCATATTTAAATATTTCTACTTGTTGGTACCTGTCATCAATACCCAGATAAAGAACCTGAATATCTTTGAGGTTATTATTTCGATCATACTTGTATAGGGCGCTTAACTTATCGTGCCCCATTGCTCTATTGGCTATTTTAACGTTTCTGGTTATCTGACCATAGGAGATTGAAGAGATAAGCAATAAGAGCGCTGCTACAGGCTTTTTCATATTGATTTGAAGTTGGTTAGTTAGGCATTTAGGGCAAATACTATACCTAAGTGATTCTTCCAGTTACAGGTTTCCTCACTTTAAATACAGTTGCCATTGTGTTCATTCAAAACATTGACGGTCGATTTTGGAGTGTGAATACTTCTGAAACCGATTAAAAAATGAAGATTTGGTACAGAATCTTACGTTTTGATTTGGGATAAAAATTCCCAAATTGAGAATTTAGAAAATCATTATGGCTTTTAAAAAGCTTTAAACACAGTTTTTAATTTGGCGCTGCGTTTGAAATAGTGGCAAATATTAAACATTGTCACTCATGAAATATTTAGCAACCCTACTCATCATTTTTGGAACAGTCACACTTTTAAATGCGAAAAGCGAACCTGAAATTCAGTTGGTTAAGTCTGATCTTAAAAACTTATTCACCTTCAAAGTAGATCGTTCACTGCTTGGGGCAGAAGTTGAAATGATTTATTCCAACGGTGACGTTGTAACTATTGAGAAACTGGAGAAAAGGAAGATGATCATCGACTTCTGCGATGTAAAGCTCGGGGATTATATTGTGAAAATCTCCAAAGAGGGGTACAGCAAGAAATTTATAGTGTCGAAAGATGTTTTGGGTGTTTTATGTGAATATGACAGGTAAGCCGGGATAGGTTGTCCCAATCTGGGAGGCTTCCAGACGGTAAATCCCTGTTTAAATAGATTGAGGGCATATTTTGGTAGCTGGCATAACGCTTGTAGATAAGAAAATAGGTTTTATAGTTTAGTTAGTTAAATATAGGAATTGTGCTGTGCTAGTTTGTTTAGTTGGTTTTAATGTACAGCTTGGCCGCTTCGATTTTCGGAGCGGCCATTCTTTTTATGATGATGTTCACAAAAAGTCAATTCCTCTTGCTATGGTCGTGCTGAAGCTTTTTGGTTAAGTCTCTTTTTTCGCTCATGTAATTCTCCTGTTTCTGCGTATACCTTCAATTCCTCTAGATTTTCCCTCAAGATTTTACTCATTTTCCGTTTCATAGGCCCTTTCATGATTGTGCCAATGAATCCTTGCAACTCCATGCTCGCCTGCATGGTAATTCTTGTCCCGTTCCGCTCCTCTTCGTGTGTCCAGGTGTTAGTTGCATACTTGACCATATTTGGGAGCCCCTCGGCAATCTGGTAAGTAAACAAGTATTCTTCGGGTTGGTAATCAATGATTCGCTCCGAAGTTTTCTTAAACCCTTTATAACCTGGAACGCACACTCTTTCGGTGTAAATTTCTCCGTTGAAACCCCCAATACTTCCACCTTCAGAAGATTTTACCCCAGCACTCCAATCACCTATTTTTTCGTATGCCAGCGCTGTAATTTTCCATAAAGAATCTTTGGGTACATTGATATAAATTGATTGTTCCACTTGTACTGTTTTCTGGGCCATTGTTCTAAAATTTAGTAATAATCCTACTGTAAGCAGGATCGTCAATACGTTTTTGGGTTTCATTCTTTTTGCTTTTATCCTGGGCAAAGATTGTTCTTTCATACATTGAATGTTTTGCGCCGAGGGTCAAAGAATAGGCTCAGAGGATCATTGAGTATTTCTGTAGGCAGAAGGAGACAATCCGTACTTTTTGGTGAAGGATCTTGAAAAAGTACTTAGGTCTTTAAAGCCACAATCAAAGCATATCTCGGTTATTCTTAGGCGGGTCTTTTTCAGAAGACTTTTTGCTTTCTCCAATCGTTTATTTATTATAAAATGGGCAGGGGGGAGATTGAAGGTTTTTTTAAACTTTCGCTTAAAAGTAGACAGACTAGTACTGGTCAATGCTGCATAATCCGCAATTTCTAATTCTTCGTAGAGATGAGCCTCTATAATCGACTTAAAAGCATGGTCAACGGGTGTAAACAAAGAACTTAACAGTTCCCTAATGTTTTCGTAGTCGATGTTGTAGAGCAGTAGAATAAGTTCTTTTATTTTGAGCATCATTAGTTCTTCATTAATGAGTTCAGGGTTATCAAAGTAGAAAATAAGTCCTTTGATAAACTCGTCTATGACTGTCGTTTGAGGAACCCGTTGAAATATTTTTTTCGATTTAAGCCTACCCAACTTTAGAAAATCTGGAACCTGATCATCATATATCTGATTTAGAATTACGGGTGTAATGTGTATAGCTATAATTTCGCATGGACTGCCGGCCATTTTATTTTGCCAGGAATTGATAAAGGAACCGCATTTCATCAGAATACCGTCACCCGAATCAATCACATCTTTTTCGACGCCCCCATAAGAGATGCTATTGCCGTGCAGAGAATAAATGAAGCATGCTTCCTTATCATATGTTACGGACGGCTTGAAAGGCGGAGCGAAAGATACCCTTTCGAATACAATAAAATTATTCAGTTTATAATCGTTGTATTTGAGAATCATTTTTCTTCATTCTCCAGGAGAAGACAAAAATAGGAATCTGAGAGGGTAATAATTTGACGGAGAAGCTCAAAACTTCCTTGACCAATAAAACCGGTAAATCCGAGCGCTTTAAGAATAGCAGAATGCTTCACTAGGTGATAGATTGGTAGCTGGTCATGATTTTCGATTGGCTACAATCCTGAACTTGACATTAAAAATTGAGATACGTTTCGAGTCATAGGTAGAACTGTGCAATAATTTGTAAAACCTCGGGTTTACCTGATCCAGTTTCAATACGAAACAACTATTCCCAAATAAGGATGAGTGTATAAGCTGAAACCTCATTTAGAGCTGATTAGAGCTGTTTTAGTTGTTGGCATTGGTCTTGTAATCAGCTTAATCGGTTTTATAGTTTAGTTAGGTTAGTTAATAGGAGTTGTGCTGTACTAATTTGTTTTAGTTGGTTTTAGTGTACAGCTTGGTCGTCCTGAGGAGTTGGGACGGCCTTTCTTTTTATAATGAATACTAACCCGATAAATGTCAACAACCCGTTGACAATCAATATTTCAAAACCAAACCTATACCCGCCCAGCCAGGCTTCGCTATTCGAATTTAGTAGGTAAGAAAGTGCCGGTGCAAGTAGGCAAACAGGAATAACCCATTTGTCCCGAATTTGCCAACGTGTAAACAAACCAAAAGCATACAGCCCCAATAAAGGACCATAGGTGTAACCTGCTGCTTTGAAAAGCGAACTGATCACGGCTTCATCATTAATTACCTTAAAGATCATGATAACGGCAAAAAGTATGACAGAGAACCCTAAATGAACCAGCAGTCTGGTATTTCTCTGTTTACTTTGCATAGCAATGGTATCTTCACGCTGAAAGTTTAGAAAATCAACACAGAACGAGGTTGTGAGAGCAGTAAGAGCAGAATCAGCGCTACTGTAGGCTGCTGCGGTAATACCTAACAGGAATACTATTCCTGCTATAGTTGGAAAATGGTTAAGCGCTAGTAATGGAAAAAGATCATCTGTTTTGTCCGGTAGGCTTATGCCATTTTTACCCGCATATATATAAAGCAGTGCACCCATAGCCAGGAACAATAGATTTACAAAAACCAGGACTATGGAAAACCAAAACATATTTTTTTGGGCATCACCAACATTTTTACAGGTAAGGTTTTTCTGCATCATATCCTGATCCAGGCCTGTCATTACAATGGCAATAAAGGCCCCGGAAAAGAACTGTTTGAAGAAATTAGAACCTGATTGCCATTCCCAAAAAAAAACTTGGGCGTATTCACTTTTTTTGATGGTATCAATTAAACCGCCAAAGGACAAATTTAAATCTTCACTAACCAGATAGATAACGATGCCTATGGCGACTAGCATGAAAAGTGTTTGTAGCGTATCGGTCCATACGATTGTTTTGATCCCTCCCCTGAATGTGTATAGCCAAATAAGCGTGATCGTGGTGATCACAGTCACACTGAATGGCATAGCCCAGGCATCAAAAACAGCAAGTTGAAGAACACCGGCAACAAGAAAAAGTCGAAAAGAGGCTTGTATAACCCGTGAGATTAGAAAATAAAAGGCGCCGGTCTTATATGACCAAAAACCAAATCGATCTTCCAGATACCCGTAGATAGACACCAGCTTAAGGCGGTAATACAACGGCATGAGTACTGTACCAATTACGAAATAACCAAGCAGATAACCAAGAACCACTTGCATGTAACCGAATTGTGTATCAACTACCCAGCCTGGTACGGAAATAAAAGTTACACCAGATAACGACGCTCCAATCATACCAAACGCCACCAGATACCATGGAGACTGGCGATCACCGGTGAAAAAGGTGTTGGAATCCGTTTTCCTGGAAGTTAGTAGTGAAATTAAAATTAGAAGGATAAAATAACCGCCGATGACGGTTACAACGAAGGAAGCGCTCATAGCCGCTAAGTTTATTATTTTTTTTTACTTTTGTGAAATGATTGAGACGACACGTACATCAAT
>JBCDGY010000247.1:0-4762 GCA_039414375.1 Bacteroidota bacterium | reverse complement strand
CTTCGGTATCCACACCTCCAATGCGCTCAAGATCGGTGAGAGAATACAAAAACAAGCGAGAAAGGCAGCTTAAGACAAAACCAAAATCCTAAAAACCAAACCTATGGTGGGATACCTGTCCCTATTCCTGAATGTCCCTACAAAGCACACTGGTTCGCTACCGTGGGTATCGCTATAGCCATAGGCAGACTTAAGCATTGATTCAATTGCTAAAATGAGATAGTAAGGCTGATTTACGGGTCGCCGACACCGACAATTCACGACCATTAGATAATACGACACTACCCCCTTTCCCTTTTTTGTAGGAGACGATTTTATCCAGATTGACCAAGTAGGACTTGTGAATGCGCACAAAAGAAAAACCTGTCAAGGCATCTTCAAAATATTTGAGGGTTTTACTAACTACTACTTTTTTATCTTCGAGGTAAATCTCCGTGTAATTATCGTCAGCTTTACAATAGTAGATAGCGGACACTTCCAAAACTTGAAAGCCATTTTGTTGAGGAATCGTAATCTTCCCCTCTTTTTCAGTAAAGTTAGACCTTAGAACCTTACCCTCAAGGGCATTTTCTTTTTGCTTGATCTCTTCTACATATGCCACGGCCTTGATAAGCTCGTCAATATTGATGGGTTTCATTAAATAATAGGCGGCATGATTGTTCAGCGCTTCTAAGGCATAGTGATTATAAGCAGTTACAAAAACGGTTTCAAAGGTGCGATCTGGTACCTGGTCCAATAAGTCAAAGGCATTCCCAAAAGGCATTTCTACATCTAGAAATAGTAAATCTGGAGGGTGCCGTGCCAGTAATTGCAACCCTTCTTTGATGGTCGCTGCCTCTCCTAATAAAGTAACTTTAGGGCAATATTTGGTGAGGTAGTTCCGTAAAATTTCCCGACTATTTGCCTCGTCTTCTACAATAATTGCGGTGAGTGCCATTAGTTCTTTTTTAGGGTTAAAGTCACTTTGGTCCCTGTTCCATCTTCCTCGAGATCGGTAATAGCAACCATTACTTTGTCTTTATACATACTGTTCAAAATACCGATGCGCTTTTCAATATTACCCATTCCTTTAGACCGCTGTTTTTTTTGATGCCTTGTTTTGAGTTCCTTAGACCGCTTGCGACCAATACCATTATCAATTATAGTAATGTTAAGATGTTCTTTGTCGGGTTGCTGCATAAGCACTTTCAGATAACCCTTTTCCGATTTATACCGCAATCCGTGCCAGATGGCGTTTTCCACATAAGGTTGAATGAGCATGGGCGGAATTTTAAAATCGTCTACTGTAACCTCCTCCCCTACTTTGAGATCATAAGAAAACTTATCCTCAAAGCGGGAGTGCTCCAATTTTAAATACAATCTTAACAACTCCATTTCTTTTGAAAATGGAATAAAGTCTTCCTCCGAATTCTCAAGAACAGAACGCATTAAAACCGAAAAATCACTGAGATAGCGGTTGGCACTTCTTTCATCGTTTTTAGCGATATAATTGTTTACGGAGTTTAATGCATTAAAAATGAAATGGGGATTCATTTGTGTTCGCAACGACTTTAATGCCAATAAATCGTTTGCCAATTGTTGTTTTTTATTGCTTCTGTAAAAAAGAAAAGCAGTAAGCGCCAAGAGTAGCATACCAAAACCAAGAGAATAAATGAGCCATTTTTGACGCTTATTGCGTTCGCCAATAAGTTCTTGCTCCGTAAGTGCCAAACTGTACTTACTTTGCGACAGTTCTCGTTCTTGTTCCAACGTAACAATACGCGTCTGTTTGTTAGTAATATCTCTGTTCAACCGCGATAAACGCGATAACTCTTGTTCTTTACGTAAGTACAAACTGTCTACCAAAGCCACATACGCTTGGTAGTTTAGAAAAGCAAGATTAAAATCCCCTTTGTATTTATAAGCTTCAGAAAGTCTTCGGGTGGCGTCTTTTTGAACTACCAAATCATTCTCACGATCTGCTTCTACTATACTCTTTTCAAGGTAGGGAATGGCTTCATCAAATTTAGATTGGGCCACAAAGGCATTGCCAATTTTATAATTGATACGTTGCGAAGTAATGGAATCACTAACGGGAACAGTACCTTGAGAAGCTACTGCATTTTCAGGAATCTCCCGAATTTGGTTCAAGCTCTTTTTCCGAAGTTGAATCTCTTCTTGAAACCGATTAGAGCGGTTGTAAAAATCGGCAACCTTTTCATTTTCTTGGATTGCCCTTTGTGGAGCCAGTCGCTCTGATAACACCAAAGAGTTATTGTAGTAACCTTCTGCTTCTATGGTACGATCCGCCTGAGCATAGGCATCTGCAATTTTTGAATTGAGGTCGATTACTTTAGGCGTTACCTGATTCTTTTCGGCCACTTGAAGTCCAGACTTATATCGATTTAAAGCTTTGTTCAAATACCCTAAGCCTTGATCCGCATCTCCTAACAACTCCAAAAGTTGAATTTTTTGATAGGGAACCATCTTTTTTCGCGATAATAAAGGAGTCAATACCTGCTGTACTGTCTCGTAATCACGATTGGCCAAGTAAGCCTTGGCGAGTAAAAGGCTTGTTTTAATTGTCTTCCGCGCTTTTTGGGCATCTTTTAAATTGGTGATGGCCAAATCGTATTGTTCATAATACAGATAGACTTCGCCCAGTAAGGTTAATGATTTGGACAATTGGGTTTTATGCTGTTGCTTTCCCAACAAGGCAAGCGATTTTGAAATAAAATCAATGCTCTTTTCGATATCTCGCTGTTTATAGTATTCCGCGGAGTCCAAATACTTTTGGTGCTCTTTTGCCATATCGAAACCCCGTTTAGATTGGCCGCCAGGACTGTAGTCTTGTACCTCCACAGCAATGTCGTCATCAGACTGAATGGTATGGCGTACGGTTTCAAAATCGGGACTTCTAAATACAATGATATCTCCTCTGCTGGCCTTAACCGTAAATTCTCCTAAGGCATTCGTAATTGTAAATTGTCCCTTATCGGTAGTGACTTCAACTCCAGAAATCGGACGAAGGGTTTGCTGTTCGCGAACGGTACCCTTAATGGCCATTTCGTTGGACGACAAGCCTTGCCCTTGCAAGGTGAAAGAGGCTGTTATAAAGACAAACAAGACGTAAATAAAACGTATCATCTTTCTAAAACGCTAAACAATAAGTAATCCACATAACTGCTTTTAATGACATCTATAAGGCAGGCTCAAACGGTTAAGATCCATGTTATGGCACCATAATACCAGATAAACTTAGCGCATTTCCAGCATACTAAAAAATATGGAATCGGCGTAAAGGCCCAAAAAATATAGGGGTTTGATAGGATACCTCATCAAGTCTGCCATTTCCCTCATCCAAAAGCAGACTTGCCTCATTGGTAGTTTTTTTAGGAATATCCTGCCCTTAATTTGGTCGAAAAAAGAAAACCCATGACACTACGTTACAAAACACTTATCGCACTATTAGTCTTTCTTCCAGCTTTGGTATTAGCCCATGGTAATGGCCTTCCTAAGGATGAAGAAATAGTCACAAAAGCGGATAAACCGCATAAGGCACAACACGTAAAAATTGCTTTGCTTTTAGATACCAGCAACAGTATGGATGGCCTTATCGATCAAGCCAAATCTCAGCTTTGGGATATTGTGAATGAATTTACCTATGCCAAGTGCAACCATGACCAAAAACCCCAGTTACAGATTGCTTTGTTTGAGTATGGTAATGACCGACTTTCTTCCCGCACGGGTTATGTACGAGAGGTGCTCAGCTTTAGCAATGACCTTGACGACATTTCGGAGAAGCTCTTTTCCCTCACCACCAACGGCGGAGAAGAGTACTGCGGAACGGTTATCAGTACTTCTTTAGAGCGACTGGACTGGGGTAATAACAGCGAAGACCTGAAACTTATTTTTATCGCAGGTAACGAACCCTTTACCCAAGGAAAGCTCGACTATCGGGATGCCGTTGCCCAGGCTAAGGAGCAAGATGTTGTAGTCAATACTATATTTTGTGGTAACTACGAACAGGGCATCAACTCCAATTGGAAAGACGGAGCCTCGCTCACCGGCGGGGATTACATAGCCATAGATCACAACCAACAATTGGTGCATATAGCTACACCATACGACAAACTCATTATCGAATTAAACTCCCGATTGAATGGCACCTACATTAGTTATGGAGCACTGGGGACTAAAAGGTTAGAAAAACAAGCCCTGCAAGATCAAAATGCACAAGTATTGAACGAGTCCGTTGTAATCAAACGAGCGGTTAGCAAAAGTTCCCGTTTATACAACAATGCAACATGGGACTTGGTAGACGCCGTTGAAGAAGAAGCTGAGGTGCTTGACAATCTACCACAAACAGCCCTGCCCAAAGAGCTTAAAGGCAAAACTAAAGCAGAAATCCAGCAATACATAGCCTCAAAAAAAGAAGAACGACAAGCGCTGCAACAGCAGATAAATGAACTCAACAAAAAACGTAACGCACATATTAAAAACGCCCAAAAGGCAAAAGGCGACCAACGTGGCGAACTAGAGAATGCGATGCTCGCAGCGATCAAAAAACAAGCCGCTAAGAAGAATTATACCTGGAAGTAAGTGTTCATGCATACCATTTCGGACTACGGTCCGAAGTGGTATTTTAATGATCGAACTCAGGTCAATAGCGTCCTAAATAAAAAATGAGAGGCTGTTTTTTTGACCCAAGAGTTACTTTTGGGAGTGACACCAAAAAAACCTTACCTCTCATGGATAATATTACCCTGTTTTCACAGATTAT
>JBCDGY010000246.1:0-4799 GCA_039414375.1 Bacteroidota bacterium | reverse complement strand
TCGATAATGGCTTTGGCCTTCTTCAAGATATCTGCGCCTATAAAACCATCAACTGGCTGCGATTGATGCGCGACCAAAGCCTGATTGACGTGGACAAGATCAAACAAGACAATTTTTTGTCTCGTTTTTGTCCAAGCTCCTATAGTTATAGTATTGTTTTTAGCTATTGAAGTTTCCATTTCAGTAGTTCCCGCACCAGCCGCTTTAATATCGGAAGCTAACGCATGAAGCCCAAAAAATGCTGCTCTATCGATACCCACACAAGTGTTTGAAGCTCCCGTATCAAGAATAAAAATCCCTGGGACATCATTAATGCCGACCTCTAAAATAAAATGGTTTGTTGTGGTTAGCTTAAGTCGCTGTATCTTATAGTTCTTCATTTTAAATTAGAATTGGTAGAAGTAATTCAAAGAAATTATCAATTTATGAGCACAAGAAATGCATAAAATTTATCCATAATACATTTTTGATGTATTTCAACGAAAAAGTGATGAAAAGTCTTGTTAAGTAGTGTTAATACTTTAACTTTTCAACCTGATTTGGATTTTTCTACAATTGAACACTGTATGACTTCCTTATCCTTGTAAATAGATTTTATTAACGTAACCTTACAAAAATGAAGCAAAATTATTTTTGGTTAGGTAGTTATAGGTCTGCCCCAATGGCTAAACCTAATGCTATCGTATTATTATTAGTAATTATTTTTTGTGGCTTTAATTTTGGTCAAGCCCAACAGGTGAAAAGATCACTTAAAGGTAGTAAGACAATGGATGTCCGCTATCTTGGAAAATCACCTAAGCTAACTAAGATTACCGCTATTCCGAGTAGGACGAAAAAGTCCGCTTCTGATGTTTACATTGTTCCTAACAAGCTAAAGAAAACAGGGGTAATTAAACAGATTCCTAACAGGACTCCAGATCCTGTTATGCAAAAAGTGTTTACCACAAATCAGGCCAATGGGGCGCAAGTCAAAGTAGGTTTTGATGGTGGTAGCAACCAAGACAATGCCGATGTAAATGGTATTCAGGTGGCCCCGCCAGATACCCAGGGTGATGTTGGCCCTAACCACTACATCCAAATGACCAATAGTGTAACCACTATTTTTGACAAAAGTGGAAACACCTTGTTTGGTCCAGTGCCCAATAGCGTGTTTTTCCAAAATCTAGATCCTGTATTAGCAGGAACAAATGATGGAGACCCCATAGTGGTGTACGATCAGTTTGAAGACCGCTGGATTGTAAGCCAGTTCGCCGTGGATCAAGGTGCACCCTACTTTATGCTAATTGCAGTCTCCGAAACTGCTGATCCTCTTGGGGCTTATAATCAGTACGCTATCAGTTATGAAACTGACTTTCCTGATTACCCCAAACTAGGTATCTGGAATGATGCACTTTACATTACCACAAGAGATTTTGCAAATGGGCAAAGTTTTGCCGGTTTTTCATTGGTAGCCATCAATAAATTTGACATGTACAACGGTGTAGCAACCAGTGCGCAACGTTTCGAAATTGACGACCCTGAATTCGATGGAATTCTTCCGGCTGATGCGGATGGAACCGTACCACCTCCGGCAGGAGAACCGCATTACTCCATGTATCTTTCCGCTGGTGGAAATTCTTTGAACTTGATTACCACTACAATTGATTTTGACAATCCTTCAAATTCTACTTTGGTATTTGGATCAGTAGCGGTCGCTCCTTATGCTTTTTTCGAAACAGAAGTACCGCAGCCTAATGGACAGTCGCTAGATGTCTTACCATTCTTTCTAATGTATCGATTACAGTACATGAACTTTGGGTCATATGCTAGTATGCTAACCAACCATAGTGTACAACAGCAAGCGGGAGGAACATTTGGTGTGCGCTGGTATGAATTCAGAAAGAGTAGCGGACCATGGGATACTTATCAACAAGGAACCTATTTGCCTGATGATGGTTTAAATAGATGGATGGGAAGTATCGCTATGAACGAAGAAGGCGATATTGCACTAGGCTATTCAGTCGTCAGTTCGGAATTGAATCCTTCTATCCGCTTTGCCGGGCAAACGGCGAGTGAAAGTGGTACAGGAATATTAAATGTTCCAGAGACCAGTATTTTAGAAGGTACACTTTCTAGTAGCGGCACAAATCGATGGGGAGATTATTCTATGATGAGTATCGACCCTGTAGACCAAGATTTTTGGTACACCACGGAATATATTGCTCAAGACAATAGTTTTTCTGGCTGGGGAACCTACATATCTGAAATGGCTTTTGGTGATCCACCCATAGCTATTTGTCAAGATCTCACTGTTGAATTTGACGCCAATGACGGTAGTGTCTCGATAACGCCAGAACAAATTGATGATGGTTCTGTGGGACCTGATGGAGGAGCAGTAACCTTGTCTTTAGATAAAGATACTTTTGATTGTAGTAATGTGGGGGAAAATATTGTTACCCTTACAGCGACTAGTGTCGAAGGAATTACAGCAAGTTGTACGGCCATCGTAACGGTTAATGTGATAGATACAGAAGCTCCGGTAGCGGTCTGTCAGGACATTAGTGTAGAGCTTGGCGGTAGTGAAAGTGTTGAAATTACACCAGAGCAGGTTGATGGCGGTTCTACCGATAATTGTGCTATCGAAAGTTTAAGTCTTGACCAGAGTGTGTTTTCAGAACTAGGGGTTTTTACGGTAACCCTTACCGTTACCGATGTTGCTGGATTCACAGATAGTTGTGAGGCTAACGTAACGGTACTTCAAGGGGCACAAGTTGAGGTGGCGCCTTCTTCTTTAGAAGCTGCTGTTGATCTACAGGCCGATGCCTCTTCCGTAGTTACAAAATCATTAACGGTTACCAATAATGGCGATGTTCCCCTATCCTTTGATGTCGCTGTTGGAATTCCAGATTTTACTCCTGCTGGGCAGGCTGCTGAAGATTTAGCCAATTTAGACCGCAGTATATTTAAAGGTAAACCTTCTTCATCAGGAACCTTGAAAGCTACGCGAAAGGAAAAAGGTAAACTTACTCTACCCAAACCCAAAGCTAAAATTCAAGGCGCTGAAATGCTTTCAAATTCGGCAATTATAGATTCCCTCTTTTATGACACCGGCGTTAATACCACAGATCGTTTTGTTGGCTTCGATGATACTGAGGTATCACAAGCCACAGCTGTTCGTTTCGATATTCCAGGAGAGAATTTTAAACTTACTGCGGTCCGTAACTACTACAGAACAGAATCAGCTGCTAACACTACAATCCTTTTGCAGGTATACAAAGGAGGTGATCTTCCGGAGGAAGGAGAATTGTTATTGGAACAGGTAGTTAACGGAGGTAGTGAAGATGGTATTTTTGCTTTTACGCAGTTGAGTCAGCCCTTAACATTTAATGCTGGGGAACATTTCTGGATTGTAAATGTCTATCCCGTCGGACCCGCCTTTCCACAAGGATTTGATGGTGATGTAGAGACGACTAGACCAAATACCTATGCCTTTAGTGATAATGGTGGGGAAACCTTCCAATTATTTGATGGTTTCGCCAGTCTTGTTCGGGCGCTAAGCGAAGGTCAGGATGGAAGCTTTATAACACTCACCCCAGAAAATGGAACTATAGAACCTGGCGATTCTCTAGAACTATCGGTTGCTTTTGATGGTGAACCATTAGCTAATGGAACTTACTTAACGGACCTTGATATCACAAGCAACGATGCAGCAATCCCTAGTTTAATTGTACCAACAACTTTTGAAGTTGCTGGACAAACTTCAGAAATTGAAGTTTCTGAGGAACTATTACTCTTCAATGATGTCTTTGTTGGTGTAACCGCAGAACAAAGCTTTACCATTACCAATGTAGGGGGTGGAGATCTTAATATCGCTTCTATTACCTCTGACAATGAAGTGTTTAGTGCCGATCCTGCTTTTGGAACTGTTCTTCCCGGTGGATCTTTAGAAGTTATGGTAACCTATGAGCCCACAGCGGTTGGAAGTAGTAATGGTATCTTGTCTATTGCCAGTGATGCCGAAAATGCTGAGGTCGTAGAAATTGTGCTTAATGGTGTCGGGGTAGAAGGACCCTTTGCCGTATTAAGTCCACAAGAGAATTTTGTGACGCTTCCTGCAACGGAGAGTACACAAGTAGAACTATCCTTAACTAATGAAGGAGGTTCTCCGTTGGTATATGCTTTCCCAGAGTTTGCTATGGCAATGGCCTTGAAAGACGAGAATACTCAAATGCAAAAAACTGAGGTGCTCAACTTTCCAAATTTCTCAAAAGAGCAGTCTAAAGGATTTGTAGATACCAGAAAAGGAGCAGCTGTTCCATTTGGTATGGGAATAGATTTAGTGTACGGCTACACTTGGATGGATAGTGATGAAGAAGGAGGACCAGTGTCGAATTTCCTTAATATTATTGATTTTGGAGCGACTGATATTACAGAGTTTTTAGTGGGAGATAATGGTTTTGCAGATGGTACAATAAGTGTAGGTCTTCCGGTTCCTTTTTCACTGTATGGTGAAGAGTATGAAACCCTATACATCAATGCTAATGGATTTGTATCCTTTGTTGAACCTGATGGACCAACTTTCTTAAATCCTCAATTGCCAGTAGAAGATGGCATCAACGCGGTTATCGCTCCCTTTTGGGCCGATCTGGAACCTGGAACAGGAGACGGGGGTACTGTTCACATTGCAGCATTTGGAAACACGGTAGTCGTACAATGGACAGAAGCTCCAGGATTTAATACTACAGGCTCGGTAACCTTCCAACTATTCCTCTTCCCTGATGGTACTGTAGATGTACAATACGGTGATATGTCTACGGCTT